>NZ_KV808290.1:68217-173694 GCF_001812205.1 Rothia sp. HMSC069C10
GCCCGAAGCGAAGCGAGGGCGGGTCCCCTGCGACGGCGCGGAGGAAATATACGGAGCACCGCCTCCAGAATAAACACAAGTCAGCTGAGGAGCACCGCCCCTCTAACCAAAACCAAAAAAGTTAAACACAAAAGCCCTTAGCTCGAAAGCTAAGGGCTTTATCTGTGCGCGATACTGGGATCGAACCAGTGACCTCTTCCGTGTCAGGGAAGCGCGCTACCGCTGCGCCAATCGCGCTCACAAAACAGTTGTTTTGTTGCGAGGTGAGGACGGGATTCGAACCCGCGTACACGGCTTTGCAGGCCGCTGCCTAACCACTCGACCACCTCACCGCATACGCTCCACAAGGGAACGCGTTCGAACTCTTGGAGTCCTTACGAGCGGTTGACGAGACTTGAACTCGCGACATCCACCTTGGCAAGGTGGTGCTCTACCAACTGAGCTACAACCGCATATCAGCGTATTCAATTTGAATCATTCCGTTGGAGTTTTTCGCTCCGTCGTGCTGACAGGTAAATACTATACGGGGTTTTTGAGCGTTTGCCAAATCCCTTGTTAGACACCCGGTGTTCCGCGTGTTTCCGGGGTAAAACGGGGTATTTTGTCTCTTTTTTGGGACATGTTGGCAAAATTTATTTTCATGGTGCCGGTCACATTTTCAGGGTTTTGGGATGGATACGGCTCTAGTTGAGATGAGGTTAAGGAAGGCGTTGCCCACAAAAAATTTCAATAGGGCACGAAAAGAGGGGTGGGGAACCTGGTTCCCCGCCCCTCCCCTATGAAATCCGCACCGGCAAAAACGCCAGGGCGGTCTTTCTAGAGTTCTTCGAAGAAGAGGCGTTCGTAGACCTTGCGGGCGTTGCGAGTTTGGCGCAGGTAGTCCTCTTCAAGGGCGCGTGCGCTGCCGGCCAGGTATCCGCACCAGCGGGCGATTGCTTCCAGGTCGGCGCGTCCCGAGGGTAGGGTGTCGGACTGGCGCACGCCACGCAGTACGTTGCCGCCGCGGATCTTCGTGGCAAGCAGCCAGGCGCCACTGAGGATTTCAGCGTCCGCAGCCTCGACCAGTCCCGCCTCAACCGCGGCGTCCAGCGCCTTCAGCGTGGAGGTGGTGCGCAGCCCCGGCACGGCGTGCGCGTGGCGTAGCTGTACGAGCTGGACTAGCCATTCCACGTCGGAGAGTCCGCCGCGGCCGAGCTTGAGCTGGCGGGTGCGGTCGGCACCGTGCGGCATGCGTTCGTTTTCAACGCGTGCTTTCATGCGGCGAATCTGCTGCACCTGTTCGGGCGTGAAAGTTGCAGGGTAGCGGTACGGGGCGATGAGCTCCACGAAAGCCTCGCCTAGCGCCTCGTCGCCGGCGATGGGGCGGGCGCGGGTGAGCGCCTGGAACTCCCAGGTTTCCGCCCAGCGTTCGTAGTAGGAGCGATAGGAGTCCAGCGAGCGCACGATAGCGCCCTGCTTACCTTCGGGGCGCAGGTCGGCGTCCACTTCGAGGGGCCGTTCGGCGCGAATGGCGGGTTTGACGGGCTGCTTGAGGAGCGCCAGGGTGCGGTTGACGATGCGTGCCCCCTGTTCCTGTGCGGCGTCTTCGTCGGCCCCGTCGAGGGGTTCGTGGACGAACATGACGTCCGCGTCGGAGCCGAAGCCATTCTCGGCGCCGCCGAGGCGGCCCATGCCGATGACGGCGATGCGGGTGAGCAGCTTCTCCCCCGCTACCGCCTCAGCTTCGGCGGGCTCGGCTACTTCGGCGGGTTCGGCGCCTTCCGGTGCCGTCTGGAGTTCACGCAGGGCAATCTGCAGCGCCGCACCGATCGTGCACTCGTCGATGGCGGCAAGACCGGCGCAGGTGTCCTCAACGTCGACGATGCCCAGGGTCCAGCCCATGGCGGTGCGCAGGGTTTCGCGGCGGCGCAGGTAGCGCACGGCGCGCATCGCCTCGGCGGCGTCCGCATGGCGTGCCAGCAGGGAGGAAATCTCGGAGGCGAGCGCTTCCTCCCCCAGCGGTTTGAGGTCGGCGACCTTGTCCAGCCAGGCGATGGAGGCGGAGGCATCCTCGAGCAGGTCGGTCATGAGGCGAGAGCTGGAGAGTAGCTGGCTGAGGCGTTCGGCGGCTGCGGGTGAGTCGCGGAGCATGCGCAGGTACCAGCTGGTGCTGCCGAGCGATTCGGAGACGATACGGAATCCGAGCAGGCCGGCGTCTGCGTCCACGCCGCGGGCGAACCAGCCCAGCAGCACGGGCATGAGGTGCCGCTGAATGTCTGCACTGCGGGAAAGACCCGTGGTGAGCGCCTTGATGTGACGCATGGCGCCGCGCGGGTCGCGGTAGCCGAGGGCTGCAAGACGGTCCTGTGCCGCCTGTTCGCTGAGTACCACTTCGTCGCGGCTGAGCGTGGAGACGGCGGCGAGCAGCGGGCGGAAGAAGATTCGCTCATGCAGTGAACGGACGTTCCGTTTAATTTTCTGCCAAGCCTTGAGCATCTGCTCGGCGGAGAGCGTGCCGTTGCGTTCCGGGGAGAGGATTGAGCGGGCGAGGGCGCGCTGTTCGGCGTCCTTTTCGGGCATCAGGTGGGTGCGGCGCAGCTGCTGCAGCTGGATGCGGTGCTCGAGCACGCGCAGCTTCTTGTAGTCGCGGCTGAATGCTTCGGCGTCGGTGCGGCTAATGTAGCTGACGGCGGTCAGCGCCGCGAGGGAATCCACGGTGGATTTGGTGCGCACAGCGGGGTCGGTTCGACCGTGCACGAGCTGCAGCAGCTGCACGGTGAACTCGATATCGCGCAGGCCGCCCGGGCCCAGCTTAATCTGGCGGTCCACCTGGTGTGAGGGAATATTATCGGTCACGCGGGCGCGCATCGCCTGCACGGATTCCACGAAGGATTCACGGGCGGCGGACTCCCACACGAAGGGGTCAATGGCGCGGGCGTAGCGGGCGCCCAGCTGCGCCGAACCGGCGATGGGGCGCGCCTTAAGCAGCGCCTGGAACTCCCAGTTTTCCGCCCAGCGCTTGTAGTACTGAACGTAGGATTCGACGGTGCGAACGAGCGGGCCGTCCTTACCTTCGGGGCGTAGGTTCGCGTCGACCTCCCAGAGAGCGGGTTCGGGTGCGGGGCCCATGATGGCGCGGGTGAGGGCGTGCACGAGCTCCGTGCCGATGGTGGAACATTCGTTCTCGGTGAGCTTGAGCGGGGCGCTCTCCCCCTCTGCCCCGGCGTTGGGCACGGCGCCAGCGGCGGCGGGTTCCACGGGCGCAACCACGTACACCACGTCAACATCAGAGATGTAGTTCAGCTCGCGGGCACCGCACTTACCCATGCCGATAATCGCCAAGTCCAGGGCGTCTACGGCTTCACCTCGGCGAGGAGCCGCCAGGCCGGGGCCCAGCCCCTCCGCCACTTCGGTGCGGGCAATGGCGAGCGCACCCTCCAGCGCGGCGGCAGCCAGATCGGCGAGGTGACGACCGATGGTGGGCATCATTTCGACCGGGTCTTCGCAGCATACGTCGAGCAGGGCGATGCGCGCCAGGGCGGCACGGTAGGCGACGCGCAGGGTCACGTAGCCGTCTTTGCCGGTCTGTTCGGCGGCAGCGCGCGGACGCTCCGCGTGAGGGTCCGCGCCGAGGGCGGTGAGGATGTCGCGGCGGTAGGGGGTGTCCAGCGGTGCGATGGGGGTCAGGAATTCCCCGTCGGTTTCCGGCAGAATCGACGCCGGGTGCTGGGAGCGAATCAGCGCGCTCTCAGCCGGGTACACCTGCGTGTCGAAGAGCGGGTCAATGTGTTCGGGGCGGCGGTAGAGAAAATCGCCAATCGCCTGGGATGCGCCGAGCAGGCGGTACATGCCGAATTCTTCTTTGCCGCGGTTGGCGCGTTCGGCGACCGCCGGGTGCTTCTCGATGAGGCGCACGAGGGCGGGCAGGGCGATATCCGGTGAGGGTGCGAGGCGCAGCCCGGCAAAGAGTGCATCCTGCGAGACGTGCCTCAGTTCGGGTGCGTTGAGCCAGCGTTCTGCCTTGGACGGGTCGTGGAAGCCGGTGGCGATCATGCGGGTGCGCAGGCGTAGCTGGGCTTTGCGTTCGGCTTCGGCGCGTTGCTCGTCGTCGAGTGCGTCGGGGGCGATGTCGGTGAGCGGTTTGGGTTCTTTGGCGGGGTCGATAATGCGGATGAGCCCGGTGGTCGGGTAGTGGGAGCTGTCAGTCATAGCGTGAGAACTGTGGGTAGAGAGTATAAATTTCGGCGGGATAAAAAGCGATGCTGATACACCTGTGGGCGGTACCCGCCGGCGTGTTACCGGTAGCGGGTACCGCCCTGAGGCTGTCAGCGCTCACTCATCCTGTGAGGAGGTGAGAGGATCCAGCCGTTAGAGGATTCCGAGGTTGTGCTTGAGCTCGTAGGGGGTCACCTGAGCCTGATACTGGTCCCAGTCGGCGCGCTTATTGCGCAGGAACTGCTCGAAGACCTGCTCGCCCAGAACCTCCGCCATGAACTCGGATTCCTCGGTGATATTGATGGCTTCACGCAGGGACGCGGGCAGCGGGTTGTAGCCCATGGCGCGGCGTTCGGCGTTGGTCATGGCGGCGAGGTCTTCGGTCACGGCGGGCATGAGCGGGTACTCGTTTTCGATGCCCTTCAGACCTGCGGCGAGAATCACCGCGTAGGCGAGGTACGGGTTCGACGCCGAGTCCAGGCCGCGGTACTCGATGCGGGCAGACTGCATCTTGTTCGGCTTGTACAGGGGCACACGCACGAGGGCGGAGCGGTTGTTGTGGCCCCAGGAGACGTAGGAGGGTGCCTCGCCGCCGCCCCAGAGGCGCTTGTAGGAGTTGATGAACTGGTTGGTGACCGCGGTGAATTCGGGGGCGTGCTTGAGCACACCGGCGATGAAGTGGCGTGCGGTCTTGGACAGCTGGTATTCGGCGCCGGCTTCGAAGAACGCGTTGGTGTCGCCTTCGAAGAGGGAGAAGTGGGTGTGCATGCCGCTACCGGCGTACTTGGTGAAGGGCTTGGGCATGAAGGTTGCGTACATGCCGAGCGAGTAGGCGACTTCCTTGATGACGGTGCGGAAGGTCATGACGTTATCTGCGGTCTGCAGGGCGTCGGCGTGGCGCAGGTCGATTTCGTTCTGGCCGGGGCCGGTTTCGTGGTGGCTGAATTCGACGGAGATGCCGACTTCTTCGAGCATGGTCACTGCCTTGCGGCGGAAGTCCTGCACGATGCCGCCGGGGGTGTGGTCGAAGTAGGATTCGTGATCCACGGGCACGGGGAATCCGTCGGCGCCGAGCTTGGAGGATTCGAGCAGGTAGAACTCAATTTCGGGCGAGGTGTAGCAGGTGAAGCCCATCTCCGCGGCCTTGTTGAGCACGCGCTTGAGCACGCCGCGGGTGTCGGATGCGCTAATCTCACCGTCGGGGGTGAGCACGTCACAGAACATGCGGGAGGTGTAGTCTTCCTCGCCACGCCAGGGCAGGATCTGGAATGTGGAGGGGTCCGGCTGCAGCAACATGTCGGATTCGTAGATGCGGGAGAAACCCTCAATCGAGGAGCCGTCAAAGCCTAGGCCCTCATCGAAGGCGCTTTCTACTTCAGCCGGTGCGAGCGCAACGGATTTGAGGGTGCCGACCACGTCGGTGAACCAGAGGCGGATGAAGCGGATGTCGCGCTCTTCGATGGTGCGCAGTACGAATTCCTGTTGGCGGTCCATGAGTTGCCCTCTCGGTGCGGGCGCGCATCCGCGTGGTACCCGTCTGTGGGTGGCGGAGGCGCGCTAAATTTGCTGCCGAGGTGAAGAAGACCCTGTTGCGGAAGGTCCTGCGTGTCCCTTGGGCTTCCAAGGGGTTGCGGCGGGTTGTGTACCAGCGGTGCTGGCGCCTCCTTGCCCCGGCGTGTGTCCTGTTGTTATCTAGCCTATCGGGTTCTGCTGTGTGGCGGGGGGGTGGGAGGTTTCGTTTGTGTAAATTCTCTTTTCGTGTGCCGCGGTAGCTCAGATTCTGGGCGGTATCGGGGCCGCTCCCCCGCTTTCTGCGGTGCGGGTTGTGTTCAGATACCTAGCATATGGTTGTGTTCAGATACCTGGCAGATGACGGTTCGCGGGGCGTGTTCGGGGGCGCCTTGCGATAATGGGGGTATGCTACATTCCGTTCTTCTCTCATCAGCTTCGCAGGCGCTACCCGCACAGGTGGCGCCCGCACAGATTCCTCTAGCGGCAAGCACACTGGTTGCTGCTGACCCCACCGGGCTTGAGTGGCTGCTACTTATTGCTGCCCCCATTGTTTTCTTGGTGTTGTATCTGGTCTGTCTTTTTGCGGTTGCGGTCTTTGGCCCGACCGTCATGAAGAATAACAAGACCGGTGGTGCGACCTACCTGCTGGACCGCCCCTCCCGAGTGGCGTTTAGGGTTCGCACTTTGGCGTTGTGGGCGCTGGTTGGTGCGTTTGTGGAGTTCATCTGGACCGGTTACACGGGCCGTTTGGGGTCGAGCGCGGCTATTCCGGTCATTATTTTTAGTTGGTCGTGGAAGTACACGTTCTTCTTCCTGCCGCTTCAGGTAATTCGTTCCTGGTACGTTCACGCAAGCCGCGGCAAGTATGATGCGCTGTCGGCTGAGGGTGCTCAGCGCCGTGAGAAGCTGAACCGTAAGAGCGCCTACGAGGTGTCGAAGATGATGCAGCGTAACCCGCAGCAGTTCGCGATGAGCAAGGAGCTGCATACGCTGGCGCGCGCACAGAAGATTGCGGGCATGCGTCCGTTCCAGCACCTTGATGAGGCGGGCAAGAAGCGCCGCGCGAACTATACGGTGGAGCTGGCTGTGGCGCTCATGCAGGCGCGTGCCATGAACCCCGGTAAGCTTCCGTCGGAGGCGTTCGGTGAGAGCATCCTGGGTATGGGTGTTGGCATTGCGTCTGATCGGGCGGTGGAGCAGACCTGGCTGACGCTGTGCACGGAGCGTGTCAACGCGCCGGATGCGCCGAACTACCCGGATTCGCTGGGGCCGGTGGCGGCTCGTTTTTCGCTGTTTACCACGATGTCGCTGTTGCATCCGGTGATGGGTCGCCCCTATTCGCCGTTTACTGTGCCGGATGCGCGCCGTTTCGTGCCGCGTGATTTCTCGGCGGATACCGTGCTGTTGAAGACTGAGGAGCTGGGCAAGAAGGCTCTGATGCAGAGCGCGATTTTCCGTCAGCTTCATGAGCGTCTTCTGCCGTTGCATCAGCAGCAGCCTCAGCTGGTGGATGGCCGCGCGCTGGCGTATTGCGGTGCCCTGCTGGTAAGCGTGGCGAAGGCTGAGGCGGAGAGCCAGCGGTTGACGAGCCAGATTCTGGCGACGGCTGCTTCGGAGCGTGGCGTCCTGTCCTTTGGAGTGTTCTCGCAGATCTCTGAGGATTATCAGTGTGTTCAGCGTCTGCTGAATCTGATGGTGAAGGCGACCGCCGACGTTGAGCGTTTCATCAACGCGGTGGAGGCGCTGGTGCAGATGCATTCTGGTCCGGTTCAGCCTTCCGGCATTGCCTACGAGAAGGTGCAGATGGAGTACATCGCTGCTCTTCTGGACGTTATTGTCTTCTCTTCGCACGCCCCGCTCGCCGGTTCTATTCAGGCGTCTTACGCCCTGCTGAAGGCAGACTATGAGGCGTTTACTTTCAACACCACCGATGAGCTGAGCCGTAGCTACTGGTTGCAGTACGCGAAGAACGCGGTGAACGCCTGCGATACGGGCCTGTCCCAGGGCTATGAGGGGTTCTTCGATAACGATGCGGCACTCCCGGCGTGGGAGTCCTACGCGGAGGACGTCGTGAAGGAAGTCTGCACCTATTCAATCATGCAGCTGTACTGGGATGCTCTGGTGCAGCAGGCGCTCATTCAGCGCGATTTGCCGCGTGAGTTTAGTGATGCTTCTTCCGCTGTTCCGGAGCTGATGAATAAGAACGCCGCTGCGTCGTTCCCGACCTACTACATTAACCTCATCTGGAACTAGGCATAGTTGTTCCCTCGTGGTGAGCGGTACGCCAGCTTGGAGCCGTGCAGGGTTAGAATAGTCAGCATGACTACTGAGCGTTCTTCCGAGATCTCTTCGCCCTACGCGGCACAGCCTGCCGCTACCTCCGCGGCTGCTCCCGCGACTGCTTCTGCATCGAAGCCTTTTGACCTGGACACCGTCAAGAAGGTGCGTACCGTTCACCTGGCGCAGGCTAAGGCGACCGGGCAGAAGTTCTCCATGCTGACCTGCTATGACGCCCTGACTGCGCAGATTTTTGATCGCGCGGGCATCGACATGCTGCTGGTGGGCGATTCTGCGGCGAACGTGGTACTCGGTTACGAGTCGACCCTGACCATCACCCTGGATGAGATGATTCCGCTGGTTGCGGCGGTTTCTCGCGGTGCCTCCCGCGCCATGGTGGTTGCTGACCTGCCGTTCGGCTCCTATGAGCAGTCGCCGCAGCAGGCGGTTGCGAGCGCTGTTCGTCTGATGAAGGAGGGCGGCGCGCACGCGGTCAAGATTGAGGCGGATGCTTCGATGGCCGAGTGGGTTCGTGCCCTGGTGCGTACCGGTATTCCGGTGGTGGCGCATGTTGGTTTCACCCCGCAGTCGGAGCATGCCCTGGGTGGCTTCCGCGTGCAGGGTCGTGGCGAGGCTGCCGAGCGTGTTCGTGAGGATGCGGTGGCTCTGGCTGAGGCTGGTGCGTTCTGCGTGCTCATGGAGATGGTGACTACCGAGACCGCACGCCGTGTGGATGAGGCTGTGGGTACTGTGCCGACGATTGGTATTGGTGCCTCGAATGTGACGACCGGTCAGGTGCTGGTCTGGCAGGACATGATGGGTGTTCGTTCCGGCCGCGTGCCGCGTTTCGTGAAGCAGTTCGCGCAGGTCGGCCAGGTCATGGAGGACGCCGCGCGCGCCTACCGTGAGCAGGTGCGTTCGGGTGAGTTCCCGGCGGCTGAGCACACCTTTGAATAGGCTTTAAGGCTTTAGATTGAGAAGATAGCTTGAGACAAAGCGAAGACCCCCGCATCCGGTGTTCCGGGTTCGGGGGTCTTGCTGTATCTATTTTTCTGCCTCTGTTAGATGTCTCTATTAGAGGCATGCGTGCAGAAGTTCGTTGGGCTTTAGAGCAGGCCGCCGTCCTTGTCCCACGCCTCGTTGCGTTCGCGAGCGCGGTCCATGGCGTGTGCCGCCTCCTCGTAGGTTTTGAAGGGGCCCCACAGGGAGGTGACGGCGCTCTGCTGGCCGCGCTCAACCTCACCGGTGGCGAGGTTGTACCAGTATTCGTCAGCGTGCGGGCTGGTGGCGTCGGCGGCTGCGTTCAGGGTCTTCTCAACCGCCGATTCGATAGCTTCGCTCAGGTGGTTTTCTTCTCGCTCATGGGTTCTCCTTCGACGGTATTGAGTCAGTATGTCTAGCATCTCACGCGCCCAGGTTCGTGGCAATGAGGCGGGCGAAGCTTCTCGCGGCGTTCCTCCCCTTTTCTCATGTCTTCTCCTCCGCTCCCCGCCGCGCGGTTTTGCCGCTAGCGTGCATGAAATTTTATTCACAATCTGGGAAAAAGGTACGGCTTGTGTATCCGCCGCTTTTTTAGCGCCTGAGCAAGGGACACAACCCGCCCACGCCCGGTAAGATGAAACTATGTCTTCAACCAAAACGAATACTTCGCACAATCTTCCTGCAGAGCCCGGTCGAGCACCCGTGGGTTGTCTGACCCCCGGACGCATCACCCCCATGCGCCCGGTCCCCTCGCACATTGTTCGCCCCGAGTACGTGGGTAAGCCCACCGCCAACGAGGGTAACGACTCGAACATGTACACCCCCGAGGAAGTTGAGCGGGTTCGCGCAGCCGGCAAGATTGCGGCAGGCGCCATTGTTGAAGCATCCAAGATTTGCGTGCCCGGCACCACCACCGACGAGATTGACGTGCTGGTCCACGAGTACATTTGCGACCACGGCGCGTACCCCTCCACCGTGGATTACCGCGGCTACCCCAAGTCCGTGTGCACCTCCCTGAACGAGGTCATCTGCCACGGCATCCCGGACTCCACCGTGCTGGAGGACGGCGACATCCTCAACCTGGACGTCACCGCATACCTGGACGGCATGCACGGCGATACAAACAAGACCCTACTCGTCGGCAACGTGGACGAAGAGTCCCGCCTGCTGGTTGAGCGCACCGAAGAGTCCCTGAACCGTGCGATTAAGGCTGTGAAGCCGGGCCGCCAGATCAACGTGATTGGTCGCGTCATTGAGAAGTATGCGGCACGTTTCGGTTACGGCGTGGTTCGCGACTACACCGGTCACGGTGTGGGTCGTGAGTTCCACTCGGGCCTCATCATCCCCCACTACGATGCGGCACCCGCCTACGACACCGAGATCCGTGAGGGCATGATTTTCACGATCGAGCCCATGCTGACCCTTGGCACCATCGAATGGGACCTGTGGGATGACGACTGGACCGTGGTCACCCGCGACCGCAAGCGCACCGCGCAGTTCGAGCACACCCTCGTGGTGACCGCTGACGGCGCGGACATCCTGACCCTGCCCTAAGCCCAGCACCTCACTTTTATATCAATTCACCCACTGACAAGCCCGCCCACTCCCCTAGGTTACACGGCAGTAGGCGGGGCGAAAGAGAGAGAAAACCATGAGCGAATACGCAGAACCCGGCGTCATCAACGAGCTGCCCGCCCCCACCCCCAAGGACCTGCAGATTGGTGTGGACATTGGAGGTACCGGCATTAAGGGCGGTATCGTCGACCTGCGCACCGGTAACCTCGTGTCCGACCGTTTCCGCATTGACACCCCCAAGCCTGCAACCCCCGAGGCTGTGGCTGAGGTTGTACGCCGCGTAGTGGATGAGCTGCAGGGCCGCGACCTGGCACCGGACCCCGAGTCCGCTGTCGGCATCGACTTCCCCGCAGTGGTGAAGAACGGCATGGTCTTCTCCGCAGCGAACGTGGACGACTCCTGGATCAACACCGACCTGGAACAGGTCATGAGCGAGGCTCTGGGCGGCCGCACCGTCTACGGCCTCAACGACGCTGACGCAGCCGGTCTGGCTGAGGCAACCTACGGCCAGGGCCGTAACCGTGACGGCCTGATCGCTGTCATCACCCTGGGCACCGGCATTGGCTCCGCCCTCATCAACGACGGCGTGCTGATCCCGAACACCGAGCTGGGCCACCTGGAGATCGACGGCCACAACGCCGAGTCTCAGGCTTCTGCCCGTGCCCGCGAGGTGCACGAGCTGTCCTGGAAGAAGTACGGCAAGCGCCTGTACCGCTACTTCGAGCACGTTCAGATGCTCTTCTCCCCCGACCTGTTCATCATCGGCGGCGGCATCTCCAAGAACCCGGAGAAGTTCATGCCCTACTTTGAGGACCAGATTCGTACCCCCATGGTCATGGCTGCCCTGCGTAACAACGCGGGTATTGTGGGTGCGGCACTGTGGGCTGGCGGCATGCTGCAGGAACGCAAGCGCCGCGGCGAAGCGTAAAGTGTAGCTACAGCTAAAGGGGCTGTTCCTGAGATAGATATCTCGGGAACAGCCCCTTTTTATATGCCGCCGCTCATGTAGCGGCGGCTGAGCTCATTAGCTACTGGGCTGGCCAGTTACTGGGCTAGCTAGTTACTGGGCGATGCGGTCCTCACGCAGACGCGCAATCGCCTCCTCAAAGTCTTCAAGGTTCTCAAACGCCTGGTACACGCTCGCAAAACGCAGGTAGGCGACCGCGTCCAGCTTCGACAGCGGCTCCAGGATGGTCAGACCCACCTCGTGCGCGTTAATCTCCGCCAGACCGCGAGCACGAATCAGCTCCTCAACCTCCTGGGCGAGCTTCGCCAAATCATCCTCACCCACGGGGCGGCCCTGGCATGCCTTACGCACGCCCGCGGCAATCTTCGAACGGTCAAAAGGCTCGGTCACGCCGGAACGCTTAATCACCGAAATGGTGGTGGTTTCAACGGTCGTGAAGCGGCGAGCGCAGGAGGTGCACTGGCGGCGGCGGCGAATTGCGGCGCCGTCATCGGTGGTGCGGGAATCCACCACGCGCGAGTCGGTGTGCTTGCAATAGGGGCAGTACATTGTTTCTCCTTGGCTGGGCGCTAGCGCCCGCGTATACAGCGCTCAAGAATATTTATACCTATTCTACCGTGATATACAGCGGATACACCGTATGGTGTGAGTGAATATACGCTCAGGGTGGACTCTGCTATGCAGAATCCACCCTGTCATTCCCACCTTGCGGGGTTATATATGTTTAGCGTCGAATGCAGCTCGGACCGAAAATCGTCTTGATTTCACCGAAGAGGCTCGGGTTCGGCTCCACGCGCACGCTCGCATCCAGCAACACCAGTTGCTCCTTATCGCGGGTGCGGATGAGCATGCGCACATCCGCGGTACCCTTGTGGTCGCGCAGGGTCTCCTTCAGCTCCTTCAGGTTCGCCTCGGTCACCAGGTACTCGGGTACCACGATGGTGATGGGTGCGGCGCGGCCGTCATCACTGATTTCCAGGATCTGCAGTTCCTGCGCGCTCATGTTCACGCTACCGTCGTCGCGGCGCTGCACGCGGCCACGAATCGAGCAGATGAGGTCGTCCGCCAGGGCGGCGCCCATCGTCTCGTAGGCGCGGGAGAAGAACATGACCGTAATGGTTGCGCCCGAGGGGTCTTCCAGTTCCACGGAGGCGTACTGGTTACCGCTGGACTTGGCGATACGGCGCGAAACGCCGGTGAGCATGCCCGCGATGGTGACGGTTTCGCCGTCGCGCACGTGCGAGTCTTCGCCGATGATGTCGTGCACCGAGTGGGAGGCGGCATCAGAGAGCGCACGTTCCAGGCCACGCAGCGGGTGGTCCGAAACGTACAGGCCTAGCATATCACGCTCAAAGTTCAGCTTCTCGCGGCGATCCCAATCGGGCACGTCCGGGATGGTCACGGTCAGTTCGTCACCCAGAGCATCGTCCATGCCGAGGGAACCGAAGAGGTCAAACTGGCCCGCCGCCTCCTTACGCTTGACCGCCACGGCTGCGTCCACTGCCGCTTCGTGAATGAGGGACAGGGAACGGCGGGTGTGGCCCAGGTCGTCGAAAGCTCCCGCCTTAATGAGCGACTCGATGGTGCGCTTATTGCACACCTGCAGCGGCACCTTCTTCAGGAAGTCGTTGAAGGACTCGTAGCGGCCCTTCTCCTTGCGGGCGGCAATCATGCCTTCGACCACGTTCGCGCCCACGTTACGGATCGCGCCCATGCCGAAGCGGATGTCCTCACCCACAGGGGCGAAGGTCAGGGTGGACTCGTTCACATCCGGCGCGAGCACGGTAATGCCCATGGCGCGGCACTCGTTCAGGTACAGCGCGAGCTTGTCCTTGTTATCGCCCACGCTGGTCAGCAGCGCCGCCATGTACTCCTGCGGGTAATGCGCCTTCAGGTACGCCGTCCAGTACGACACCAGACCGTACGCAGCCGTGTGCGCCTTGTTGAACGCGTAGTCAGAGAACGGCAGCAGAATATCCCAGAGCGCCTTAATAGCGCCCTCAGAGTAGCCGTTAGAAATCATGCCGTCGTGGAAGGTAGCGTACTGCTTATCCAGCTCCGCCTTCTTCTTCTTACCCATCGCACGGCGCAGCAGGTCTGCCTCACCCAGAGTGTAGTTCGCGACCTTCTGAGCAATCGCCATAACCTGTTCCTGATACACAATCAGGCCGTAGGTGGTGTCCAGAATGTCCTTCAGCGGCTCTTCCAGCTCGGGGTGAATCGGCTCAATCTCCTGCTTACCGTTCTTACGCAGAGCGTAGTTGGTGTGCGAGTTCGCGCCCATCGGGCCCGGACGGTACAGCGCCAATACTGCCGAAATGTGCTCGAACTCCTCGGGCTCCATGAGCTTGAGCAGCGAGCGCATCGGGCCGCCGTCGAGCTGGAACACGCCGAGGGTGTCGCCGCGCGCCAGCAGACGGTACGATTCCGGGTCGTCCAGCGAGAGGGATTCAAGGTCCAGGTCAATGCCTCGGTTAGCCTTAATGTTCTCCACCGCATCAGAGATGATGGTGAGGTTACGCAGACCCAAGAAGTCCATCTTGATCAGGCCCAGGCCCTCACAGGTGGGGTAATCGAACTGGGTGATAACCTGGCCGTCGGCTTCGCGGCGCATCACGGGGATCACGTCCACGAGGTCCTTGCTGGACATAATCACGCCCGCAGCGTGCACACCCCACTGACGCTTCAGGCCCTCCAGGCCCTTCGCGGTTTCGAACACCTGGCCGTAGATCTTATCGACCGGGTCCTCGATGAGGGCACGCAAATCTGCCGCCTCGGCGTAACGCTTATCCTCTTCGTTGTACACGTTCGCCAGGGCGATGTTCTTACCCATGACGTCCGGCGGCATCGCCTTGGTGAGGCGCTCACCGACCGAGTACGGCTGGTCCATCACGCGGGAGGCGTCCTTGAGCGCCTGCTTCGCCTTAATGGTGCCGAAGGTGACGATCTGCGCGACCTTCTCTTCACCGTACTTTTCGGTCACGTAGTCGATGACTTCGCCGCGGCGACGATCGTCAAAGTCCACATCGAAGTCGGGCATGGAGACGCGGTCGGGGTTGAGGAATCGCTCGAAGATCAGGTCGTGGTCGAGCGGGTTCAGGTCGGTAATACGCATCGCGTACGCGACCATGGAGCCTGCACCGGAGCCACGGCCGGGGCCCACGCGAATACCGTTGCGCTTAGCCCAGTTGATAAAGTCGGCGACCACGAGGAAGTAGCCGGGGAAGCCCATGGAGGTAATAACCCCCACCTCGTACTCTGCCTGCTTGCGCACGGTGTCGGGAACACCCTGCGGGAAGCGGTAGTGCAGGCCCTTCTCGACCTCCTTCACGAACCAAGATTCCTCGTTTTCGCCCTCGGGCACGGGGAAGTTCGGCATGTAGTTCGCCTTGGTATTGAACTCCACGTTGCAGCGTTCAGCGATTTCGAGGGTGTTCTCGCACGCGCCGGGAATGTCGCCGAACAGGGCGTACATTTCTTCAGCCGAGCGCAGGTAGAAGTTATCCGCGTCGAATTTGAAGCGCTTGGGGTCAGTGAGGGTCGAGCCGGACTGCACGCACAGCAGCGCCGCGTGGGCGGTGTGGTCTTCCTGGCGGGTGTAGTGCAGGTCGTTAGTGGCGACGAAGGGCAGGTTCAGCTTCTTGGCGAGGCGGTGCAGATCCTCCTGGACGTTGCGTTCAATATCCAGGCCGTGGTCCATGACCTCGCAGTAGAAGTTGTCCTTGCCGAAAATATCGCGGAATTCGCTCGCCGCCTGGACCGCCTCGTCAAACTGGCCCAGGCGCAGACGCGTCTGAACCTCGCCGGAGGGGCAGCCGGTGGTCGCAATCAGACCCTTCGAGTAGGTCTGCAGCACCTCGCGGTCCATACGCGGCTTGTACAGCTGACCTTCCAGCGACGCAATGGAGGAGGCACGGAACAGGTTGTGCATGCCCTCGGTGGTTTCAGCCCACATGGTCATGTGGGTGTACGCGCCACCACCGGAAACGTCGTCGCGGGAGCCGTCGCCCCAGCGCACACGCGAACGGTCGGTGCGGTGCGTGCCGGGGGTCAGGTACGCCTCCACACCAATGATGGGCTTGATATCGTGCGTTTTAGCCTGGCGCCAGAAGTCGAAGGCACCAAAGAGGAAGCCGTGGTCACTGGTCGCCATGGACTTCATGCCGAGTTCTTTAGCGTAGGTGAACAGGTCACCCAGGCGCGCGGCACCGTCGAGCATGGAGTACTCGGTGTGCACGTGCAGGTGAGTAAATTCTTTGGTTGCCACGGGAATCTCCTGGAGGTGTGGGCTGGAGGATGGGCGGTGAATGTGAAGCTGTATGCGGCAGCGCGCGGGTGGCTATAAATAGCCGGCTGTTTAGCCGAGCTGAACCTTACCCTCGCGCAGAGCGGTCAGCGCGTAGGACAGGTCGAGCGGGTACTCGCTGGTGAAGGTCACGCGCTCGCCGGTGCCGGGGTGGTCGAAGCCCAGGCGGTGCGCGTGCAGCCACTGGCGGGTCAGGCCCAGTTCGGCGCTAAAGCGCGGGTCGGCGCCGTAGGTCAGGTCGCCGCAGCAGGGGTGGCGCAGCGCGGAGAAGTGCACACGAATCTGGTGGGTGCGTCCGGTTTCCAGGTGCACCTCCACCAGGGATGCGGGGCCGAAGGCTTCGAGCACGTCGTAGTGGGTGATGGAGTTGCGTCCGTCTTCGACCACGGCGAACTTCCATTCGTTGCCGGGGTGGCGGCCGATGGGTGCGTCGATGGTGCCGCGTAGCGGGTCGGGCAGGCCCTGCACGAGGGTGTGGTAGACCTTGTCCACGGTGCGTTCCTTGAAGGCTCGCTTGAGTTCGGTGTAGGCGCGTTCGCTGCGGGCTACGACCATCAGGCCGCTGGTGCCCACGTCCAGGCGGTGCACAATGCCCTGGCGCTCTGCCGCGCCGGAGGTGGCAACCGAAATGCCCTCGCCCATGAGCGCGGAGATGACGGTGGGGCCGTGCCAGCCGGGTGAGGGGTGTGCCGCCACGCCTGCGGGCTTGTCCACCACAACGATGTCCTCGTCCAGGTGCACGATGCGGAAGCCGTCCACCTTCTCGGGGCGGATGTCCGCCAGATCGCGCGGTGCGGGTGCGTCCACGACGACCTCGTCCCCTGCGGAAAGCTTGTAGGACTTGCCGATTTTCACGGTCTTGCCGTTGTTGGTCACGGTCACGTGGCCGTCACGAATCCACCCGGAGGTGCGGGTGCGCGGCGCGTCGAGGGCACCGGCGAGTGCGGCGTCCAGGCGCATACCGGCGAGCGCGCCTTCAACGGTGAATTCGGCGCGGATGCGTGCCGTATCTTCGGCGGCGTTGGTGGTTTCGCTCATGCGGCTCTCCTTCGGGTGGTGTTTGCTTAGGTTTTCTGTGTGAGGGGTCGTCTGTGTGAGAACGGCTATAGGCACGTGTAACGGCGATGCAGCCGGGGCGGGGAGCTACTTGGCGCTCTTTTCGTCGGTGCTCTTATCGTCAGCCGGGGTTTCGTCAGCGGGCGCCTGCACGCGGGTGCCGTTGAGGTTCAGACCCTTGAAGTTCAGCAGCACGATGAACGCCATGCACACGCAGATTGCAGAATCTGCAATATTGAAAATCGCGAAGTTCGGTACGGAAATAAAGTCAACCACGTGACCGGAACCGAAGCCGGGCTCACGGAAGAGACGGTCGAAAAGGTTGCCGCAGATACCGCCGAGCAGACCGCCCAGCGCGAGGGTCCAGGACAGGGCGCGGGTGCGGCGCAGCAGGTAGAACACCACGGCCGCGGCGGCAACCATGACGAGGGTGAAGACCCAGGTGACGTTCTCACCCATGCTGAATGCGGCGCCGGAGTTACGGATCGAGTACCACCACAGAAGCCCGTCAATGACGGTGATGCGTTCCCCCAACTGCATCTGGGTAACGACCAGGTATTTGGTGCCCTGGTCGATTACGAACACGACGGCGGCGAGCACGAGCGCGAGAATCCCCGCGGAGCGAGCCGAAAGGATGCGCACGCGGCGTCCAGTAGCTTCTTCGGTGGTGTTTTCGGCAGCGTTATCGCTAGCCTGTGCGACTGAGGATTCAGCAGTCTTGGGGGTGTTGGTCATAGCTCTCCTCTAGTCTGTGCCGGTTGCTACGCGCCCGAACGCAAACCTGGTGCGGTACCGTTCGATAGTGCCCCTCTAGCTTAGCAAATCGGGGTAGTGCATCGAGTATTCGGCGGTGATGTGGCGGGTGCTCTCCCCCGCTTCTCATCCTGTGTTCTCAAGCCGGGCGGAGCAGGTATGAGAATACCGCCCGGTTCTCTCCATCTTCCCCGGTGAATAGCGGTGGAAGAGAAAGAATCCGGGCGGCATACGCCTCAAAGCGTCGTTAGCTCATTCAAGCGAACTGATTTATGCGGAAGCCTCAATGGACTTGAGGTTCTTCAGCTCCTGAACCTGTGCATCCAGGTGCTGCAGCAGCTTGGAGCGGTAGCGGCTCTCGAAGCCGCGCAGAGCCTCAACAGCGATCTCCAGTTCTTCCTTCTCGTCGGTGAGGCGAGAGAGAACCTCTTCGCGCTGCTGCTGAGCTTCGCTCACCATAGCGTCAGCCTTCTTCTCAGCCTCTTCGAGCAGTTCAGCCTTAGCCTTCTCGCCCTGTGCCACGTAGTCGTCGTGAACCTTCTGAGCCATAGCGAGCAGCGCCGCCGCGTCCTGAGGTGCAGCCGATGCAGCCGAGGACTGTGCGGGTGCCACAGCCGCTGCGGGGGAATCGGGAGCATTTGCGGAGAGCTGCTCGACCTGACGCTCCAGAGCGTCACGTTCGGAGTAGAGCGCGCGCAGTTCGACAACGAGCTCGTCCAGGAAGTCGTCGACCTCGTTGCGGTCGTAACCGGACTCTTCGGTGACGATCTTGAAGCTCTTAGTGATCAGGTCTTCGGGGGTGATTGCCATGGGCTTCTCCTCTGGGTATCCCTACGGGGTTTGGTGGTGAAGATGAGTGCCGCGGATTCACCAGCCAGATAGGTCGTGATTCCCGATAATTCAGGGTCCCGATGGGTCAGGGCATGGCTATTCCGCTATGCAGTCGTTGGCACCAATTCTACTATTCTTTGGTTTCTGTGCCCGGTTATACGTCGGTTGAACCGTAAAATATTCGCTCGGCGCAAGGGTGGGATTCACCACGTGACGTATCCGCCCTAGTCCCTGCTATCCCCCTTATGTTTTCTGCCCTGCGGTGCATTTCAAGAAGGTTTTTGCAGAGACATCTTGACGCTCCCCAAGCGGACCCCGGCGCAGAACCCAGGCACAGACCCCAGACGCAGAAAACCCCGCCAGCACGTCATCCCATGTCAGGATGCCAAGCGCAAGCGGGGCTCTCATGCCTAGTTCTCGTATCTCTCCGATGGAGGGGCTACGTTAGGACAGCTTCGCGGTAATCGTCATCATGATGTTCAGCAGGAAAGACAGCAGAACAATCAGAATCAGAAAACCGGTATCCAACGCAACGTTACCCACACGCACCGGCGGAATCAGACGACGCAACAGGTTCATCGGCCAGTCCGTCACCGCGTACACGCCACTGGCGAAGAGCAACACAATGCCCTTGGGGCGCCACTCCGGAGCGAACATGCGCACCCAGTCAAAGAGCATGCGCAGCAGCATGGAGACGTAGAGAACGTACAGAATAATCGTAATGAGGGCGAAAATATAACCCATCTATCAGTCCTTAGCCCTGGTCGAAGGGGAATTCGCCGTCGGTCTCAAAGCCGGCGGGAACCTCGGAGTTAGCCACGCCCAGAACCTCCAGGTTGGAGGGGGTCAGCAGGAACACCTTAGCGGTGACGCGCTCAATGCGGCCCTCCAGTGCGAATGCCAGACCGGATGCGAAGTCCACCAGGCGCTTTGCGTCTGCGTCAGGCATTTCTTCCACGTTCATAATCACGGGGATGTTCTCGCGGAATGCCTCACCAATGATCTTTGCGTCATTGTAGGAGCGGGGGTGGATAGTGGTGATGCGACGCAATTCGTCCTCTTCTTCCTCGTAACCGTAGGTGTATCCGTTGGTTTCTTCGGGCTCGTAGCCCTGGTCGTAGTAGCCGTCGTTGGAGTACGTCTCGGCGTACTGCTCGGTGTATTCGGTATTCGGCACCGGGGTGTCCTCCCAATTGTCTGCGCTGGCGTCGTCCCAAGTCTGCTCGGTTTCTGCCAGGTCAGCTGTGGTTTCAGGTGTATGAGCGGTGGCGTATGCCGCTGCATCTACGGTTGCTCGTCCGTCGGCAGATTCTTCTGCGTCCAGATACTCGGTTTCTGTACCGTCATCGTAGCTATCAGCCTGCAGGTACTCTTCCTGTTCAGTATAGGCGGGTTCGTCCTGCAGGGGGTAGGTTTCGCTCTGCGACTCGGCAACGCTGTACTGTGCCGAACCGGGCAGTGCTGAAAGCCTGTGAGAGCTTTCGGTCTTCTGCGCTGTAGCAGCCTGCCCTGCGGAGGCGTTTGCCTCCCGGCGGGAGTCAGCCTGCACAGCCTGCGGGGATTCTTCCGGCGTCGTCTCAGCGCCCTGGTATCGTTCCAGGCCGAGGAAACCCGCCAGACGGCTTTGTTTCGCCATGATTCTCTCGCTGTTCTTTCACGTTGGTGGTGTACAGGTTCTGCCGTAGTGCGTCATCAGAAGGTGTGTGCGTAACGGTACGCCATGCACCGGCATGTATATATTACCAGCGCCCACCCCGCGCAGGCGGTCAAGGGCACCGATGATTATGCCGCCGGTCCGCACCGAAAGCAGTCCAGAGCTCGAAGAGACAACGCACGGCGCGTAGCTTAGGCGAGGCTAGAGCGCCGGGCGCTTACCCATGATGTCGCTACCCACGCGCACACAGGTCGAGCCCCAACGCACCGCAGCTTCCAAATCCCCGCTCATGCCGGCGGAAATCTCGGTCGCATGCGGCACCTGCTCACGCACCAGCGATGCCAGCCCGTAGAGCTTCTCAAATGCTTCATCCGGGTTCATGCCCAGCGGCGCCACCGCCATCACGCCGCCACAACGCAGATGCTCGTGGTTCTCGATGCGTTCCACCAGCTCCAGCAGCTCGGAGGCGCTCGTACCACCGCGCGCGCCTTCAGCGGCGTGCCCAGCCGTCGCAACCTCCGCCAGGGACACCTGCACCAGGCAGGTCAGCGCACCATGCTCCGCCGCCGCGGGTGCGGGCGCCTCCCCCGCCTCGAAGCGTGCCAGCTGGTTTGCGTACGCCTTCGCCAGCGCGTCCGCCAGGGAGGGGCGGTCCACCGAATGCACGCTGGAGGCGTACTTGACCACAGACTTCGCCTTGTTCGTCTGCAGCTGACCGATAAACGCCCAATGCGGGGGCTGCACCTCACGCTGGGCGCAGTAGGCGGCAAGCTCACGAGCCTTCCCGCTCGCCTCCTGGTCGCGGTTCTCACCGAAGAGGGTCACTCCCCCATCCAGCAGTGCCGCCGCGTCGGAGGCGGGGAAGAACTTCGTGACCGTCACCAGCTGCACCGGGGCGCTCGCCTCGGTACGCACAGCGCTGTGGTCCTGCTCCGCAGTGCGGATACGCTCAAGCACGCGGCGGTAGTTCTGCAGCAGCTGCTCGGCGCGTTCGGGAGTGTACTGCAGGTTCTCTTCTACGTTCATTTCAGACATCTTCTCTCCTTCAGCGGCTTTCTATCTTTAGCAGCTCTAGGCGGCGGGCTCTGCCGCCTTCTCAATCCACACCAGACCCGCAATACGGCCTGGCTTCTCACCGCGGTTCGTGAACCCGCGATGCGAATACACCTCGGGCTCCTCAAACGTGCACTGCGCACAGTCCATGCTCACCTGCACGCCCGCCTCCTCCAGCACGGCGCGGGCACCGGCGGGCAGATCCAGGCCGGGGGTCTGCTGGCTGGTCACCGAATGCACCTGCGGAATCAGTTCGGTGGACTCGGTGCGCATCGCCTCGGGCACCTCGTAGCAGCTACCGCAAATACTCGGACCCAGCCAGGCGGTAATTTTCTCCGCGCCGAGCTGACGCATCCGCTGCACAGTCTGCTGAAGCACGCCATCAAGCAGGCCGCGGCGGCCAGCGTGAGCCACCGCCAGGATTGGTTGCCAGTTCGCGACCCGCTCACCCACCAGCACCACGGGAATGCAGTCCGCCACCATAATCGCCAGGGGCACGCCCTCACTGCTAATCGCCGCATCGGCGACCGGGGAGTTCTCCAGCACCGCGCGGGCACGCTCAGCGGTACGCTCCTCGGGGGCGCCGGGGGCGTAGGATTCCACCGCATAGTCTTCCGGGTAGGCAATCTGCACGCCGTGCACCTGGTTCAGGTAGAAGAACGGCTCGGTACCCAGCGCCTCCTCCAGGGCGGCACGGTGGTTGAGGGTGCGCACCAGGGAGGCATCCATACCGCCACCGAGCTCATCGTCCACGTGCAGACCCAGGTTGCCCGCCGCGCGGGAGGTGAAACCCACCCGCACACGCCAAGAGCCCAAGGTGCGGGTATCGGCAGCAGCAAGTAGCGGAGTTTTGGGAGCGTCGCTCATCATCTATTCCTTCATCAGGTGTCAGCAGGTATAACGGCGGGTATAGCAAAGGGGAGCCGAGAACAGCACAATGTGCTTGTTTCTCAGCTCCCCTATAGCTTCATAAGACTCTCAGCTGTGCAACGCCTATGCGTTCACAGCCGGGCAGACTACTTCAGGAAGTCAGGGACGTCCAGGGTGTCGCGGCGAGCCGGAGCTTCCTCCACAACCGGGGGAAGGTCAACGTCGAAGCCAGCAGCGCCGGTGGAAGCCGGAGCAGCAGCGGGTGCGTTGTAGCCGTAGCCGTTAGCAGCCGGAGCGGTGGAACCGCCGAAGGATGCCTGGGTGCGCTGAGCCTGAGTAGCCGCAGCAGTGGAAGCGTTGGAGTTGGTCTCCGGGTTCACTGCGTCGAAGCCAGCAGCAATCACGGTCACGCGAGCCTCATCGCCCAGTGCGTCGTCAATAACCGCACCGAAGATGATGTTTGCGTCGGGGTGAGCAACTTCCTGAACCAGGCGTGCAGCCTCGTTAATCTCGAACAGACCCAGGTCGGAGCCACCCTGAATGGACAGCAGAACGCCGTGTGCACCGTCGATGGATGCTTCCAGCAGCGGCGAAGCGATAGCCAGCTCAGCTGCCTTCACGGCACGGTCCTCACCGGATGCCGAGCCGATACCCATCAGAGCCGAACCAGCACCCTGCATGACGGACTTAACGTCAGCGAAGTCAAGGTTGATCAGGCCGGGGGTGGTGATCAGGTCGGTAATGCCCTGCACACCGGAGAGCAGAACCTGGTCAGCGGACTTGAATGCGTCCAGCATGGAGACGTTGCGATCCGAAATCGACAGCAGTCGGTCGTTCGGAATAACGATCAGGGTATCAACCTCATCGCGCAGAGCAGCGATACCGGTCTCAGCCTGGTTGGAGCGGCGACGGCCTTCGAAGGTGAAGGGGCGGGTCACCACACCAATGGTCAGAGCGCCGAGGGAGCGGGCAATACGTGCCACGACGGGTGCGCCACCGGTACCGGTGCCACCACCCTCACCTGCGGTCACAAAGACCATGTCTGCGCCCTTGAGGACTTCCTCAATTTCCTGCGCGTGATCCTCGGCTGCCTGACGGCCAACCTCGGGGTTTGCGCCCGCGCCAAGACCGCGGGTCAGCTCACGACCAACGTCCAGCTTAACGTCTGCATCGGACATCAGCAGAGCCTGAGCGTCAGTGTTGATAGCAATGAACTCAACGCCGCGCAGACCAACCTCAATCATGCGGTTGACTGCGTTGACGCCACCGCCGCCGATACCAACGACCTTGATGACTGCCAAGTAGTTCTGGGGAGTTCCAGCGTCCATGTATTCCTCGATTGTTCCGTGTTCCAGCTTCGGAAGACCCGCAGCTTAATCTAAGCCTGAAGGTTTCCTCTAAAGAATGACTTTATCTGCTAGGATACCAAACTGTTTTTGTCGGTTCCTAGTCACACAGCGCAATTACCCCCTCTTTTTGCGGATTTCACACAAAAAGGGAGGATAAAGCGCCTGAATGGTTCCCCTAACGGGTCACCGGTACGCGCGGGGCAGACACGTCATAGACGGTCACCTTCTGCGTCTGTGCCTCGGAGGAGGTCTCCTCCTGGGCACGCTTAGCAATAGCCTGGCGCAGGGAGAGCAGGACCTTAGCCTTCAACTCACTCTCTTCAGCGGTTCCCCACTGCACCGTAGTATTATCCCTCAAGGTTAGAGTGATACTTGAGGTTGACGTAGCGCCGGCTTCCTTAACCTGAGCTAGAAGCTCAGAGGGCATCGCCGAAAGCGCGGTAGAAATAGTGCGGAACTCAGCCGAAGTCTGCGGGTCATCACCGCTGAAACGAACCAGCGGCACCGACGTATCGGGCTGAGTTGCCGACTCCAGAAGGCTCACACCATCACTATCAACAGTATGGTACGTATCGCCCTGCTTCACAACCGCAACCGCGGTACGCTCCTTCAGAGTCACCACCAGCTCATGCGGCGGACGGCTCTCCACCTGCACGCTACGAATCACATTATCCTGCCCGATCAGCTCACGCACCTTCTTCTCATCGATGCGAGTGAGCGGAACGCCGCGCAGAGGCTCAAGCTTCTGCTCCACCTGGGTGGTTTCCAGCAGGGACGTGCCGCGCACCGTGATCTTCTGAGTCGCCAACAGGGGCGAGAAGAAGACCAGCACCACATACAGCACCGCGATAATAGCCAGTGCCGAGACGGTGTACAGCAGCTTACGGGCACGAGTCAGAGGCGCACGCTCCTTACGGGGGCGCTCCTCAGCACGCAGACCGTCCAGACCCGGATCCTGACGCAGACGCTCACGGTGAGCCTGACGGCTCGCACGCTCGCGCTCCTTCTCAATCTCCGCTGCACGCTGCTGCTCACGCTCGGCACGCCAACGACCAAAACGGCTCGCGGGACGAGGCTCTTCAACAGCCTTCTCCCCCGCCTTATCGGCGCTTTCTTCAGCTTTCTGAGCGGCAGACTCTTCGCGAGATTCAGCAGAATCGGCAGAAGACTTCTTATCAGAACTCTTCTGAGCAGCCTTCTGATCGGCTACTTCCTTTTCTGCGCTCTTCACCGACTGCGAGGATGCAGTCTGAGCAGATGCACCCTTGGCGGATGAAGTCTTCGACGAAGAATCCTCAAACGCCTCAACATCAAACAGCTCGGGCGCATGCTCAACCTCAGACACGGTACGACCGGTCATCAGCGCAGAACGCACCGAATCCTTCAAAGACTGTGCTGAAGAATGAACCGCCGCAGCGCTCTTGGACGCCGAAGAATCAGCACCGTTCTGACTGGGCGACTTATGCACCACCGGCTTACGCGGCATGTGTCGCACGGAGCTCGAAGACTGAGTAGCGGAAGGCTGATTAGCGGCAGACTGCGCACCAGAAGGCTGAGCAGAAGCCTCCGAGGATGCAACCTCGACAGGCTTCACGGCGTCCACAGACTTCATAGCTTCCGAGGGCTTTGCAGTCCCAGTAGCTTCTGCGCTCTTCACAACCTGAGGCTGGGTGGCCTGCGGCTGAGTCAGCTGAGACTGCGCAGATTCAGCCTGCACAGACTCAGATTTCTTAGCCTCAACCTGCGCATTCTCAGCTACCTGCTGGGCGCGCAAACGAGCACGCGAACGCGGAGCCTTCGGCGCGCGCGAGGAGGAATGCCCCTCCGAAGAGAGACCAGAACTCATCGGCACAGCCTAAGCCTCCGACTTCTTCGACTCGCCACCGTGACGGATTTCCAGGGACTCCAGCAGACGCGCACCCAAAGCGGTCACATCGCCAGCGCCAACGGTCATCACAATATCGCCAGCCTGAGCGCAGGTCACAATATCCTCAATAGCGTCCTCAGCGGTAGCGTAACGAACCTCAGAGAAACCAGCACCGGTAATCAGCTCACTAGTCACACCCTCAATCGGCAGCTCACGAGCCGGGTAAATATCCAGCACATGAGCACGGTCAGCCATCGACAGAGCCTCAGCGAACTCCTTCGCGAACTCGCGAGTACGAGAGAACAGATGCGGCTGGAAAATCACGTACAGGTTGTGGCCATCAGCCACGGTACGACCGGTCTCCAGAGCACGGAACACCTCGGTCGGGTGGTGCGCATAGTCATCAAAGACCTTCACGCCCGCAACCTCACCACGCAGGGTGAAGCGGCGGTCAGCACCCACAAACTCAGCCAGAGCGCGAGCAATATCGGCAGCCTCGTAACCAGAAATCAACGCCGACGCAAAAGCAGCCGAAGCGTTCAACTGGTTATGAATACCCGGCACCTTCAGCGCAAGATCCTGCTCACCCTCATAACGCACGCCACGGCATTCAAACGACCAGGACAGGTGCGACGACGAGGAAGAACCAGCGCTGGTAATCTCACTAATACGCAAGTCAGCATCCGCCGACTCACCGTAAGTCACCACGGGCACACCCGCCGCACGAGAACGAGCAGCCAAATCAGCCGCGCCCGCATCATCAGCACAGGTCACCACAACACCGTTAGGTGCCAGCGAACCCACAAAACGGTTGAACGCCTCAAAGACACGCTCATCCGTCTCGTAGAAATCCAGGTGGTCCGGCTCAACATTCGTCACCACAGCAATAGCCGGGCGGTAACGCACAAACGAGCCGTCCGACTCATCAGCCTCAGCCACAAAAATCGACTCCGGGCCCTGAGCACCCAGGTGCGCGTTCGTGCCGCGACCAGCAATCACAGTACCCACCGCAAACGACGGGTCAGCACCCAGCTGATCAAACATCACAGAAATCATGGAGCTGGTCGTGCTCTTACCGTGAGTACCGGCAACAGCAACCACCTGAGACTCACCCATCACGGCGGCAAGAGCCTCAGAACGATGCAGCACACGCAGACCCTGCGCACGAGCGGCAACAAGCTCCGGGTTATCCTCACGAATCGCGGTAGAAATCACCACGGTATCAACATCCACAATGTTCTCAGCCTGCTGAGGAACACCCACACGAGCACCCGCAGCACGCAAAGACTCAATAGTAGCCGACTCCGCACGGTCAGAACCGCTCACCGTCACACCAGCCTGCAGCATCAGAGCGGCAATAGCGCTCATACCCGCGCCACCAATACCGATGAAGTGCACACGGCCCAACTCGCTCATCTTCGCACGCTCAGGGAACGGCGGGTTCAGCGGTGCAGGCAACACCATCTCAAGATTCATCAATTCAGTCATTACTTCTCAGCTGCCTTCAATACTGCTTCAGCCATAACGCTCGCCGCGTCACGGATACCAAGTTCATACGCCGCAGCGCCCATGCGCTCCAGCTCCTCCGGATTCGCCATAAGAGCCGGAATCTCACGGGCGAACCACTCACCGGTGACCTCTGCATCCTTCACCAGCAGAGCCGCAGACGACTCCACCAGAGAACGAGCATTCAGAGCCTGCTCACCATTACCAATAGGAAGCGGCACAAAAATCGCGGGAACACCCACAGCGGCAACCTCACTGACGGTCGCCGCACCCGAACGCACCAGCAGAAGATCAGCGGCAGCATACACATCCTGCATGCCGTTGCTGAACTCAATCTGACGGTAATTCGGCGCACTCAGCGGCTCACCATTCTCATCCAGAACAGCCTTACCCTTACCGGTAATGTGCAGAATCTGGAAGTCCCACTCCGCAAAGTGGTCACGGCACGCCGCCACCGCATTATTCAGACTCAACGCACCCAACGAACCGCCGGTCACAATCACGGTCGGCTTCTGCGGGTTCAGGCCCAGGTTACGGCGAGCCTTCGAACGGTGCGCCTCACGGTTCAGGTAGGCAATCTCATCCTTCATCGGCATACCCACCAGGGTCGCGCGCGGGAAAGGAGTATTAGGGAACGCCACACCGGTGAACTTCGCAAACGTGCCACCCAGGCGGTTCGCCAAACCGGGCTTCGCGTTCGCCTCATGAATCACCACGGGAATCTTAGCGCTCAACGCCGACAGATACGCCGGCGGGCACACGTAGCCGCCCACACCAACAACCACATCCGCATCTGCTTCCTTGAGGATGCGGCGGGTCTTCGACAGACCACCAAAGAACTTAGCGGGGAAAGCCAAAGCGTCACGGTTAATGCTACGAGGGAACGCCGCACGAGGAATAAACTCAATATCGAAACCAGCTGCCGGAACCAGCTCGGCTTCCATCTTGTCCGCAGTGCCCAGCATCAGAATCTTAGCGTTCGGCTCAAGATCACGAACCGCACGCGCAATCGCGAGCATCGGATTAATATGACCGGCGGTGCCACCACCGGCGAAGACTATAGAGGGCGCCTTCTTCGTCATAGGTCTTTCTCCCAACACATCGGTACAGCATCATTTTACGCTATCGCACCTGTTCAATAGAGCGCCCCCGCCATTGAGCTATGACTCAACGGCGAGGGCGTTATCTCTTATTCAGCGCATATTCATCACGGGTAGAGGTGCGAACCGCAGCTCACTTCCCCGATTGCCAGCCCCCGATATGCAGGCTTCGCGGAGCGGGTTCCGCGGGGTTTAGCCCTGCTTGCGGGTGCCGCGCTGAGCCGAGTTCCGAGCCGCGCCCTGAGCCGGACGCTGCGCCTGCTGAGCGCTGTTCTTCGGAGTACCCTTTGCCTGGGTGCCCTGTCGCGGCGCTGCCTGACGTTGAGCGCCCTGTCGAGGATTACCCAGTCGCTGGGCACGACGCTGACGGTCCTCCGGATGCAACGGCTGCAGACCCGCAGGTAGCGAACCCGACGGACGGTGCTGTGCGCTACGGGGCTGAGCGCCACGAGGCTGCTGCACTCGCTTCTGCGCGGCGGGCTGCTGAGCGGTACGAGGCTGAGCAGCAGGCTGCTGAGCGGTACGGGGCTGAGCAGTACGAGGCTGAGCAGGCTTACCCTGTGCCGCTCGAGCAGAGGCAGTACTCTTCTGGGCAACACGAGCCTGCTGACCGGTACGAGGCTGAGCGGGAGCCTTCTGCGGAGCTGCCTTCTTCGGTGCAGGCTTCTGCGGGGCAGGTTTCTGCGAGGCCTTCTGTTTCTGAGCTTCAGCCTTCTGCTCCGCCTTCACACGGGCAGCTTCCTCACGAGCCAGACGTGCCTCCTCACGAGCACGACGAGCCTCTTCTCGAGCCTGCGCCGCCTCCCGGCGAGCCTGTTCCTCCTCGCGACGAGCCTGCTCCCGAGCCTGGCGCTCCTGCTCCTTCCGCTGCTCACGAGCTATACGAGACAACTCACGCTGCTGATCCGGCGCAAAACCCAACCAGCGGCGCAACGTACTCTCCGGACCGAAAACAACCTTCAAAGGATTATGTTCCTTCATCAGGTGGCCACCGGCAGCCGCACGAGCTGCCTCCTCCTGATTCAGCACAATCTGCAACGGCGTACGACGCTGCCAATCAGCATTCGCACGACGAACCTCACGCACGCTCTGAGTCTCAATATTCGACGGTGCCGTCGCGCCACGCAACGGAGTCTGCCGCGCAAACGCCAACAACAAACCCGCCGCAAACAACGAAGACAACAGCGACGAACCACCATAGGAGACAAACGGCAGAGGCACACCAATCACCGGCAAAATACGGGACACCATGCCCATATTGATAATCGCCTGAGAAGTCAGCCAAATCATGATGCCGCCCGTAGCCAAACGCACCAGCGGGTCAGTAGTGCGCAGCATAATACGCACCGCACAATACACCAGGCCCGCATACAGCAGCAGAACCGCCAGCGTACCCAGCAGGCCCAGCTCCTCACCAATAATGGCGAAAATATAGTCGTTATGCGCCTCAGCCAAGTAGTTGTACTTCTGACGCGACTGGCCCAGGCCAACACCCAAGAAGCCGCCGGTCGTCAGCGCCACCTCACCAGAATTCGCCTGGTCACAGTTAGCGTTCGTGCACGAGCCCCAAACACCGAAAATACGAGCCACACGGTTCGCGCTACTGAGAACGCCCACCAGCGCCAACGCCGCAAACGCGCCGCCAATCTTCAGCAGCGAGCTACGAGAAGCGCCCGCCAGCCACATCATGCCCACAAAGATGAAGCCGTACACCATGGCGGTACCCATATCACCGCCGAGCATAATCAGCAGCACCAGGGCACCCACACCATAAATCGAGGGGAACAGAGTACGCCAAATACTGCGAGAAATATCGCCGTGGCGGCTGTACACCCATGCCAGCCACATAATAATCGCCAGCTTCGAAAACTCCGACGGCTGAATCTGCACGCCGCCGGGGAATTTCAACCAGTTACGGTTACCGTTCACCTCAACGCCAACGACCACCACAGCAAGCTGCATGACCAACGCGGCAATCAGCATCGCGTTCACCACAAACTTCTTGTGGTAGACACCCACCGGGATGCGCGTAATACCCGCCATCGCAATCACGCCAAGAACCAAGAACATGACCTGCGACGAAACCTGCGAGAACGGCGACTGGCCCTGAGAAATCATGGTGACGCTCGAGGCCGACAGCACCATAATGCAGCCAAAAATAGCCAGACCCAGGGTCGTCACCAGCAGCATCACCGGCACATCCCACAGGTCAGCCTTCAAACCACGACGGTACAGCCTACCGGCACGAGCACGGAACGGCGCTGAGAAATCCTCCAAACCGGCTCGCAAAGACGCCCAACGACCACTCGTAGTCGAACGCGCTGAAGAAGCCGAACGCTCCGAAGATGCGCTGGTACTCACATGCCCTCCTATAGGCCTCAACTGCCACGGATCCGTCGTGGCGAATACACGAAAAAGGTTCAGGGGTGGGACACCGTTACCATCCCACCCCCGAGAAGAACCCGCAGAAAGCACCCCGGTTACCCGAGACGCCCCTGCAGGCAACGTCCTAAGAGTCTGCCAGCTGGGCGGCAACAGCGTTCGCAAACGCATCACCGCGCACCGCATAATTCTTGAACTGGTCCATCGACGCAGACGCGGGAGCCATCAGCACGGTATCCCCCGGATGCGCCAGCTCAGCAGCCTTCGCAACGGCCGCGTTCATCACGGCAACGCCGTCCGAAGAATCAGCCACAGCGGCGGTCATATTGCAGGTCGGAACCTGCGGAGCGTGGTTAGCCAATGCCGACTTCAACGCCGCAGTATCGGTACCGATAATCAGCACAGCCTTCAGACGCTGCGCGTGGGCAGCAATCAGCTCATCGTACTCAACGCCCTTCGACAGGCCGCCAGCAATCCACACCAGCGAGGGGTAGCCGCTCATCGACGCGTTCGCGGCGTGAGGATTCGTAGCCTTCGAATCGTTCACCCACATGATGTCGTTCGCGTAGCCCACCAGCTGGTTGCGGTGCGCACCGGTCTTGAAAGAACGCAGGCCCGCGCCCACAGCCTTCGGGTCAATATCAGCCGCACGGCACAGCGCCGCAGCCGCCAGAGCGTTCTCCACGGTGTGCTTCGCAGGCATCTTACCGGGAGCCGGAGCCAAATCCTCCAGAACCGCCAGCTCATACGCCTCGTTGTAACGGTTCTTCAAGAAGGCGCGGTCCACCATAATGTCCTCAGCCAGGCCGAGCATCGACACGGCGGGCATCTCAGTGGAGCTGAAGCCAATCGCGCGAGCGCCCTCAATAACGTCCGCGTTCTCAACCATGCGCAGGGTGTCCACATGGTCGGTGTTGAAGATGCAGGCAACCTGAGTGTGCTCGTACACGCGAGCCTTATCAGCCTTGTAACGCTCGAACGAACCGTGCCAGTCCACGTGGTCCTCAGCAATGTTCAGAACCACCGAAGCGTACGGGGACAACGAATGGGTCCAGTGCAGCTGGAAGCTGGACAGCTCCACCGCGAAGAACTCATAGGGCTCATCATCGGCAATGGCGTACACAATCGGCATGCCCACGTTGCCTACCTGAATAGCCTTCTTGCCGGCAGCCTTCAGGACGGAATCGACCATACCCACGGTAGTGGTCTTACCATTCGTACCGGTCAGGCACAGCCACTTGGGGGTCGGCAGGCCACTACGCTCGTTTAAACGCCATGCCAGCTCAACATCGCCCCAAATCTGGATACGACGCTCATAAGCGTCCAGCATGACCGGGTGGTCGGGACGCACGCCCGGAGAGGTAACCACAAGCTCGGGTTCCTGACCGTCTACCAGGGGCAGGGCACGCATGTGCTCGGGACCGAACAGGCCCTCAACCGGGCCGTACGCGTTCTTGTAAATCTCGATGCGCTCACGCTTCTCCGGAGTATCCGCGCCGTCGATGACAACGATCTTCGCGCCCAGCTGGGCAAGCACGTCGGTCACAGCGTCGCCGCTGGTGCCCATACCCACCACGACCACGCGCAGGTTAGCCCAGGGGGCGCCCCAGTGAGTCAGTTCCGCGAGGCGCTCGTTCTCATACACCGGGTTCACCGCAATAGCGGCGGCGTTCGCTTCAATGCGAGCTGTATCCGGCTGTTCATTAGTTGACATTAGTGAATCACTCCAGAAGTCTGCGAGAACCAGTCACCGAAGAACAGCGCCAGGGCGACGAGCACGCAGAGGGCATTAACAACCCAGAGGCGGAACACGGAGTTCACTTCGCCGCTGCTGACGGTACCGGGGGCAATGCCTCGCTTATCAATTGAGTACTTGCCGTTGACGCCGACCTTCTCCATGTGATGGTGGAAGGGGGTCATACGGAAGTAACGGTGCGCGTGTAGGGGCTTCTCCCCCGCTGCCACCGAACGCTTACGGCTGGTCTTGAACACGAACTTCTGCACAATCACAGAGAACACTTCCAGCACGGGAATCAGAGCGATAACCAGCAGAAGCAGCTCGGTGCGGGTGAACAGCGCGAAAGCAACCATTGCGCCGCCCAATGCCAGGGAGCCGGAGTCGCCCATGAAGATCTGTGCCTTCGACACGTTCCACCAGAGGAAGCCAGCCAGCGAACCCACCAGGGAAGCAGCAATCAGCGCCAGCGAGCCGGGGTCGCGCACATCGTAGCAGGCGGTGCCAGCGCCAGCGGAGCAGGCGTGCACGTACTGCCAGATGCTGATGGTCAGGTAGCCGGAGAAGATGGTCATCATGATGCCGCCAGCCAGGCCGTCCAGACCATCGGTGAAGTTCACCGCGTTCGTACCGGACAGGGAGATGAGGGTAATCCAACCAACCAGCAGGATGGAACCGAAGACCGCACCCGCCGCGAACAGATCAATAGGCAGGTCACGCACGAAGGAGATAGCGGTCGACGCCGGACGAGCACCCGACTCATTCGGGAACTGGAACGCCAGGTACGCAAAGGGCAGGGTCACGCCCAGAAGACCAATGGTCTTCTGTTTCTCGGTCAGACCCTCGTTGCCCTTATTGCGGAACTTCATGATGTCGTCCGCCGCGCCCACACCGAGCATGCCCAGGGTGAAGGCGATGGTCAGCCACGCGGTAGCGGTCGGTACCGGCGCGGTTCCGAAGAGCAGGGCGCTCACCGCCAGGGTCAAGAAGTAGGCGAGAATCGCCGCGGGGATGAAAATCAGACCCGCCATGGTGGGGGTGCCCGCCTTGTGCTGGTGGGCTGCCGGGCCTTCCTCACGGATGAGCTGGCCAAGCTTCAGAGACTTCATCTTCTTGATGAACACCGGCAGCGCGGTGAGGGAGATGAGGAATCCGAAGATTCCAGCAATCAGCACGGTAATCATAAAGCGCTACCCTTCGTTCGTGGTCTGTTCGGTCGAAGTACGGTCGCCATTAGCGGTACCGTCCAGGTGAGCGGCAAGGTGGTCGCTCAAATCGGTGGTTTCAACAAAGTCACCGGCAGAAAGCCAGGTCGGTGCCTGCTCTTCCTCAGCGCCGAAGGTGTACTCGGCGAAAGCAACCTGGTCACCCAGAATGCCCAGCTTCGCGCCGTTCGAGGACTTGAAGAGCACAATGTCGCCGGGGTGAACCTCGGCGCGCAGGATCTGCTCTGCCTCTTCCGGGGTCTTCACCCAGGTCGCCTCATTACCCCAGGAGCCTTCCAGATGAGCAGCGTTGTAGATGGGCTTCGTCTCGTCGCCCACAGCAATCAGCTTGGAAATGTTCATGCGCACCACGAGGCGGCCGATGCGGTCGTGCTCCTCCACGGAGGCGTCACCGAGCTCCAGCATGGCGCCCAGAACAGCCCAGGTGCGGTGCGGCTGACCAGTCGCAGGGTCAACGGTGCGGCCCAGCTGCGCCAGAGTGCGCAGTGCAGCCGCCATCGACTCAGGGTTCGCGTTGTAGGCGTCGTTAATGACGGTCACGCCATCAGCGCGGTCGGTGCGCGCCATACGCCACTTCGAAGCCGCCGCCGCCTTGTTGAGCGCGCGAGCAATCTTCTCACCCGAAATACCGCTGTTGTAGGCGATTGTCGCAGCAGCCAGCAGGTTGTGCACGTGGTGCTCACCGATCAGCTGCGAGGAAATCTCGTACTCGCTACCGTCGGGCAGGCGCAGAGTGAACTCGGGGCAGCCAGCGTCGGTGGTGCGCAGGTTCAGCGCCGCCACGTAGCGTTCGTAGAGCTGGCCGTTCGCGTCGGTCTTCTCGCCCACGCCAAAGTAGGTAATGGGTGCAACCGAACGCGACGCCATGCGCAGCACGCGCTCATCGTCAGCGTTCAGCGCCAGGGAACCGGTCGGCTGAACGCCCTCAGCCAGCTCGCCCTTGGTGCGCTCAATATTGTCCACGCCGCCGAACTCGCCAGCGTGCGCGGTACCGACCTTCAGGATTGCACCGTGATCGGGGTGCGCAATATTCGCCAGGTACTCGATGTTGCCCACACGGTCCGCACCCATCTCAATGACCAGGTAGCGGGTGGACTCATCCGCACGGAAAACGGTCAGGGGCACGCCCACCTCACTGTTGTAGGAGCCGACCGGGGCAACGGTCGGGCCCTCCGGGGTGAAAATGGCGGCAAGGAGGTCCTTGGTGGTGGTCTTACCGGCAGAACCGGTAATACCGATAACGGTCAGCTCACCCTGAGCGCGCATCTGCTCAATGGAATAGCGCGCCAAATCGCCCATCGCCAGCACCACATCGGGCACCTGGATGCTCGGGTAGGGCACGCCCTGCTCGTCGAGTACTTCACGCTCGACCAGCGCCAGGGTCGCGCCCCTCTCAAACGCCATGGGGATGAACCTGTGACCGTCAGTGACCGCGCCAGGCTTCGCAACGAACAGGGTACCGGTCTGCACCTCACGGGAGTCGGTGGTGGCGAAGTCTGCGTACACCTGCTCCTCACGGCCCTCCAGGCCGATAGCGGTGCCGCCGGTTGCCTCAATAATCTGGGCGGCGCTGAGCTTAATCATTCTTCACCATACCTTCAGCGGTCTTAGAGTCACTTTCTTCGAGCATGCGCTGGTAGTCAGGCAGAATCTCGAAACCGTGCGCACGCAGGGCACGGGCGGTTTCAACGCGGTCGTCCAGGGCGATATCCACGCCGTCAACATCCTGTTCGGTTTCATGGCCGCGGCCAGCAATCAGGATGGCGTCATGCTCGCCCGCCAGGGCAATTGCCGCATCAATAGCGGCGGCACGCGGAGAAATATTCAGGATCTGGGTGGCTCGGCGGTTCTCAGCCTTCTGCGCGCCCTCCTCAACGGCGGCACGAATCGGCTCGGGCGCCTCACCGTGCGGATCGTCATCAGTCACAACCACAATATCTGCATACTGTGCCGCAATCGCACCCATAATCGGGCGCTTGAGCTGGTCACGCTCACCGGTCGCACCGAAAACAATCATGACCTTGCCGTCGCCGGGGCGATCCATCGCCTCCAGGGCACGGGTCAGACCGTCAGGGTTGTGGGCGAAGTCCACAATCGCGTGCGGAGCCAAAGAAATTAGCTGCATACGACCCGGCACCACCGGAGTCAGAGCCGAACCGGACGCCAGCTCGGGCAACAGACGCTCACGCTCAGCGGAGTCAGTGTCCAGGTACGCCATGAGCGCCGCCAGCGCAGCATTCGAAACGTTAAAATCAGCGGGCAGACCGGTGTAGCATTCAACGCTCTCACCGGCACCGTTAGCCACGTGGAAGCGGTGGCCCAGGCCCTCACGCTGAACCTTCACCACAGCCCAGTCGCGGGCACCAAACTCTGCGGGTACCTCAGCCAGACCGGCACCGCGAGCAGTCACCAGACGGTGCACCTGCTGCGCACCCATCTGCTCGCAAGCGGCGGAGAACATCTTCTCGCCCCACTCGTCATCAGCAGTAATCACAGCCAGCTCGGCACGTTCGGGAGTGAACAGCTGAGCCTTCGATTCGAAATAATGCTCCATGGTGCCGTGCAGATCCAGGTGGTCCTGGGTCAGATTCGTAAAGCCTGCAACCGCGTACTTCACACCGTCCACACGGTGGTAATCAATCGCGTGCGAAGACACCTCCATCGCCGCGCAACGCACCTGTTGCTGACCCATAATCGTCAGCAAAGAATGCACGTGAGGAGACTCCGGGGTGGTCATCTTCGAAGGAACCGACACACCATCAATCAGAATCTGAATAGTGCCAATCAGACCGGTCTTCACCCCCAGACCGGTGCGGAACACCGACTCCAGCATGTAGGTGGAGGTGGTCTTACCGTTCGTACCGGTCACAGCATAACGGTGAGTGGCGGGGAACGACGCCGAACCATAAATCAGCGCAGCCAACGGACCCACGTACTCGCGGAGGTTCTCCGTCACCAGGACAGGCACCGGCGCCTCGCCCAGCAGCTGCGCACCGGCAGCATCCGTCAAAATAGCGGAAGCACCCAACTTCAACGCAGCCTCAGCAAACTGTGCGCCGTGTACCTTCGCACCGGGCAGAGCCACGTACAGGTCCTGCGGACGCACGCCTCGGGAGTCCATGCTGATACCGGTGACCTCAACGGATTCAGAGCTCTGAACACCGTTAGCCGGCTGGGAGCTCACCTGAGCACCCAGGCCCTGCAGATGTTCGCGAAGGTGCGCCAAACTCACCGGGCGCACAGAATTCGGGCGCAGAGTCTGAGCGTCGCCGCCCAGCAGGTTCTGGCCGGGTGCGTGAGATGCGATATCCATCGTCCTTCTTTCCTCTCCGCTGTCCGAAGCGGTGAGCTCTGTATGGTCAATGCGCTCAAGGCACACAGGGTCATTCAATATTCTACGGTCTTTAGGCTTCGACAGGTATTCAGTACCGGCGCTTCTCCATCACTAATCAGCTACCGGGCGCCTCTCCCCCGCTCGCCTTTAGCTCGTCTTATTGGGGCTATCCTCAGCAAAAAGCGGAATCAACTCCGGTTCACCGGTAGAACGCGGCACATTATAGGTGTGCAGAGTCTTCTCCATAATCTTGGAGAACTCAGCCGTCGTACCGTTCGCACCCACGCTACCCTCAGGACGCTGCATGGTCACCGCCACCAAGAACTGCGGGTTCTCAATCGGCGCCACACCAATAAAGGACGTCGTGTTGCCGTCGTAGCCGCCCTTCTCACTCGGAGTTTCCGCAGTACCGGTCTTACCGCCCACGCGGTAGCCGGTCACCTTCGCCGGACGGGCGTGGCCTTGCTCCACCACATTCTCCATGAGAGTCAGGCAGGAAGCGGCAGTCTCCTCGCTGACCATGCGTTCGCCAGGCTCTACGGCACGCTTATGTTCGGTACCGTCGGCGTCAATGATCGCGTCCACAATGCGCGGCTTCAGACGAACGCCCTTATTGCCCAGCGCCTGGAAAATCATGGCGGTCTGCAGCGGAGTCTGCGCAACACCCTGACCGAACAGCACAGTGTACTGCTGACGGCCATCCCAATCACGCCAATCAGCGATTATACCCTGCTCCTCACCGGTCAGCTCAATGCCGGTAAACTCGCCGACGCCGTACTTCTTCAACCAGTTGTAGCGCTCTTCCTTGCTGAGCTTCTGACCGACCAGCACCGTACCGGTGTTCATCGAGTCATGAATAATGCCCGAGAAAGTACGCCGCTGCGCCCCGTGCTCAAACGCATCCTTGAAAGTCTGGCCGTCAATCGTGAGGGTCGCGGGCACGTCATACACGCTCGTCGGGGTGGTCAGGCCCTGCTCAATCAGCGCCGAAGCAGTTAGCATCTTCTCGGTCGAACCGGGCTCCACGTTCTGCGAAATAGCGCGCGGAGTCATATCCGCCGCATCCTCAATGGTTGCCGCACCCGGGTCCATCGTAGAGGAATCAGCGAGAGCCAAAATGGAGCCGTCACGCACATCCATAACAATGGCGGTACACCATTCAGCCTTCAGCTCCTCAGCGCGAGCACGTACCACCTGCTGCGCAAAATACTGCACATCACGGTTAATGGTCAGACGAATATTCTTACCGTCCACCGCCAGGCGCTGCTCTTCCTTCGCCACGGGGATACGCACACCATCAGCACTAATCTCGTAGGTGCGCTCACCGGGGGTACCGGCAAGCTCCTTCTCAAAGACACGCTCAATGCCCACCGAGAAGTTACGGGACACCGTGCCACCCTTGCCGTTGCCGTCAGCCTCTTCAACAATGTTGTACTTGCCGACCACGGAGCCACCCACACTACCGTTGGGGTACAGACGCTGGGAGAACGCCTCACCGTAGATAAAGGGCGCACCCAGAGCATCAATCTTATTGAAAATTTCCGGGGTGATATTTGCCTTAATCACCGAGTACTTGGAGGTGCCGTCCAGCTTGGACTTGATGAACTCGTCGGTAATGCCCGGGTCAACGGTCTTGAGAATATCGACCATCTCGTACACCAGCTGGTTGGGGGTGACCTCAATCTTCTGGGTGCGGTCCTCGTTGTAACGCTTGAAGGTCGCCACGGCGCTCTGATCTGCGGTCAGATTATAGCGCTGCACAGTACGCGCCATGACATTGCCGTTGATATCCAGAATCTGGCCGCGCACAGCAGGCAGCACCTGGGAGCGCAAACGCTTCTGACGGGACGCATTCGCCACCGCACCGGGATCAAAGCCCTGGCGGATAAACAGATTCGCACCAATGACGCCCAGAGCACAGGTGGCAGCGGCGCCGGCGACAAAGCCACGGCGGGTCAGGTCCGGCTGACCGGATGCCGATTCGTTCGCGTTCTTACGCGCGTCGGAGCTCATGCGGTGGTCCTTTCGCTGGTCTAGTCTATCGGTGATGCTACGCATCCTGTGGTCAATATTGTTTATCGTGCAACCTGGCTTGCCGCGGGGCTAGCTGCGGGCTGCTGAGCGGCGCTCGGTGCGGCGGAAGCAGCCGGGCTAGCAGGGGCGCTATTCGCCGGTGCGGGGTTGGCCTGCTGAGCGGGGTTGGCCTGCTGGGCGGGGTTAGCCTGCTGCGCGGGGCTTGCCGAGGCGCTTGCAGATGCCTTTGCCGTAGCGCTCGCCTGGCTGTGTCGCTGCTGAACAGACTTGTCAGCATCCACAATGCCCTTGGCGTAGCTTTCTTCCGAACCCGCTGCCGGCGGCGAAATCAGGTTCTCCTGCTTGGATCCTTCAATACCGGTGGGGCTTGCAGCCGGGGCGGGGGTGCCCTCAATCGTGGAAGTCTGCAGGTTCAGGGTCGCCTGCGAAGAGCTCACAAACATGCCCAGGGTACTGGCGCGTATCGCCAAATCCTGCGGGGCTTCCTTGAAACCAATCTCCTGCTGCAGCGCCTGGTTCTCCTGCACGAGGCGCTGTTCCTGCGCGCGCAAATCCACCATGTCGTACTGTCGGGTCACAATCAGCACGTTAAGCAGCAGAATAAAAATCAGGGTCAGCGGAATTGCCGCAAAAACAGCGAGCATGGTGGGCGGGCTGAGCTTACGGGCTCGGCGGCGCACAGTGGACAGCGGGTTACGCTGCTTGGGCTTCGTTTCGCGTGCTTCTTCGGTGCGTGCTGCCGCACGGACGCTCGAGGGAACACGGCTCGCGTTCGTTGAGGTGCGCTTACCACCGTGAGATGCGGCGGTGCTGACGGGGCGGACCACCGGCTGGGAGGCGGTGACCGGCTCCAGACGCGCGGTGCGAGTGCGACCGGAGTGGGCGCGAGTGGAGGCGCGGCTCGCCCCGGTAGAGCCGCCGGTAGAGCCAGTAGAGGATGCGCGGGTAGAGCCAACGGCGCCGGGGGTGCCGGCTGCAGGGCGCGAGGAACCGGCGCGTCGACTCCGCGGGGCGCCCTGGGTGCGGGTGGGGCGCGGGGATGCGTGCTGGGTGCTCACTCTTCTTCGCTTTCTATTCTTCTACTTGGCGGGGATGCGGATCTTCTCGGCGGCGCGCAGCTTGGCGCTGGCGGCGCGAGAGTTCTGTTCGATTTCCTCGTCGGTAGGCGGTTCGGCGCCGCGGGTAATGATTTTGACGGTGGGCTTGTGCTCTTCAAGCTCTACCGGGAAGCCCTTGGGTGCCTTGGAGGTTGCCTCTGCGGCCAGTGCCCTCTTGACGATTTTGTCTTCGAGGCTGTGGTAGCTCATGGCGACGAATCGACCACCGAGGTTGAGCGCCTCCAGGGCTGCCGGTACGGCGCGTTCGAGGGCTTCCAGTTCGTGGTTCACTTCGATACGCAACGCCTGGAAGGTGCGCTTGGCGGGGTGACCGCCGGTGCGCTGCGCGGCGACGGGCACAGCCTTCTGGATAATGCGCACGAGCTCACCGGTGGTTTCCAGGGGCGTGTTGGCGCGGGCGGTGCAGATGGCGCGGGCGATACGCGATGCGAACTTCTCTTCGCCCCAGTTGCGGATAATGCGGCGCAGCTGGTCTTCGCTGTATTCGTTGACGACGATGCGGGCGGTGAGCTCGTCTTCGGAGTTCATGCGCATGTCCAGGGGAGCGTCGTAGGAGTAGGCGAAGCCGCGGGTGCGTTCGTCCAGCTGCATGGAGGAGACACCCAGGTCCATCAGGATGCCGTCGATGCCCTGCACGCCGGCAGCTTCCATGGCGCGGTCAATCTCATCGTAGACGGCGTGGACGGGTACGAAGCGGTCACCGAAGCGTGCCAGACGCTCACCGGCGATGGCGTGTGCCTGCAGGTCGCGGTCAATGCCGATCAGCACAAGGTTTTCGAAGCGTTCAAGCAGCGCCTCGGAGTGGCCACCCATACCGAGGGTGCCGTCAATAACGTAGGCGGTGCCGCGCTCCTCGACGGCGCGTTCAATGCCGGGTGCCAGCAGGTTAATGCAGCGGTCCAGCATGACGGGCACGTGGCGTTCGCTGGCTTCACGCTGGGAGAGGTTCTCAATGGATGCGCCGGGGGCCTTGGCGGCAGTACCGGAGTCGGTCGTACCGGTTTCGGGGGCGTGTTCTACGCTCATGGGTGCTCCTGTGAGAGTTTGTCCTGCGGGAAGGCTTACGGAAGAGTGGTGCGGGTGCTAGAGATGCCGGGGCGGTAGCCGTCGCGTCGGCGGGATGCCGGTTAGAGCAGCGGGCTGAACGGGTCCTCGTCGAGGGAGGCGAATTCAGCTTCGGTGCGGGCGAGGTATTCCTCCCAGGCGGCGGCATCCCAGATTTCTGCGCGGGTACCGGATCCGATGACGACGAGGTTGTCGGTCAGTCCTGCGTATTGGCGCAGTATCGGCGGGATGGTGATGCGTCCCTGCTTGTCGGGCAGTTCGTCTGAGGCTCCGGAGAGGAAAACTCGCAGGAAGTCTCGGGCGGCTCGTCCGGGCAGGGGCGCGGTGCGCATCCGTTCGTGGATGCGTTCAAATTCTGCGGCGGGGAAAACGTACAGGCATCGTTCTTGACCGCGGGTCAGAACGAGGCCTGCTGAGAGTTCCTCACGGAATTTGGCGGGAAGGATGATGCGTCCTTTGGCGTCCATTCGTGGTGAGTAGGTACCTAAGAACATTCACTTCACCTCCCCGATGTGTGCCCCTGACGTGTGCCGATGTGCTGAAGTCTGCGGGAGCGGGGTTGCTCCACAATCCTGCAGGTGCCGGTGGCGGGGTGTGCCGGACCGGTGCCTCCGCCGCGTGTTTGAGGGCACGACGATAGGACTGACTTTCAGCTTTCCCCTCCACTTTACCCCACTTTCCACCACCCACCCCACCCGGCAGAGCATCTTTTAGTGTTTTTATGCTCTCTCCTGCATTTTTAACGCTGACGCACAGCTTCTACACAGCTTCGGGCGTGTCCGCTCAGCGTAATACCCTCAGCATGCCTGCCATACCCCGGCTCAAGTAAAGGCTCAATAACAGGGCAAGCTTCAGGAATCGGCGTGACCCGTCTACCAGCTTTCATAAAGCATCCACGCTTCACTATTTCGGGCATAGAAAAAGCGGAAGGTAAGAGAATTCTTACCTTCCGCCTGTGAAGTCTTGATGAAGTCTTGGGTCCCTAGAGAGTACGGATACTCGCCTAAGGAAAAACTGCTGGGAAAAACTATTGCACCAAAGCAGTACTAGAACTGGCCGTTATTGCGTTCGTCCCAGCGGTCCTCCAGACGATTCATGAAGGAGGAACGCTCCTTCTGCTCGCGCTGACGCACGCGAGCTGCGCCCTCTGCCTTACCGCCGAGGAAGGAGTCGACCGGGGTCTTCTTGCTGGTAGTCGCAAAGTACACACCACCGGCCGCGAAGAGGAAGCCAAATACGCCCAACCAAATCATGTTAGATGCGACCGCGCCAATAATGATGCCCAGGCCGATGAGAACGAAGAGAATACCGAGAGCCAAATGGCGAGCACTAAAAACCGGCGCAGTATTGCCGGTTGAAGACATGGAGGAGGCAAAGTGCGGGTCCTCATTGCTCATGAGTTCTTCGAGCTGGTCCAGAACCTTCTGTTCACGCTCGGACAGTGCCATCGTTTTCTCCTTTGAGGTGTCGCTACTCAAGATGACGTCGGTATCAGCCGGGTTAGCTAGTGCATCAGCTGGCGCGGTGGGCGCTTCTTCCCGCTGGATGTTTCCGGTCGTATGTTTCCCATCGTACCGCGCGGGGTGGGGTTGGCGCATTCTTTTTTCGGACAGAAGCTCTTTATGACCTCTTTTCGTCAATGCTCTTCTCGGGCGCGGTAACTCCGGAGGCTGGCTTGAGGCTTTCCTGTGAGTACTTACGGTGAATCGCGTCCATGACGTGCTCAACCTCGGACCATCTGCCGCTCTTCACGAGGCGGGCAGCAGACCCCGAGTGAGCGCCAGCTCCCGAGCGAGTACCGTTCTGCGGGCTATTGTCCGCTCCCCCGCCGCCTCGTTGTGGGGAGGCAGTTTGTGCGGACCGTGAGCTTGCCGCGTTCTCGATGGCATCAAAGAGGGTCTGCTGCACCCCGTCTTCGGCGCGGGCGAGTTTTTCGGCGCGCACTCCGATGAGTCGCAGGGCGCGTGGCGCCTCCTGACCCACCAGAATTTCATCTGCTCGCAGGGCTTCCAACGCCAGGGAGGCGATCTGCATGCCGGAGTCCACGGGCACGTTTAGTGGGATAGCGCGGGTGTGCGTTTCGAAGGTGCTGTAGCGGATTTTGAGGCTGAGCCCTCCGGCGAGTTTCCCCGCGGATCGCAGGCGCTTTCCCAGCTTGAGACTCAGCTCCCGAATAGCAGCGCTCACCTCCTGGGCATCGGTCGTATCCGTCTCGAAGGTGTGCTCGCCACCCATGCTTTTCTCTTCGCGCTCGGTGATCACGGGGCGTTCGTCAATGCCGCGCGCCATGGCCCAGAGGTGCTCGCCCTGGGCGGCACCGAAGCGTTCTTTGAGCCAATCCAGGCTCATGGACCTCATCTGGGCAATGGTGTGAATACCGTATCGGGAGAGCTGCTCGGTACTTTTCGCACCCACTCCCCACAGGTCGGAGACTTTTCTCGGGTCAAGAAATTCTTGAACGCGCTCGGGCGGAATGACCCACAGCCCGTTCGGCTTACTACCGGTGGACGCCATTTTGGCGAGTAGTTTATTGGGCGCCACCCCCGCGGAGGAGGGCAGGGAGAGCTCCTGCGCGATGCGGTCGCGAGCGCGCTGCGCCAGGGCGACGGGGTCTTGGCCGTGCAGGTAGGCGCCGGTGAGGTCTACGAAGGCTTCATCCACGCTGACCTGCTCAACGTAGGGGCTCAGGTCGTGAAGGATTGCCATGACGGCGCGGGAGTAGTGGCGGTAGTCGCCGCGCAGCGGCAGGACGGTGGCGTTGGGGCTGAGGTTTCGGGCGCGGCTGAGCGGCATGCCGGAGCGCACTCCGTGGGCGCGTGCCTCGTAGGAGGCGGAGCATACGACCGAGCGGGGACCCAGGGGCGCCACGATAATGGGCTCACCGCGCAGAGCGGGGTTTTCGAGGAGTTCGACGTTGACGAAGAAGGCGTCCATGTCCAGGTGCATAATGACGCGGCCCCTCCTTGCGCCGCTGTTCTTGCAGGTTCGCGTCTGCCCCATGTCGCCTCCTCTCATAGCTTCTACGCCCACCCACCAAAAATATAGCACATTTCTACGAATACTAGGGGTAATATATCGTAAACGTGTTCGTAAATGCGTTCTCTCAGGCTTTTCTCCACTAAGCTAGAAGAAGTGCACACCGCACGGCATCAGGACCGTACACAGCAACCATCAGCGAGGATAGTATGACTCCCCCTTCTCCTTCCGGAGCACCCACTCTCCAGGCGACCGAGAGCCTCACCGTAGCGGCACCGAATATCCCGGCGGATTCTGCGCACCTCGCCGAGCGTATTGCTGAAGAGCAGCGAGCCTACCTGCACGCTTTTGACACTCTCATGGCTGAGTTTTTTACCCGCCAGCGCGAGCTACTCGAGGGCATTTCTTCTGAGACTCTACCCCTGCTGGAGGCTATTGAGTCCCTCTCCACCGGCGGCAAGCGCCTGCGTGCCCTGTTGAGCTACTGGGGTTGGCGAGGTGCCGGCGGCGCACCCGTAACCGAGAACCGCGCATCCTGGTCTATTGTGAAGGCCGGCATGGCGGTGGAGCTGTTCCAGACCTCCGCGCTGATTCACGACGACATTATCGACCGCTCCGATACCCGCCGCGGCGCTCCCTCCGTGCACAAGCGTTTCGAAGCGGCGCACGAGCAGAATAGTTGGCGCGGTGATGCTTTCAACTACGGTCTGACCGGCGGTATTCTTGCCGGCGATCTGACCCTGGCGTGGTCTGCCGAGGTTTTCGCATCCCTGGGTGAGGGAGCGATTTATGGCGCCCCTGCGCGCACTATTTTTGACCGGATGCGCACCGAGGTTCTAGCGGGTCAGTATCTGGATGTCTACTCCGAGGTTCTCGAAACCGAGGACGCTCAGGCGGCTCTGCAGCGTGCCCTGAACGTGATTCGTTTCAAGTCCGCCAAGTACTCGTGCGAGCACCCCTTCACGATTGGTGGTGCTCTGGCTCTGCAAGCTGCCGCGCTGGAGAGCGGTGCCGGTGCCGTGAGCGAGCAGCACCCGGTACTTGCCGGCTACCGTGCGTTCGGCCTGCCGCTGGGTGAGGGCTTCCAGCTGCGTGATGACGAGCTGGGCGTCTTCGGTCAGCCCGAGGTAACCGGTAAGCCCGCTGGCGATGACCTGCGTGAGGGTAAGCGCACCGTGCTGGTGGCACTCACCTCCGCCGCTATTTCTGAGAGCGATGCGGCACTCCTGCACGATAGCCTGGGCAACCCCGAGCTGAGCGATGAGCAGGTGGAGCGCATCCGCGACCTGATGGTTTCTTCGAGCGCTTTCGCCAAGCATGAGCAGCTGATTGAGCAGAAGGCTCAGGCTGTGTTTGAGGCACTGGAGGCGATGAACCTGGACGAGCTGACGCATGCGGCACTGACCGATATCGTGGGCCGTGCCCTGCGTCGTAAGGCGTAGAGGTTCAACACAGTTAGAACGTTAAACAAGTTGAGGCGGCATACCGAAGTATGCCGCCTCAACGTATTTAGCTATAGTTCTGAGCCGCTATTACCAAGCCAGTGCCTGCGCACGGCGACGGATCTCAGTCTTACGACCGTCAATCAGCGCGTCGATGGGACGGCCGGGCAGGGACTCGTCGCTGGTGTACAGCCACACGATAGCTTCTTCATCGCTAAAGCCGGAGTCCTTCAGGACAGCGAGGGTGCCCTTGAGGGATTCGAGTACTCGCGAACCGTTCATGAACAGTGCGGGTACCTTGCGCACGTTGGTTTCCGGATCGCGCAGAGCGATGAGCGTACCGTCAGAAATCAGGTTGTGAACGCGGGTCACCTTCAGGTCGAGTGCCTGCGCAATTTCGGGGATAGTTACCCAATCGCCGACGAGGGCGAAGGTCTGAGCAATATTTTCGTTAGTCACCTTTTAAGAGTGCCAGAGCTGACACGTATTTACCACTTTTGACCCGCCGCAGGCTTTGGAGCCTTGCCATATATCTTTCGTTCTTGTGCCCTGTCCGTTGTTCTTGCGGTGGAGTCGGGTCCACCGGCACTTTGTAAGAATTCGCTGAGTGTTCACCTGCCCGGCGCCCTTTGGCATCGCTTCTGCCCAGGTGGGCGGGCTAAAATGTTGAGACGTATGAATACTCCCAGCCCACGCCGGATTTCTCCTGTGAACCCTCGTTCTTCTGCAAATACTCCTGTTCCTCCCGCCACTCGTCCCGCTGCCCCGGATACCGCTATTGGTTCTTCGCAGTGGCTCAGTGGCGCCATTATTGAGGGTCACTACCAGGTGGGTTCGCTTATTGGCCGCGGCGGCATGAGCGAGGTGTATTATGCGCTGGACCTGTGGTCGAATAACCCGGTTGCTCTCAAGGTTCTCTCCCCCGCTTTGGCTGAGGATGCAGCGAACCGTCAGAAGTTCCACCGTGAGGAGCGCTCGATGCGCCAGGTGGGTGGCGGCGGGCATACGGTGGGCGTGATTTCGTCGGGTACCGAATATTTTTCGGGCCAGATGGTCATGTATATCGTGCTCGAGTACGTGCACGGTTGTACGCTGAGCCAGCTGCTACGTGTGCGTAATGCGCTGTCTCTGGGTGAGGCTCTGGATATCCTCATTCCGGTGGTGGAGGCGCTCTCGGAGGTTCACGCGAACCGCTACCTGCACGGCGATATCAAGCCGGGCAATATTCTTCTCGACGCTAACGGCCAGGTGAAGCTCACGGACTTTGGTCTTTCCCGCCGTGACGATCAGGTGGATGCGGGCGCCCCCATGGGCACCCCCGCCTACGTGGCGCCGGAGGTTCTGGATCCGAAGGTGAAGGTCGGCGCGCAGGCTGATATTTTTGCGCTCGGCGTGATGATGTACCGCATGCTTTCAGGTCGTCTGCCCTTTGTGGGTCTGGAGAATGACCAGCAGGTGCTCTACCACAACGCCAATATTGAGATGCCCGCGCTGACCGATGTCGCGCCGGGTGCGGACCGCGATATTGCGGGGCTGATTTCGTGGTGTACCCGCAAGCAGCCTCACGCCCGCCCGGAGGATGCGACCGAGCTGTTCACGGCTCTGCTGGAGATTTCTGAGTCGTTGGGTGAGTCTGAGCGTGCTTGGCGTGCCCCCTCGTGCCCGGAGCCGGAGCTTCCCCTTTGGGAGGCTGTTGCCGATATTGCGGAGCGTAGCGGTGCCGCGCAGATGGTGCGTAACACCCCGATTAGTGCTTTTAGCGATGCCCGCGATTTGCTCGCCTACGATGTCTACTCCCCCGACAGCCTCGTGTACGATGCTTCGACGGCGGGTCAGGGCGTGCACCTTGCCGACGTGGATGCTGAGGACTCCGTGCTCAACCGCCAGGGCATTCCGCCTCTGGTGAGTTCTGCCTCCGATAATGACTATTCTGACACTGATCAGGAGCAGGAAGATTCAAAGGGCAAATCCGGCAAGCGTGGTCTGGGCTCATTCATGAGCCGCCGTACCGCCGCGGCGAAGGGCCCGCTGACTCAGTCCGTTGGTATTGGCCCGCAGACGGAGCAGGAGTTCATCTCAGCTCATGGCGAGTACGCCCCAATTCATGCGGAGCGTTCGTTGAGTCCTTCCGGTACGCGTCGTTCGAAGTCTAAGGGAGCGGCGAGCGCGTCGGAGGCTTCACCGGCAGAGGAGGCCGCTTCTTCTCAGGAATCCGAGCAGTCTTCGCAGAAGGATCCTCGCCTACCCGCCAAGCAGTTTAGGACCCCGCCCTCGGGTATGGCGGTGGGCGGTTGGGCTCTGGCGCTGATTCTGCTGGGCATGGGTTCGAGCTTTACCGGTTGGTGGCTTGCGACCTCGCTGGTGCAGTCGCAGTGGTGGCGCAATATTGAGGCGTTCCTGACCTTCTAGTAGTGCTCCCCTACTCGAGCACTCCGTCCTCGTCTGTGCACTCTGTCCTCGTATTTGCAGCGCGCAGGTTAAACGCAATGCCCGGGTCTTCATTCACGATGAATGAAGACCCGGGCATTGTTTTTTCTGCTATTTCTCACCGACTAGTACGGCGAGGCGCATGAACGTTTTATGCGCGGTTCTTGAGGTACTCGGAGACCAGGAACGCGATTTCCAGGGACTGCGAGTGGTTCAGACGCGGGTCGCACAGGGACTCGTAGCGGTCAGCCAGTGCTGCCTCGTCGATGGCGTCGGAGCCGCCCAGGCATTCGGTCACGTCGTCGCCGGTCATTTCCACGTGGATACCGCCGGGGAACGAACCCAGTGCCTCATGCACCTCGAAGAAGCCGCGAACCTCGTCGAGCACGTCGTCGAAGCGGCGGGTCTTGTAGCCGGAGGGCACGGAGATGGTGTTGCCGTGCATCGGGTCGGTGACCCAGACGACCTTCGCGCCTTCAGCCTGCACGCCCTCAACGATTGCGGGCAGCTTCTCGCGGATGTTCTTTGCGCCCATGCGGGTGATGAAGGTCAGGCGGCCGGGTTCGCGGTTCGGGTCGAGCTTATCGATCAGTGCGAGTGCATCCTCTGCGGTGGTGGTCGGGCCCAGCTTCACGCCGATGGGGTTGCGGACCTTGGAGAGGAAGTCCACGTGTGCGTCGTTGACGCCGCGGGTGCGCTCGCCAATCCACAGGAAGTGTGCGGAGGTGTCGTAGGGTAGCTGGGTGCGCGAGTCGATGCGGGTGAGGGCACGCTCGTAGTCCATTACCAGGGCTTCGTGGCCGACGTACATGTCGGTGGTCTTGAGTGCATCGAAGTTAACGCCGCAGGCTTCCATGAACTTGAGGGCGCGACCAATTTCGCTGGCAGTCTTCTCGTAGCGCTCATGCGCGGGGTTGGAGGTGAAGCCGCGGTTCCACTGGTGTACGGCGCGCAGGTCTGCGAAGCCGCCCTTGGTGAAGGCGCGCACCAGGTTCAGGGTGGAGGCGCTGGTGTGGTAGCCGCGCAACATGCGCTTGGGGTCGTGCACGCGTGCTTCGGGGGTGAAGTCGAAACCGTTGACGGTTTCGCCGCGGAAGGAGGGCAGGGTGACGTCGCCGCGGGTTTCCATGTCTGCGGAGCGCGGCTTGGAGAACTGACCCGCCATACGGCCCATCTTCACCACGGGCATGGAGGCGCCGTAGGTGAGCACTGCAGACATCTGCAGGATGGTCTTGACGCGGCCGGAGATCTTGTCGGCGGTTGCGCCCGCGAAGGTTTCTGCACAGTCACCGCCCTGCAGGAGGAATGCGCGGCCTTCAGCAACCTCACCGAGTGCCTGGCGCATGGCGTCGACCTCACCGGCGAAGACGAGCGGGGGCACCGAGTTCAGTTCGGCGATGGTGCTTTCAAAATCTTCGTGCTCGCTCCAGGTGGGCTGCTGGTCAATGTGCAGCTCGCGCCAGGTGTCCAGGCCGTGGTCGGGGGCCTGCGAGGTGCTGAGGTTTTGGTTGCTCATCTTCACTCCATCGGGATGGTCTTGTGCGTTTTCTGGTTCAGCCCTGGTCCGGGTGCCCGGTGCGCCGTGTTCGGCGTACGTGCACGTGGTTCTCAGGGATGAATAGACTAATTGTACTCTTGCTTGCTTCATCCCCTAACCCTGCAGTCAGGTACATCTCACATGTTTAGATAGCGCCACCCGGTATCGGCGATAAGCGGGTTGATAAGTGCCGTTGCAGAACGGCATACGAAAGGGCGGGATGCGGCGCGTACCGCATCCCGCCCTCTGGCGTATGTGCGCACCCGTTTGGGGTACTGTCTCAATGTCTAGTACTGCAGGTCTAGTGCTGCAGGTGCGCGATAGCTTCGTCAGCGCTCATGTTCTTATCAGCCATGAGCTTCTTGACGCGGTCGGCGTACACGTCCACGTATACCTGGCCGCTCAGGGCGCGAATTTCTGAGCCAATACGGTCGGCAATCTCGCGCTGAACGCGGTGGCTCAGGTCCGATCCGTCGGTGTATTCCTCGAAGGTGAGAGGCTTGCCGATGATGGTGCGCACCTGAATGGGCTTGCCGTCGTGGCGCAGGCGAATACGGTTCGAGCCGGAGGGCTGAATCAGGTCGGTACCGATCTGGCCGACGGGAACTACGGGCACGCCGGTTTCCAGGGCGAGGCGGGCAACACCAACTTTGGGGCGGTAACCTCGTCCGTCGGGGCTACGGGTACCTTCAGGGTAGATACCGATAACGCCGCCGTCCTTAAGGACCTGCGCACCGGCGTTGAGGGATTCCTGGCTCTTCTGACCGCCGGAGCGGTCCATGGGAAGCTGACCAACACCGCGGAAGAACGCCGCCATGGCGCGCCCCTTCACGCCGGGGGTAGTGAAGTAGTCGCTCTTGGCGAGGAAATTCACGGTGCGAGGCATGGCGAGAGGAATAAAAATGGAGTCGCAGAATGCCAGGTGGTTGCTGGCAACAATGTAGGGTCCCTCGGGCAGGTTTTCCAGGCCAACCACGTCGTGGTGGTACAGTCCCTGCAGCAGGGGTGAGCCAAGAACCTTGAGCGTTGAGTAGAGGGCGGTGTTAGGCATTGGGGTCTCCTCTCTGAATGTTCCCGGCTCAATTCTAGCGTGTCTGGAGAGGCGCGAGAGAACGCGCGATAATTAAAGAAAAGAGAACGATTTTTCTGCGCACCGGTGTATTGGGTGCGCTGGAGGCGATATACCAGCATCGGCGCTGTGCCCGCGGTAGCCGGTCGGGGTACGCTATAGAGCCTGCACCTGCGTTCATATTCGCGCAGGTTGGCTAAGGAGGACCATGAGCATTTTTGATAACTCGTTGGAGCCGCTCAAGCGGATGCGCCGCAAGGCTCGCGAGCGCAGGCTTCTAGCGACCCAAAATGTTAAGGACTCCCTGGCGCGTCGCCTCGAGGGCGACCAGGAAGCGTTCGATCACTCCCCCGTTTCTTTTAGTCCTGACCCGGCGCAGCATTCTGTGGGTATTTTGCTGGTGCACGGTTTTACGGGTTCACCGCATAGCATGCGCCCGTTGGCTCAGCATTTTATGGAGCTCGGGTATGCGGTGGAGATGCCGTTGCTGACCGGTCACGGTACTCATTGGAAAGATTTGCGCGATAGCACCTATGAGCAGTGGCTAGCTTCTGCCGAGCAGGGGTACCGTCGCCTAGCCGATCAGGGTCTGCGTGTGGTGGTCGTTGGTATGTCGATGGGCGGCACGGTGGCGACCCATCTGTCGGCGCGCCTGCCGGTGGCGGGTACGGTACTCATCAACCCCTACATGGTGGATGTGAACCCGATGATGCGTCACGCCGGTAAGGTGTCGAAGGTTCTGCCGGTGCTCAAGGCGATCGGGTCTGATATTGCGGTTCCGGGTGTGAGCGAGGGCGCGTATTCTATCGTTCCAACGGCAGCAGTGCATCAGCTACATCTTTTGGGTGCTGAGACTCGTGCTCTGATCCCGCAGTTGAAGTCGCCGGTTCTGTATTTGCGTTCACTGGGCGATCATACTGTGTCGGATAGCTCCCATAAATATTTTCTCGAACATTGTTCAGTTCCTGTAGAATTTAGGTGGCTGACCCGCAGCTACCATGTGGCAACGCTCGACTACGACGCCGAGTATCTTCTCTCTACTGTTCAAGCTTTTGTCGCATCACTAAACCACTAAATTCTGACAGTTCCGCCCGCTGCACACCGGCGAATGCATCACCCGCCGCGGTGGACAGAACACTCAGAAAGCCATCACGGCACCTCGAGAAATCGAGGACAGCCCGCGGCACCGGACCGCCCGAGCTTACGCCCTGATTTGAAAGGCGCATTATGAAAGTCTTCTCCACTCCCGCTGAGGTTCTTGTCGACCCCTCGCTGAACCTGACAAGCATTGTTGAGCGCCACCGAGCCGATAGCTCCAACCCGGTGCTGTACCGCCGTCAGATGTCGCCGGGTAACTGGCAGCCGGTTCGAGCCCAGCAGTTCCACCAGATGGTGACCGACCTGGCTAAGGGCATGATTGCTGCGGGTATCCGCCCGGGTGACCGTGTGGGCATTATGAGCCGCACCCGCTTCGAGTGGACCGTCATTGACTTCGCCATCTGGTATGCCGGTGCTGTCTCCGTGCCGGTATATGAGACGAACGCTGCCGCCCAGGCTGCATGGGCGCTGTCCCATTCTGAGGCTGTCGCCATCTTCGTCGAGGATGAGAAGCTCCTGAATCGTGTGGCTGAGGCTGAAGAATACGCCGCTTCCACTTCTGAACCGTGCCAGCTCAAGCACCGCTGGGTCATTGAGAACGGCGACCTTGATGCCCTCAGCGCTCGCGCGTCCGAGGTGAGCGATGAGCAGCTGGAGCAGGTACGTTCCGCTGCCGGCTGTGATGACATCGCGACCATTGTGTATACCTCCGGCACGACCGGCCGCCCCAAGGGTTGCGCGCTGACTCACGGCCACTTCCTAAACCTGAGTGTCAACACCAAAATGGTCGAACCCGAGATTGCGAACTCCCGCAACTCCTCCATTCTTTTCTTGCCGCTGGCGCACGTTCTGGCGCGTCTGATTCAGGTGCTGGCACTGGATGCCGGTCTGGTCATCGGTCACTCCCCCAATATTAAGAACCTGGCTGCTGACTTGGATAGCTTCAAGCCGACCATGCTGCTGGTGGTGCCCCGCGTCTTTGAGAAGGTGTACGAGGGCGCCATGGCGAAGGCGGCTAAGGGCGGCAAGTTCAATAAGTCGCTCTTTGAGCGTTCCACCGATATTGCGGTGCGCTGGTCACAGGCGAAGGTTGAGGGCCGTGTCCCGCTGAAGCTGGCGGCGCAGTACGCTCTCTACGACAAGCTGGTCTACTCGAAGCTGCGTGCGGCTCTGGGCGGCGAGCTGCGCTACGCGGTCTCCGGCGGCGGTCCCCTCGGCGAGCGCCTGGCGCACTTCTTCCACGCGGTGGGTGTGCAGGTGGTTGAGGGTTACGGCCTGACCGAGACCTGCGCCCCGATTGCGGCTGGCCGCATCAACCCGTACCAGATTGGCATGATTGGCCCGCTCATCCCCGGTTCCGAAGGCTATATTGCTGAGGACGGCGAGCTCCTGGTCCGCGGCGTGGGCGTGATTAGCAGCTACTACAAGAACCCCGAAGAGGACGCTCAGGCGTTCACTGAGGACGGCTGGTTCCGTACCGGTGACCTGGCTCATTTCGATGAGCGCGGCTACCTGAAGATTGTGGGCCGCAAGAAGGAAATCATTGTCACCGCCGGCGGTAAGAACGTGATTCCGGGTATTGCGGAGACTCATCTTCGTACCTCTCCCCTGGTTTCTCAGGCGATGCTGGTAGGCGATGAGAAGCCGTTCGTTGCGGCTCTGGTGACCCTGGATCCGGATACCCTGCCCGAGCAGTTGGAGCACTTGGGTCTGCCGCGTTCGCTCTCCATCCCGGAGGCTGCTGTTCACCCGGCGGTTCGTGCTGCAGTTCAGAAGCTCGTGGACGAGGCGAACCAGTTGGTTTCCCGCGCTGAGGGTATTCGCGAGTTCCGCATTATGAACCGCGATCTGACCGAGGCGGACGGCTATCTGACTCCTTCGCAGAAGTTGCGCCGCGCGAAGATTCTGCAGGACTTCTCCTCCTACGTGGATGAGATGTACGGCAAGGTTTCCGATAGCACGTCGGATTCTTTGGCTCGCCTGCAGGAGTACGCGGCGGAGCAGTCTGAGAAGTTCGCTGAACTGCGTGAGCAGGCGGCAGAGCGTCTGCACGAGTACGCGGACCACCAGGCGGAGCGTCTTGCCGAGCTGCGTGAGCAGGCGGCTGAGAAGTTTGAGGAGCTGCGTGAGCAGACCGCCGAAATGATGCAGAAGCCTCATGAAGAGAAGGATAAGGACTCTTCCGCCGAGGATTCTTCCACTGAGGACTCTTCCGCAGCCGCTCCCGCTGAGAAGTCCTCTGAGAAGCCCGCGCAGCAGAGCTCTCAGAAGTCTGACAGCGACAAGGCATAACCGGCTCTGGCCACCATTAACGAGAGGCCATACACGAGAGGAGGGGGTCGTACCGCTTAGGTACGATCCCCTCCTCTCTGTTTGTTCGCTAGAAACCTCGATTTTCGGACGTTATCTAGCCGTCGTTAGATGGCGGGTTCTTAGTTTGCGGGCTCGTCGAATTCCAGACCGAGCAGCGCGTTCTCAACGATTTCGGTCAGTGCCGGGTGAATCCAGTACTGGCCGCGTGCGAGGGTGCGCGCATCCATGCCGAAGCTCATTGCCTGCAGGAGCGGCTGGATGAGCACGGAGGACTCTTCACCGACCAGGTGTGCACCGAGCAGCTCACCGTTGTCCTTGCGGGCAATCAGCTTGCACAGGCCGATCTTGTCTTCCATTGCCCAGCCGTAGGCGGTGTCGCCAAAGTTCTGTGCCTTGACGGTGATCTCAAAGCCTTCACGCTCAGCGGCCTGGCGCGCCTGCTCTTCGGTCATGCCGACCACGGCAATCTGCGGGTTGCTGAAGACCGCGGCGGGTACGTAGCGGTGGTCGCTGGCACGCAGGTCCTCGGGGTGGCTGAGGTTGTGCTGCACAACGCGGGCCTCGTGGTTTGCCACGTGCTTGAGCTGGTAGCGGCTGGAGACGTCGCCGAGGGCGTAGACACCGGGTACGGGTGCACCGTTGTAGAGCACGCGCTGGTACTTATCGACGCTGAGCTGACCGCCGTCCTGCACGTCGAAGTAGTTCTTTGCGTTGAGGGTGTCGGTGTTGGGGCGGCGACCGGTTGCTACGAGCACAGCGTCTGCCGGGATTTCGAGCAGTTCTTCACCGTTCTCGGTGGTGCGCTTCGCTACGACGGTTACGCTGCCGTCGGCGTTCTCACGGATCTCGGAGAGGGACGCATCCTTGACGATGTTCCACTGCTTGCTTGCGGCTTCTTCGAAGCGTGCCACGACCTCTTCATCCACGCCGCGCAGCAGGCGGGAGGAGCGGTTCAGCTGGGTTACTTCGGTGCCGAATGCGGAGAAAACGTGGGAGAATTCTGCCGCAATCACGCCGCCACCGATGACGACCATGCGGGCGGGCAGCTCGTCCAGGCGCATGACGTTGTCATTGGTGTAGACCTTAGAGGAGTCGATACCGGGCACGGGAGGCAACACGGCGCGCGAACCTGCCGCAATGACAATCTGGCGGCCCTGCAGGCGGGTGCCGTCGGTCAGCTCAACGGTGTGGGAGCCGACGAAGCGCGCGTACTGGTCGTAGAAATCGACGTTGGGCAGACCGGCACGCCAGTCGCGGCCACCTTCAGAGATCTGGTCGATGCGGGAGGCGAAGATGCGGTCACGAATCTGCGCCCAGTGCACGGCGTCTACGTGTGCGTCGACGCCCAGGTGCTTGACCTCGCGGGTCTTCTGCGCGATGGTCGCCGGGTAGACGTACATCTTGGTGGGGATGCAGCCAACGTTCAGGCAGGTGCCGCCGAAGATACCGCCGTCGATAAGGGCGACCTTCTTGTCGTCCCATTCGGGGCCGATGAGGGTGTTGCCGGATCCGGAGCCGATGACGATGAGGTCGTATTGTGCTACGCCGTCAATGCGTTCTACGTTCTCGATGCTCATGTGGTCCTCTCGTTGTTGGTGTTGAGGCTGGGCTCGTTCCCAGCGTGCCCCTCGATGGCGGGGTTATTTCTGTTACTGCCACTATAACGCGTGGAAGCTTCCGGCTATTCCCACTATCTGGTGTCAATGTTGACGGATATGCGAAAGGTGCACCGTCCCAAAGAACCACAGCACTGAGAACACAGCGCTGAAAATACAGAGGTTCTTTGAGAAGACGCACTCAAGCGTTGAGACCTCAAGCGTTGAAACTATGTGAGCCCGCGGATTAGTGACGATTAGATGTCTGCGCTTAGAGGTCTGCCATGAGCCCAGCCAGCAGACGGGTGAAGTCAATGGCGGGATCAACCGATTCTTCGTCGGGCCAAAAATGAATCGGGTACGCCGCACCCTGGGCGCGTTGCAGCACGGGGCTTTCAGCGAGCACAGGATCTGCCACGAGCTCGCCGAAGAGGGAACGCATTTCGTCGCGTCGGTAGCGGTGTTCGCTGTCATTGGGGCGCATCTTGTTGATAACTACTCCCGCACCGTCAATGCTGATGCCGCTTTCCTGCTGAAAGCGCACGATGGCGCGCAGGGTTCGTTCGGTGCCCGCCACGGAGAAAAGGGAAGGCTCTGCGACCGAAAGGATGCGCTCGCTAACCGCCCAGCCCATCGAAGACAGGGTTCCGAGGAACGGCGGGCAGTCAATCAGGATGACGTCGTAGGCGTCCGCAGCCGCCTCCACCATGCGCTTGAAGCGGCGGATGAACGGCGCGGCTTCCTGCCGGTCTACGAGGGTAGAGCGTGCCGAGCCTCGCGCCACCTTCACGCTACCGGTGGTCACGGGGTTGTTGGTCAGCAGGGTGGGTTTGCCGACGAGCGCGTTCCAGGAGGAGCTACCGGCTTCCTCCGCGAAGGCGCGCTCATTGGAACTGGCAATCAGGGAGGCGACGTCGGGGATGGTTTCATCCACTGCCAGGCCGGTGCTGGCGTCGCCGTGGGGGTCGAGGTCAATAACGAGTGTGGAGAGTCCGCTGTGTAATGCCGCGGAGGCGAGCCCCAAAGTGATGGACGTTTTGCCAACGCCACCCTTGAGGCTGCTGATACTGACGATGCGGGGCATGCAGGTCCCTTTTATGAGTGAGGTGTAATGCCCCTTTATTTTAGCGAATCTTCGCTTTTCTTCTGGCTCTGACAGGGGTGTATCTTGAGTTTTTTCTCAAGTGAGCATTGAATATTCCCTCGCATTTAAAGCTTCAGCCCGCGCTCGCTACCCGATAGGTAGTGAGCGCGGGCTGATTCACGTTTTGTGTTTTATGCCTGTGCGCGGCGGGCACGGCGGGCGGCAAGTTCGTCGCCTTCGAAGTTTTCGTGCATCTCTTCGCCGGGCTGGCCGTTGAGGTTCATTTCGATTTCGCGCCAGACGCGACCGATAGCGATGCCGAAGACGCCCTGACCTGCCTGAACCAGGTCAATGACCTCGCTCGGGGAGGTGCATTCGTAGACGGTGGTGCCGTCACTCATGAGGGTAATGTTCGCGAGGTCGTCAATACCGCGGGTACGCAGATGCTCGATGGAGGTGCGAATCTGCTGCAGGGACACGCCGGTGTCGAGCAGTCGCTTCACAATCTTGAGCACGAGCACGTCGCGGAAGCTGTAGAGGCGCTGGGTACCGGATCCGGAGGCGCCACGCACGGTGGGTACGACCAGGTCGGTGCGTGCCCAGTAGTCGAGCTGGCGGTAGGTAATGCCGGCTGCCTTGCAGGCGACAGCGCCACGGTAGCCGAGGTTTTCCTCGACGACAGAGACAGGGTCGGTGAAGAGTACGCCCTGTTCACCGCGCGGAGGCGGGGCTACGGGAAAGAGGGTGTCGAAGCCGTCCAGGGGCTGGTCGAAGCCCTGGGGTGCGTGCGCGGTTGCGGCCTCGCCTGCATTTTCGGCTACCTGCTGCTCTAGCACGGTCCCTCCTTTTCGTTAAACCCTTTTAAGTGCTTCACCGCGCCCCATCAAATGCGGTCGATGTCGTTCCGGTGTAGACCCGATTCTCGGGGTGAGATTCTAGGGTTGAGGTCTAGAATCTGCGTCTATGATTCGCGTGGCTCCCCTACTGGGTTCCGGCGCGGTTTTCAATACTACACAGCGGTTCGACAGTGCGACCGATGCGCGATAGGCGCGGTTGTTCAACCTATTTTAACTGATAGAGGGCTCTACTTAAAATTGAACCCACCGGAGCGAACGATCTTTTCAGATTCATTCTTCGGTATCGTTCCCCTGCGGGGCACCCCTCCCCCGCCGTTCTGTTCTTTTTCTGCGCCATCACACCCCTGGGGGTTTAAAAAGTAAATGCGTACGGGCTGGTAGTCCGTACGCATTTACAGCTGAGTTGAGTGAATAGCCTTGGCAGGCCGGGAGCCCCCTGGTGAGAAAGCTCTTCGTGTTGGACGAAGGGGTAGAAATTCCGAGCGTGCCAGCGTCGGCTTCGTCCAAGTCTAGAGGCCGCTACCCGTTGGTGCGGATAGGGACTATAGAGGGAATCACCGTGGTCAGCGGTGTTTCCCGAGGGAAATCCCCGTTCGGGGTGCGGTAGAACCGCAAAGATTGTGAAGGGTAGACAGTCCGGTCGCCTGCCCCTTCAGTCGCCTACTCGTAGGTAGGCATTGCCGATTCGACGAGGGTTGCGTGCAACTGCAGGCACAACTTGCGGATCTTGTCGGCTCGTTCCTGCGCCTGAGCCTGGGAGGCTGCGTCGCGGCGCGATGCCAGCGGAGCCACCGCAATTTCCACGAGGGAAATTTCACGGTCTGCCGCAGACTTGAATGCGCGCAGGTGACGGGGCTGAATGCCGTGCTGGGTCAGCTCTGCGCTCACGCGGGCAATCAGCACGTCGTAATCGGTGTACTCCACATCCGAGCCGTCTTCGAGCAGTCCAAAGTCAATCAGCTCGCGAATCAGTTCGGGAGTGGTGTTAGCGTATTCTGCCAGCTCACGGAGGCTGTAGGTGCGGCCTTCCTGCTCGTCCGGTCCGAGGACGGTATCCAGGACGTCTTCACTTACGGTGGCGGGCATGGAGTTCAGCACGCGACCGGCTTCCAGATCCTCCAGATGCTGACGGATTACCTTGAGCGGCATGTAGTGATCGCGCTGCATAGTGAGGATGTAGCGCAGACGCTCAATGTCAGTCTGGGAGTACTTGCGGTAACCGGTTTCGGTACGGCTGGGGTGCACCAGGCCGCGCTCCTCCAGGAAGCGAATCTTGGATGCGCTAATTCCGGGGAACTCCAGGTCGAGCTGACTAAGAACCTGACCGATGGTCCGGCTCTTAACGTCACGCGGGTTACGGTCAGAGTCGCCGTTCTCCACGTCCTCTAGTTGAACCTCAGCGTTAGTGAGGTTTTCATCGATGCGTGAGGTCATCTATGTCTTTCGGGTACTTGTTCAGCCGATGTCGATACGAGCCGAAATTTGAGTGAGTGGCTCGTTCCCCCGGTCGGGGGTCTCGCTCCGTGCCGAACATCTTTGCTTAGTGTTGAGAGTGTGATAGATAAGTTTAGTTGTTTATCACGAAATGATAAACCGCAAACCTTCGAGACAATCTTATAGCCTCACAAGGCATTTTACTATTTAGTTCGCCCTTTTCAGAGGCTTTTTGAACCCAAAAATAGCCACACAATCAAACATTAATCAGTAGAGACAGTACCAATTTTAGCAAAATTCCAATACTTCGAACACATATATCTCATATTGGACTGCTTTACGAGGAAAATTTTATCTTCTCGCGATAGTTGAAGTTTTCATCACATTTAACTTGAAAGAGGCCCCCACTAGGGGTTTAGCCATCTTTCAAGCCTCTCAGACAACTTCAGAGACCCTCAAGATGAACCTTATATACGTCCGTTTATTTGCGTTTGTGTGCACTATTAATGAAAAACGGCGAGACCAATCGGTCTCGCCGTTTCATCAGTACGTACCTCTTAACACGAGGGACGCCAGAGCTATAGAGTCTATCGAGCTAGACTATCGACTTAGAGCTTAGCCAGCTCAGCCTTGTACGCCTCTGCATCCAGCAGGTTAGCCAGATCATCAGCGTTCTCGGGGCGAATCTCAATGATCCAACCCTCGCCGTAGGGATCAGAGTTGACCAGTGCGGGGTCATCCTCCAGGCCCTCGTTCACTGCGACAATCTCGCCAGCGATGGGAGCAAAGAGATCGGAGACAGACTTGGTGGACTCAATCTCACCGAAGCTATCCTCAGCAGCTACAGAATCGCCGACAGAGGGAAGGTCGACGTAGACGACGTCACCCAGTGCATCCTGAGCGTGGTCGGTAATACCAACACGTACGGTGCCCTCGGCGGTGAGAGCGGAAACCCACTCGTGCTCAGAAGTGTACGAGAGTTCTGCGGGAACGTTGCTCATAGCAGCGGTGTCCTTTCAGTGTGTTCTTGCGTAGCGCGGACCGTCCCGCGCACGGTGTCGTTCCGTATGTGGGATGACGGAACGTCCTACACCAATTATCACATAAGAAGTAACGCGGGGCACGTCCAAACACCCCCGTACCACTTCTATGACACTATATTTTCCTTATCCTATCTAACCGCTCAACAAGCGCCCCTTCCCAAGGCCCTAGAAGCACCCCTATTACTCACCTCCAGCAGGGAGCCATCAGACACACCAAAAGGCTCAGGGCCCCACACCATGATGGTGCAGGGCCCTGAGCCTTAGGCTAGAGAGCTAAACTCTCACAGCGCCTTAGCGGGAAGAAATGACGCGCTCGGAGAAGCGGTTCGGGTTACCGAAACGGTGTGCGGTAATCGAAACAGCCTGCTCGCGGAGGAAGGGCAGCATCTCGATACGGCCAGCCTCGGTGACGGGTGCGAAGTACACTGCAACGTCCGGGCGACCACCCAGTGCGGTGTAGAGGGACTTCTCATCGTTACCGATGTAGCGGATACGGGTGCCTTCCAGCGGGGTACCAGCCAGTGCGCGAACCGGGGTCTTAGCGTTCGAAGCCAGGTACTCGCGGAACTGAGCGTCCGACTTGACTTCGTACTTGATGCCCTTGTTCTCGAGGACGCCACGGACGTCGACCGGCAGGTCCTTACCGACGGACAGAGCAACCGGTGCGTTAGCTGCCAGACCGGCGAGCACAACGCGCAGGGTCTCTGCTGCGGATGCGGACTCGTCTGCACGAACCAGAACCTGGGTGGGTACGTAGCGCAGGATGTTGCGCTCCACGCCCAGCTTCGAGGGATCGTGGCCGAAGCCGAACTCGGTGTCCCAAGCGTGTGCGTCAGAGGAGACACCGCGCTTGATGAATGCGAAGTCCTCGCGCTTGCCCAGCTCGGAGTTCTCGATGGTAGCCAGGGTCTCGCGGACGGTCACCGACTGGGTGACAGCGGTTGCGGTTGCCTGTGCGGGCTCCCAATCGGACAGAGCGATCAGGTAGCTGGGGCCACCTGCCTTGGTACCGGAGCCAACGGTGGACTTCTTCCAACCACCGAAGGGCTGACGCTGAACGATTGCACCGGTAATTGCACGGTTGACGTACAGGTTACCTGCCTGGACCTTGGAGAGCCACAGCTCGAGCTCGTCAGCATCCAGCGAGTGCAGACCTGCGGTCAGGCCGTAATCGGGTGCGTTCTGCAGCTCGATTGCCTCTTCCAGGGTGTCAGCGGTCATGATACCCAGGATGGGGCCGAAGTACTCGGTCATGTGGTACTCGGAACCGGGCTTGACACCTTCGCGAACACCGGGGCTCCAGAGGCGACCGGTCTCGTCCAGTTCCTTGGGCTGAACGAGCCAGCGCTCGCCCGGGCCGAGGGTGGTCAGACCGCGCAGCAGCTTCTCTTCCGGCTTCTGAACAACGGGGCCCATCTCGGACTCGATGTCCTGCGGGTGTGCCACGTGCAGGGAGCTGACGGAGTCAAGCAACTGACGGCGGAAACGCTCGGACTGTGCCACGGAGCCAACCAGGATGACGGTGGAGCCAGCGGAGCACTTCTGACCTGCGTGGCCGAATGCCGAGTAGACGACGTCCTTGACGGCGAGGTCGATGTCAGCGTTCGGGGTGACGATGATGGAGTTCTTACCCGAGGTCTCACCGAACAGGGGCAGGTCATCACGCCAGGAGCGGAAGAGCTCAGCGGTCTCGTAACCACCGGTCAGGATCAGGCGGTCAACCTCGGGGTGCGAGATGAGCAGCTTGCCTGCACCGCGGTCAACAACCTTGACGAGCTTCAGAACTTCCTTGGGAACGCCTGCATCCCACATGATCTCTGCGATCAGGGCACCGGTGCGAGCGGTGATGGTTGCGGGCTTGAAGATGACAGCAGAACCTGCAGCCAGACCAGCCAGAACACCACCGGCGGGGATAGCGGTCGGGAAGTTCCACGGGGGAACAACCAGGGTCAGGTCAACGGACTTGGGCTTTGCGCCGTCGATCTTCTCGAGGTCCTCAGCCAGCATTGCGTAGTAGTATGCGAAGTCGATTGCCTCGGAGACCTCGGTGTCGCCCTGCTCCAGGGTCTTGCCAGCCTCAGCTGCCATAACCTCCAGCAGGTCACCGCGGCGCAGTGCGATAGCCTTACCGACCTTGCGCAGAATCTCTGCACGCTCGTGGCCGGAGAGCTTGCCCCATGCCTTGCCAGCCTCTTCGGTTTCCTTGATCAGCTTCTCAGCCTCAGCCTCACTGGTCAGCTCGTTAGCCTTGAGGGTGTCGATGCCCAGCTTGGTGGTCTTGGAACGCTCGAGGATTGCGCGGCCCCACTCGCGGTTACCGGAGAGTGCGGGGTCGGTGTCGGGGGTGTTCTCGAAGCGGCCTGCCGGTACGAAGACGTTGTCCTCGTTCTCGGTCAGACGGTTCTGGGTGCGCTTGGATGCGGGAACCTCGTCGGTGACGGAGTTCAGTGCACGCATGAAGCGGTCCTCTTCGCGCTTGAAGATGGACTCGTCGGTTGCCAGGTCGAAGATACCGGACATGAAGTTCTCGGAGGAAGCGTTCTCCTCGAGACGACGGATCAGGTATGCGATAGCAACGTCGAATTCCTTGGGGTTCACGACGGGCACGTACAGCAGCAGGTGGCCAACGCGACGGCGGATGATCTCTGCCTGCTGCTCAGCCATACCAATCAGCATCTCGAACTCGACGCGGTCCTTCACGCCGCGGTCCTCGGACAGCAGCAGTGCGAAAGCAACGTCGAAGAGGTTGTGGCCTGCAATACCGAGGCGAACGTTCTTCACGTGCTCGGGGCGCAGTGCGTAGTCCAGAACGCGCTTGTAGTTGGTGTCAGCAGCCTGCTTGGTGTCCCAGGTGGTCAGCGGCCAGCCGTGCATAACAGCTTCGACGATTTCCATGGAGAGGTTTGCGCCCTTAACCAGGCGGACCTTGATGCCTGCGCCGCCAGCAGCAACGCGCTTTGCGGACCACTCCTGCAGGTGCTGCATTGCAGCCAGGGTGTCGGGCAGGTATGCCTGGAGCACGATACCGGCTTCCAGGTCCTTCAGGTGGGGCTGGTCCAGGATCTTGGTGAACACCTCAATGGTGAGGTCCAGGTCCTTGTACTCCTCCATGTCCAGGTTGATGAACTTCTTGGGGGAGCTAGATGCAGCCAGCTCGTACAGCGGGGTCAGGCGGCGAACAGCGGTCTCAACGACCTCGTCGAATGCCCAGTGCTGGTGGGGGCCGGAAACAGCGGACACCTTGATGGAGACGTAGTCAACGTCGTCACGTGCCAGCAGGCGCTTGGTCTCAGCCAGGCGGTGCTCTGCTTCCTTGTCACCCAGAACTGCCTCACCGAGCAGGTTGACGTTCAGGCGGTTACCGGTCTTGGTCAGCTCTGCAATTGCGTCGCCCAGCTTCTCCTCGGAAGCGTCGACGATCAGGTGACCAACCATCTCGCGCAGCACGCGGCGTGCAACGGGAACGGTGGGCCATGCGACCTTGCCAGCCAGCTTGCCACCGAAGCCAACAGCGGACTTCATGTACCAGGGCAGGAAGGAAGGTGCCAGGCCGGAAATGCGGGAGAGGTTGCGGCCGGAGACGTTGTCGTCTTCGGGGCGAATAACGCCATCAACAAAGCCGACGGTGAAGGGAAGACCATTGGGGTCCTTCAGAACACCGGCGAGCTGCTCAGCTGCGAAGGTGGGCTTGATCGACTGGGACTCATTTACCCACTGGCGAACAAGCTGACGAGCTTCCAGAGCCATCTTCTGGTAGTGCTCAGATGCGAAAGGATGGGTCATCCTTGACTCCTAACTATCTTACTGTGTGCGGTACGCACCACGTTTGGCGATGTCTCTATTTCACCACAAAAGGGTAATAAATACCTCATTAGAAAAACTGAATGTTTTTTCCAAAATTCATTTAGATTTTCTTAATGATTGTGCGGTGAGGTTTTCACCCCGCGCCCCCTCCGAACCTCCTGTTCGAAGAGACAAGGTGAAGTTTGTAGCGACATCGCTATCCATCTCTCTCAGGCTAGCACTTTCAGAGCGCAAATATCGAACCCACTTCGTAACAGACGAACACTTCAAAACCAGTCCCAAAAGCATCTTCAACCCCAAGAATCGTCACATTCAGCGCGAAAATACTCGCTACACAAGCCAACATGCCGGCACCCCATTTCAGGCGTCTCAAAAAGAGCCGGCCGGAAGCCTGCGCGGTACCATATACAAGAGTCCACGATGAGAGACGCACCATGGAATACGGTGGCAGCCACAGCCAGCGCAATGCCGAGTGCACCAGGGAGGAAAATATGTCCATCTACGACATCCGACGTATGCAAATGCTCCTCGAAATCCAAGAACGCGGCACCGTCATCGCCGCAGCCGAAGCACTCAGCCTCACCCCCTCCGCCGTCTCCCAGCAGATTGCCACCCTCGAAAAAGAAACCGGCACCCCGCTTTTGCAGCGCATCGGCAGGCGTGTACAGCTCACCAGCGCCGGACTCATCATTGTCGACAGCGCCCGCAGCATCCTGCGCGAACTCGACCGCATGCAAACCTCCGTCGCCAACCTCACCGGCGAACCCGCAGGCATGGTCCGCCTCGCCATCTTCCAGTCCGCAGCCTTCGCACTGCTACCGGAAACCCTCAGCTACCTTACCGAACACGCACCCTCACTCACCCTGCAGGTACTGCAAATCGACCCCGAAACCGGAACCTCCCTGACTCGAAGCCGCGAATACGACATGGTGCTCTCCGAAGCCTACCCGCACCACCACATCCCCGAATACCCCGAACTGCACTCCGAACTACTCACCGAAGACCCGCTCAGCCTGATTGTGCCCAGCACCTCCACCATCACCTCAATCGAGGAGGCGCACGCACTGCCCTGGGTTCTCGAAATGGAACAGAACACCTCCCGCAGCTGGGCGCTCAACCAGTGCCGCACCGCAGGATTCGAGCCGGTCATCCGTTACAGCGCCAATGACATGATTACGAACTCCAACCTCGTCAAAGCAGGATTCGCCGTCACCATCGTGCCCGGCTTCATCCTCTCCTCCCTCTCCACCACCGAGGGGCTACGCATCGTCGAGCTACCCGGCAAGCCCTGCCGCAAAATCTTTACCGCCGTACGCCGAGAGTCCGCCGCCAACCCCGCCATCGCCATGGTGCGCGAAGCACTGCACCACGCGGTGCAGGTTGCATTCGGCGAACACGACAGGAGCGAAACCGCATAAGAAAAATTAACTGCCAGCCACGCCAGCAGACTAGACAATGCAAAGGTCGGGGCCGTTCCCAGGAACGACTCCGACCTTTCAACATACCTTTTTGAACAGGCGCCTATATATAAGGTATAAAAACACACAACGGAGCCATTCCCCCGCCGTGCCTATCCTTCACAGGGTCAGCCCAACTGCTAGTTCAGCGAAGCAACCACAGCCGAGCTCTGCACCTCGTAGAACGAAGATGACAAACCAGCTGCCGCCATATCCAGCACAGCGCTCACATGAACCTGCTTCAACGCAGAACCGGCAACATCCGAAGCCACCTGATAATTCAGCTGAACATCCAAGCGGTGACCGCGAGGAATAGCAGTACGCAACTCCAGAACGTTCTCGCTGCCGGCACCAGCTTGACCGGTCTGCTCGCTACGGCGCACCGCATCAAGATTCAGAGCATCCACAGGAGCCACCAGGGCTGAAGCACCCAGGCTACCCGAAGGTAGCACCGCCTGCCCCGAGGTAACACGAAGAGTCACCGCTGGATTCAACAACAAACCAGTCTTCGGGTCCTGCGCGCGAGCACGCACCATCAGGCGAGTACCCACCGGCAGCGTCGAATTGCCCTCATTAATAATGCTCAGGCGAGTCGGCAGATTCCGGAAAGCAACAGTACGCGCCGGCTGACTCTGCAAAGACACAGCCTGCACACCGTTAGCAGCCTTCAACTCCAGACGGATGCACGACTCGTTATAGCGCATCGGAACCTGCACCAGCGCAGAACTCGCCGCGCCACCGTGCTGTCCACCGCCGTGCTGACCGCGTTGCCCGCCGCGCTGTCCACCAGGACGCTGGGTCACCGGGGTCACGCGAGCGCGCTTACCGCCCGAACGAGTTGCCGCCTCCGCAGCGCTCACGCCGCCAGCCACCAGGGCAGCCGAAGCGCCCGCAACCTTCAACGCGGTACGGCGAGAAGCATTCATCAGATTATTCTTAGTCATTTTCTACTCCCCTAAGCCTTCGCGATACGGTACACGCCGCTAATCGTGCCCTGCCACCAGGTGCCGTAACAGTCAATCGTGCCCACCATCTGCAGGGTGTCACCACCGCCAAGCAGCAGGCTCACATGCTGAGGCAGGCGCTGCTCGTGCATCGTCTTACCGGTTTCCATGTCCAGCGCGACAGCCCACGCGTAAGCACCATTCGCCAAACCAGCCGGACCGCGGCGACGCTCACAGGTGTAAATCAGGCCGTCAGCGGTGGAATAGCGAGGAACAGCCGAAGAGTACACGTCCTTACGGTCCCAGATCTTACGCAGACCGCGGTCGGTAATATCCCAACGCTCCATACCGGGAGCAAAAAGCGCATTCGCAGGAACCGACGGGCCGGCACCCTCCGGGTACTTCGGGTAGGGGTAGCCGTAGGTGCTTGCACCGACCATCGTGTTACCCACACCGATCATGGAGTTCTCAGTGCCAGAGGTACCGGCAGTAAACAGGCCGGCGCTACCGATCTTCGCACCGTTATCGGTGCGGTACACAATGACCGACTCCTGAATATCAGAGTTATCGGTCAGCATCACGTAATCCGAACCGTTCGGACCAAAGAACGTCGGGGAGGCGCCGGAACCCCACGCGAGCTTACCGGGCTTGCGGGCGCTACCTCGATCGTACGCATGCCACCACTTGAGGGTGGGCGCACCGGTTGCGGTAGCGTTCAGCATATAAATAGCGTGGGAAGTAACCACACTCACGCCCTGCGGGCACGCCGAAATCGAGTTATCGATACGTTCACCCGCAATCGACGCCTTATTCAGGCGCATCGAGCGAATCGTGCCGCGGGCAGAATCAATCACCGCAATGTAGCCGTTCTTCGTCGCAACCCAAATGCGACCGGACCAGTCGGGCACCAGACCAACCACAGCGTCATTGGCACTCTGCGCGAGCATGCGGCTCAGGTCAATACGCTCATCAACCCGGATGCTGCGTCCGTCAGCAGAGTGGGAGAGGCGCAGCAGACACTGAGAGCCATCCACCAGAACCATGCGGTCCTGCGCATCAAGGTAGGCGTATACGCCACCGAGCAGTGCGCCCTTCGGAATGTCCAGGTGCGAAAGTTCACGACCGGTATGCGGGTCAAGGATAGAAAGCTTCGGGGTGATGAACTCGCCGTGGGCGAAGACCTGGGTGCAGAGCACCTGAATGAAGCCGTCGCGTCCGGCAAGGATCGTCGGGCAGGCGCCGCCGAGCTTCGTGCCGGTAATCTTCCAGTCACCAGCGCCGGGGCCGGCAAGAGGAGTAGCGTCGGAAGACTGGGCATCACCGTGCATGGTGGTAATGCCGGGTGCGCCCAGGTGCGGATTCGCCTGGGCGTTATAGGTGGGGGTCATGGTTGGTTCTTTCTAACGGTGAGTGGCACACACCTTCATTGGATTCAATGGAGTGCACAAATATGCGCTTTCACATGCGCAAACGTTTCACATTGTAGGGTCAGAAAGCAGCTTTTGACGACACTAAAGGGCACCTTGAAACATTGTTCAGGCGACACTTGAGAGCTTCACCAGGAAAGCTCTCAAGCACTACCTTTCAGATTCAAGGCGCCCCTTTACCCCATCACCACGGACTCTCATACCCGCGGCGATTATTTTTAGCTATTTCTCCATGAGCGCCTTTGCCAGGGCATCATCAAGAACCAAGTCAGTAATTGCGCCCGTACGCAACGCGCCGCGCAAAGCACGCACACGGTGAGTACCGGACGCAACGCAAATACGGCGCGGAATGCGGGCAAGCTCCTTCGGAGTCGGACCGGACGCACGCTTATTCAACTCAAGATCAGCCCACGAGCCGTCCTCACGCAGAAGAATCGTGCACATATCCCCCACAACGCCCAGCTCACGCAACTGACGCTGCTCCTGCACCTCAAAATAGCCACCCGAATACACGTGAGAAGGAATAGGTCCACCAAAAGCACCCACGCCAAAAATAGCGAGGTCAACATTCTGCTGGGCATGCAGATTCTTCTGCACGCTACGCTCACGCCACATGGCGGTCTTCGTGTCCGCATAGTCAAAGAACGCGGGAACCGGAAAATGGATAGTCTGCGCATCATAGGCATTCACCAACTGCCCCAGCAGGGAACCCAGGTACGGAATGCCCGAATGGTGCGCGTTACCGGCACCATTCATCTGCACCACAGTCACGCCCTTCAGAGGGCGGCGCGGCAGATGACGAGAAATCTCGGTCATCGTTGAACCCCACGCCACACCCAGGCTCGTTCCATTATCAATCAGGGAATCAAGTAGAGCCGCCGCAGTACGGGATACCTGGCTCATGCGGGCGATGGGGGTGGCGTCCGAACGGACATTCACGAGAGTAACGCGCACCTTATAGCGCTCACCGATGCGGCGCTCAAGCTCGCTGCGGGCACGGAAGGAATCATCTAGACGGATCTGCACCATGCCGCTCTCACGAGCACTTTTAAGCAGACGCGACACAGTGGCTCGAGAAACCCCCAGACGAGCCGCGATAGCGTCCATCGTCATGTTGTGAATGTAGTAAAGCTGCGCTGCCTCGTAGGTATGGTTAGCGCGTTCGTTCATCTGCCACAGACCCCCAGTGAAAATCCGTTCATACTGCTTGGTTATTATTTCACCATTGGGTTTTACTAAATGCAAGATGAAACCCCCACGCCGCACAAGCGGCAATACAGGAAAGAGCAGTACATGAGCTCCCAGCACATTGCACAGCAGTCTCAGCTGACCGCCGAGTCCCGCGCCAAGGCGCTCAAGAGCATGGTCAACGAAGAACTCGACATCTTGGTCGTCGGCGGCGGCATCACCGGTGCAGGCATTGCCCTCGACGCAGCAACCCGCGGTCTGCGCACCGGTATCGTCGAAGCAGGCGACTGGGCTGCAGGCACCAGCGCATGGTCCTCCAAGCTCGTTCACGGCGGCCTGCGCTACCTCTACAACCTCGACTTCAAGCTCGTGACCGAAGCACTGACCGAGCGCGGCCTGCTGCTGAACAAGATCGCACCCCATCTGGTGCACGCACAGCCCTTCCTGTGGCCCCTGAAGATGCCCGTCATCGAGCGCGCATACTCCGCAATCGGCATCGGCATGTACGACACCCTCGCATTCCTCGGTTCCCGCGGCAACAAGGGCGTCCCCTCCCAGCGTCACTTCACCAAGACCGGCACCAAGACCGTCTTCCCCGACATCAAGGACTCCGCATTCAGCGGCGCAATCCAGTTCTACGATGCACGCGTTGACGACGCACGCCTCGTCATCGACGTCGTCCGCACCGCTGCAGGCTACGGCGCACTGGCTGCATCCCGCACCCAGGTTGTCGGCTTCACCAAGGATGCATCCGGCCGCGTCATCGGCGCAGAGCTGGCAGACTTGGAGACCGGCGAGCGCCTGAACGTACGCGCAAAGCACATCATCAACGCAACCGGCGTGTGGACCGAAGAGTCTGAGTCCCTCGCTAACCCCGAGGGTGGCCTGGAGGTTCTGGCTTCCAAGGGTATCCACATCGTGGTTCCCCGCGACCGCATCAACGCAACCAGCGGTATCTTCACCAAGACCGAGAAGTCCGTTCTCTTCATCATCCCCTGGCAGCGTTACTGGATCATCGGCACCACCGACACCCCCTACGCCGAGGACCGCGAGCGCCCCGTCGCAACCAGCAAGGACATCGACTACGTCCTGATGCAGGCCAACAAGCTGATCGCTAACCCGCTGACCCGCGAGGACATCATCGGCACCTACACCGGTCTGCGCCCGCTGCTGCAGCCCAAGGTCAAGGACGGCGCAGCATCCACCAAGGTTTCCCGCGAGCACACCGTGACCGAGGTTGCACCCGGCATGAGCGCCATCGCAGGCGGCAAGCTCACCACCTACCGTGTCATGGCTGCCGACGCTGTCGACTTCGCACTGGGCGAGCAGGCTAAGCAGAACCCCTCCGTGACCGCAACCATCGGCCTGGTCGGTGCAGACGGCTACCACGCAATCGCTGCTAACCGTGCACGCTACGCAGAGCGTTACGGCTGGGATGAGGACCGTATCACCCACTTGCTCGAGCGTTACGGCGCGCAGATTGAGGACCTCGGCGCTCTCATCGACGCTGACCCCTCCCTCGGTGCTCCCCTGGCTAAGGCACCCCAGTTCCTGCGTGCAGACGTCGTCTTCGCTGTCCGCTACGAGGGTGCACTACACCTGGAGGATGTACTGGTCCGCCGCGTACGCCTCGACCTCGAGCAGCGCGACCGCGGTCTGGCAGCAGCAGACGAGATCCTCGACATCATGCGTGCCGAGCTCGGCTGGGACGACAAGAAGGTCAAGGAAGAACTCGACCTCTACGCAGCACGCGTTGCAGCAATGCGCGAGGCAGAGTCCACCTCCACCGACGCTGAGGCATCGGCAAAGATTGAGGCTGTCACCCCCGTGGCACCCCGTGTGAAGCTCTAATCCGTAGAGATTCCACGCACCTTTCGTGACCGGTTATCCGGTACGAACCGACCGTTCACCCCTCACCGAGCATGGGTTATCTCATATTTTCGGTGAGGGGTGGACGAGAGGTTAAATAACCGTTTACGATAATCCCCTGCATAAGAAGCAGCGAGCTAAATACAGGGTTAACCCACTGGTACGATCTGCTTCTCATCCAAAAACATCTATCAATTTTTCGTAGCAATCCGCTACACATTTCAGCACAGCGTTGTGCCCCGATCCGCCCGTGCGGTGAGGACGCACGGGAACACGCAAGCAAAGGTTCGCTTGCCTTCCAGACGCTTCGTCTTCAAGGAGCATCAATGTCTCTTCTTGCTTCCGCAGGAACTGTACTTGCAGCCGGCTCATCCGCACTCGTGGATGCATCCGGTGCCCCCACCACTCTTGGTTTTGTACTTTCCGAGTTCTTCGGCACCTTCATCCTGATTCTGCTCGGTGCCGGCGTATGCGCCGCAGTGACCCTGAAGAAGTCCTATGCTAAGGACGCAGGCTGGGTTGTTATCACCTTCGGTTGGGGTCTGGCAGTGTTCACCGCCGTATACCTCTCCTTCCACTCCGGTGCACATCTGAGCCCCGCTGTGACCGTTGGCCTGGCAACTGCAGGCCGCGACCTGGCAACCGGCGTTCCCGCAACCCCGCTGAACATCACCCTGTACATCGTCGCTCAGATGCTCGGCGCAATGGCTGGTGCAACCGCAGCCTACCTGACTTACAAGAAGCACTTCGATGAGGACCCGGGCGACCGCCTCGGCATCTTCGCAACCGGCCCCGCTATCAAGTCCTACGGCTGGAACTTGCTCACCGAGATTATCGGCACCTTCGTCCTGATTGGTTGGATCATCGCATCCGGTAAGACCCCCGCCCAGATTGGCCCCTTGGCTGTTGCATTGGTCGTTGTTTCTATCGGTATGAGTCTTGGTGGCGCAACCGGTTACGCTATCAACCCCGCACGTGACCTCGGCCCCCGTATCGCCTACACCTTCCTGCCTATCCCCGGTAAGACCGGTTCCAACTGGTCTTACGCTTGGGTTCCGGTTGTTGGCCCGATCATCGGCGCTATCCTCGCAGGCCTGATCGTTCCGGCAGTTCTGCCCCTCTAAACCTCTCTAATACCCCCGTTCTTTTGTTCTAAGGAAAAATCAATGACGACTTCTCTGCACTCCGCAACCCTCAACGTCGAGCGCAAGTACATCCTCTCCATTGACCAGGGCACGACGAGCTCCCGCGCGATCCTGTTCAACAAGGCGGGCGAGAACGTAGCGCACGGTCAGCTCGAGCACGAGCAGATCTTCCCCAAGGCAGGCTGGGTCGAGCACAACGCAACCGAAATTTGGCAGAACGTCCGTAAGGTCGTAGCAACCGCTATGGCAAACGGCGAAGTCAACCACCACGAAATCGCTGCAGTCGGCATCACCAACCAGCGTGAAACCACCGTCGTATGGGACAAGAACACCGGCGAGCCCGTCTACAACGCAATCGTCTGGCAGGACACCCGCACCCAGGAAATCGTTGAAGAGCTCGCAGGCGAAGAGGGCGTTGGCAAGTACCACGACATCGTCGGCCTGAACCTCTCCACCTACTTCTCCGGCCCCAAGATCAAGTGGATCCTGGACAACGTTGAAGGCGCACGCGAGCGCGCAGAACGCGGCGACCTGCTCTTCGGCAACACCGACACCTGGCTGGTCTGGAACCTGACCGGTGGTGTTGACGGCGGCGTGCACGTCACCGACGTAACCAACGCATCCCGCACCCTGCTGATGAACATCCGCACCCTCGAATGGGATCCGCAGATTGCTGCAGATATGGGTATCCCCATGAGCATGCTGCCCGAGATCAAGTCCTCCTCCGAGGTGTACGGCTTCGGCCGCGCGACCGGTCTGCTCGCAGGCACCCCTATCGCGGGTATCCTCGGCGACCAGCAGGCTGCAACCTTCGGTCAGGCTTGCTTCGAGAAGGGCATGGCGAAGAACACCTACGGTACCGGTAACTTCATGCTCATGAACACCGGCAACGAGCCTGTCTTCTCCAACAATGGTCTGCTGACCACCGTCGCATACAAGATTGGCGATGCAGCACCCGTCTACGCTCTGGAAGGCTCGGTCGCAATGAGCGGCTCCCTGATCCAGTGGCTGCGCGACAACCTGCGCATGATTGAGCACGCTGCAGAGTCTGAGGAACTGGCTACCTCCGTCAAGGACTCCGGCGGCTGCTACGTTGTTCCCGCATTCTCCGGCCTGTTCGCGCCTCACTGGCGTTCCGACGCTCGCGGCGTCATCGTTGGTCTGACCCGCTACGTGAACCGTGCACACATCGTGCGTGCGGCGCTGGAAGCAACCGCATTCCAGACCCGTGAAGTTCTGGACGCAATGAACGCTGACTCCGGTGTTGAGCTCTCCGAGCTGCGCGTGGACGGCGGCATGACCGCTAACGAGTTCCTAATGCAGTTCCAGGCTGACATCCTCGGCGTTCCCGTGATCCGCCCGAAGGTTGTTGAGACCACCGCTCTGGGCGCAGCATACGCTGCAGGTATCGCTGTTGGTTTCTGGACCGGCGAGCAGGACGTTGTGGACAACTGGGTTGAAGACAAGCGTTGGCTGCCCTCCATGGAGCCTGCAGAGGTCGACCGCCAGTACCGCCTGTGGAAGAAGGCTGTCTCCCGCACCCTCGAGTGGGTTGACGAGGACGTTCCGACCGCCTAATCGCAGCACCCGTTGCCTAACGGCACGGCCCGCGTACTAGCGACGCCCCGGCTGCTTCTCCCCCGCTATGGGGTTGAAGTAGCCGGGGCTTTTCGCTGTTTTATGACGCTCAATTCAGCGTTTATTGCGGCGTAATTTCTACAAAAATTAGTGCTGGGGGTACCGTTGGTTTTTGTAAATTTGGTATCTTCCGCCGATCACCTGGCGCGGTGTTGTTCGTGAGGTGTCAGTACCGTCCAGGATTCCGTTGACATATTCTGGGTTTCCTCGCGCAACCAGCGGTTCGCGCTGATACTTATTTACGCTCCTCTCACCGTCCGCCGTGGTGCTTCACGTACCGCGGAGGGCGGTGAGCTTTTATCGTTTCCTACACAGTTCGTAGAGTGAATGAGAGGGTATGGAGTACCCATCTTTTGTGTAAGAATTACGCATTCTATACCTCATATTGAGATACCCGTTCACCTGTTATGTGGGGTTGCTCTAATGGTGTTTGTAAACCTTTGATGTCTACTTCAAGCGCCGTATCATAGATATATAGGCTTATGATTCTATTCTGACCACCGAAGATGGCGGTTAGTTAAGCATCTGACACCTTCGGGTGCACGCGAGAACGGAGATAGGCTCCGTTGGAAGGAGGGAGCGGGTTTTCCCGCACCGATTATGGTTGATGTCCGTCGCCGTAAGCTTGCAATTATTGCTATGAATATTTCGGTTCTTGCAGCTGCTCTCTCCTGGCTGTTGGTGCTCTTCTCTGTTATGTATTCTGCCGCCGCTGTGCCGTGGGCTCTGGGCATTGCTATCGTGCTGACGGTGATTGGCGCCTACGCGCTGTACCGCTACTACTCCAAGTACTCGCACGTGCTCCCGAACGAGGACCCGGATGCGCACGATGTGCTCGGCCACGACCTGCACTCGACTCACCTGCCGCATCTGCACCACACGGAGGGCAACGCTGATGGAGTAGCCGCTAAGTAGCGAGCTCTTCATCCCCTAGATAGCAAAATGTGCCGCCTCACCAATACCGGTGAGGCGGCACATTTACTTTAAGATTGCGGTTCAGAGTCCGATACTGCAACCATGTCTGAACGGTTTGAGTCAGTACTTTGACGTGTTTCAGCTTCGGCTCTGGCTAGTTCTATCTTTTTGTTCTTTTCGACGATCAGAGCGTTATATTTCCAGCCGGGGATTCGTTCAAAAAGCCACCCAACCCAGAGAAGCGCAGCGGTAATGAGAGCGACAGGAATCAGGTAAATAAGAGCTCTCGGGTCGCGGGTGTGGTCTGAGCCAAGCACGGTGAGTTCCCATAACAGAAGGACTGGTGCCGCCATGGAAGGCATCACCATAAAAAGGATGAGGGCATAGTAAATGCCCATCTTGCTACCGGGCTTGCCTCTATTCATACGAGCTTGGGTAACGGCTCTCTCCAGGCGTTTGTATTCCTGCAAGGTTTCGCCGTCTAGAGGCGAAGCGTTAGGGATCTTGGCCATGATGTACCGTACAGCTTCTAAATCTGAGGGCGAGCAAATAAAGATATGTCCCTGGGACGTAACGGTATATTCTTTCGCAATGTCGAGGCACGCCTGCGCGTAACGGTTATTGAGTTCTCGGCTCTCCGGGTTTTCCTTGAGTTGCCGGCGGAGGTCTTTCAGGTCTTCCATGTTTCTCCTTGCAATTTCAGTCGTCGTTGAACCCATCGTTGAGGCACGAGAAACACAGGCCATCCCCTACCCGCTACGGGGTGGAGAAGCCGGAGTATTGAATTGCGGTGTATCGGTGTGTACTTCACAGAATGCCAGCTCTTGGGGCTCAATCAAAATTGGCGGGGCACAGTGAGAGGCATAACCGGCGATGCATATATCTCGTAGCGGTTAGTTATAGACAAAACCCGCCGCGGGTACGGTACGGAGGCGCCCCTCCCCTATGATGGTTGAAAGGGGTATTTACCCCTACCATCATCTGCAGTACACGCCCACGAGCCTACGAGGAAGAGCATGACCAAAGCGACCGATTCGCCGCAGCCGCCGGAAGCACTCGCGCGCTGGTACACTCGCTATTCGAGCCCCGTCGGCGTGCTCTACCTTGCCGCCCGTACGGATGCGATTGTGGGCATCTGGTACGAGGATCAGGCGCACTTCCCGCTCCCCCATGAGCTTGGTGGACTGATTGAAAACCCCGGTGACTATCTGCGGGGGCACAACGTTGCAGAAGGTGAAGAGCCTACCGGCAAGTATGCTGCAGCGCGGCTGCTGTCGCGTGCTGAGGCAGAGCTCTCCGAGTATTTTGAGCGCAAGCGCACTTCTTTTACGTTGCCCCTAGACCCTGAGGGCACCGATTTTCAGCTGATTGTGTGGGAGCACCTGAAGACTGTTCCTGCCGGGTACACCACCACGTACGGCGAGATTTCGCGTGCGGTTGGCCCCGGCGCTCCGGCGCAGGCTGTGGGGCAGGCGGTCGGCCGCAATAAGGTTTCTATTATGATTCCGTGTCACCGCGTTATTGGTGCTGATGGTAGTTTGACTGGCTACGCTGGCGGTGTTGAGCGTAAGCAGTTCCTCCTGGATCTGGAGGAGCCGGAAGAGGTGCGGGAGGCGCGGCTCTTCTAGCTAGGTCACCCGGCGGTGTCACTCGGCGGTGTTTGAGACTTATCAGAGGGCGGAGCATGCATCGGATGCGGGCTCTGCCCTTTGTCGTACCTATTTTCGGTTTCGTTGCTCTGCACCACGACATATAATCGAATATACTTGCGATTTACTCACGCTAGGGCTACTGTTTAAGTAGAACATGCTTCCGAAATATTCGGATGAGCTCAGCACTCTCAGAGAGGAGAAACCGTGACCTCACAGCCTACTATTCCCGCCAACCCCCTCGAAAACCCCCTGAGTTACCCCACGTGGGTGACCGATGAGCTTCTGCGCGACTACTACGACACCGAATGGGGTATGCCCGTCACCGATGAGCGGGGACTCTTCGAAGCCCTGAGCCTCGAGGCTTTTCAGGTGGGCCTCTCCTGGCGCACGATTCTTGCCCGCCGTGAGGCATTTCGTCGCGCTTTCGAGGGGTTCGATCCCGAACGTGTAGCTGCGTTCACTGATCAGGATGTTGCGCGGCTCCTCCAGGACGAAGAGATTATCCGTAACGAGCGGAAGATTCGCGCGGTCATCTCCAATGCACAACTGACCCTTCGGATGCGTGAGCTTGCCGCCACGCCGCGTGACGCCTCCGCGGAGGATATTCATCTTCCCCTTATCACCCACTCTTCTACCCCGACCAATACGGATAGCGTTGAGGCGCCGAATACCCGCCGTCGTCGTGTGCGGACGCTAAACCCCGAAGATCTGGACCGGATGCGCGAGCGCACCCTATCTGACGGCACGCGTGTACCGGGCGGGCTGTCGGCGTGGCTGTGGTCCTTCGCGCCGCGCGAGACTATCGCACCGCATACCCTGGAGGATATTCCTACCGATACGCCCGAGTCCGCGCTTCTTACCAAATCTTTTAAAGCTCTAGGAGGTGTGTTCTTGGGTCCGGTGACCGCCTATGCGCTCATGTGCGCGGTCGGTATGGTCGACGCTCACCTGGTGGGTTCACATCGGCGAGGCTGTTCGGGGCTCTTTGCCTAAGCCCCCTCGCCCTAAGCTCCCCTCACTCGGCGTGCTCGCGTCTAAGGGCGCAGAAAAGCCGCGCGCCACTTCGTAGAAGTAAGCACGCGGCTTTTATACGTTGAGATGTTCCGCCCTGAATTAGATCGTCACAGGGTTAGATCATCACGAAGAGGAAAATCAGCGCCAGCAGCGGCGGGGTCAGCTGAATCAGTGCCGGCTTGCGCTTTGCCGGGGAGGTGAGGAACAGGTAGACACCGGCAATCGCCATGGAGCCCAGGCCTGCGAACATGAGTGCCACACCCACCTGCGGGGAGCCGAACCAGAAAGCGAGCAGACCGGTTGCGGCGATCCAGGCGAGCATCAGGTTGTACAGGCCCTGGTTTGCCGCCATCTCCTTGGTAGACTCGGCGAATTCTTCGGTCATTCCGAAGGTTTCGCGACCCTTGGGCTTAGTCCAGAGGAAGGATTCGATAATCCAGATGTACACGTGAATAGCGATTGCTACGAAGGCAAAAACGGTGGTGACCGTTGCGAGTGCCTGCATTGTTTCTCCTTGAGTAGTAGGTCATCTGTTAGCCGTGTGTCTCACGCAGCGGGCGAGCGAGTAACGCACAGATAACAGCCGGGCAGCCTCTCCTGTGCACGTCTCCGGTGTGTGGGCACAAACACTAATTCTACTCCTGCCGGGCGGATTATCCTCATCGTATGACATTGGGTACCTCAGATACGGCGAACGCTCGCCGCGACATGACCTCGCAACGAGCGTTCTGCGTATCTCTCCGGTTCTTCCTCGAAGACAGGAAAAGTCGCTTAAAAGCCTAGTGCACGATGAGCGTGAGCAGGTACGTCCACATGCACAGCAGTACCAGCAGGAAGAGACTGTACTTGATGGTTATGGAGGTAACCTTCGACTCCTGCCCTGCCTCGTTCACGGCGGCAACCGCCACCGCAATCGACTGCGGGGACACAATCTTACCCATCACACCACCGGAGGTATTGGCTGCAACCAGTATGGCGGGGTCTACACCAATCTGATGCGCGGTGCTTGCCTGCAGACCGGCGAAGAGCACGTTGTTGTTGGTCACCGAACCGGTCACGAACACGCCAACCCAGCCGATTATGGGCGAGAAGAGCGGGAAGAGTGCACCCGCGGTAGCTACCGCCAGAGCGATGGAGGAGGTCATGCCCGCGTAGTTCATGAGGTTTGCTACGGACATGACCAGGCAAATCATGTAGATGGGCTTCTTCAACTGCTGCCATGCGCCGTTGAGTTCTTCCAGAGTCTCACGGACGGTAATTTTCGAAGTGAACGCAGAGAGCAGAGCCGCCACCAAAATGGCGGTACCCGCCGCACCCAGAATGTTCCAGTTGAAGACTGCGTGGATAGCGAGGCCTTCACCGTCGCCGATCTGATGGTGGATACCGGGCACGTGGAAGCTCAGGTTTGCAAAACCCAGGGCTCCGTTATGGTCAAAGACGGGGCGCAGCACGGTGGACCAGAGCAGGATGGTGATGGAAAGGAAGATGAAGGGGCTCCAGGCGCTCGCAACTTCGCGCAGGGTGTACGTCGGTTCGTCCTGTGCGGAGAGCTCTTCTAGAGTCGGTGCGGTGGGCTCGCGATAGATGTTCTTGGGCTGCCAGAAACGCATCACTACTGCCAGGAACACCAGGCCGACAAGGGGCGGCACAATGCCGATGAGCTCGGGGTCCTGCAGGACCCACAGCATGATGCTCTGCAGGCCAGAAATCACGATACCGGTTGCGAGCGCTACTAAGCCTACCTCACGAATGCCGCGCAGACCGTCCTGAATAGCTACCACGAGCACGGGTACGAGGGCCGCAAAGATCTGCAGGACCCAAACCATCTGGTTGGATAGGTGCCCCAGGTCTACGTTACCGATAGCGGCACCGGTGGTCACAGGAATACCGACCGCACCGTAGGCGCCCACGGTGGCGTTAGCGACCAGGGAGAGCATAGCGGCTTTGAGCGGGTTGAAGCCCAGGGCAACCAGTAGCGCCACAGAAATAGCAATCGGGATGCCGAAGCCCGCCGCACCCTCAATAAACCCGGCAAAGCAGAGGGCGATGAGTAGCACCTGGATGCGCTGGTCTGCTGAGATTGAGGAGACGGAGGACCTCACGATGGCGAATTTTCCGCTGCGCACCGCGATGCGGTAGAGCCACACTGCCATGAGCACAATCCATGCAATAGGCCATAGCGCTGAGAGGAATCCGTAGAAAATAGAACCTGCGGCTGCTGTCCAGGGCAGGTGGAAGACTCCGAGTGCGATGCACAGGGTCAGGGCTAGGGTGATTAGCGCTGATTTGATGCCGCTGAGTTTGAAAACCGTGAGGCAGAGTAGAAAAAGAATAATGGGGGATGCCGCTACGAGTGCAGAGAGCACCGGGGAGCTGAGGGGATCGTAGGTCTGCGACCACATGAGAGTGGTATGTCCTTCCTCGCCGCAGGGTGTACCTACAGCGGTTTGGATGCCGCTGTAGGGTGCGTCCGCCTGCCCTTATGGGGTAGCACGAGGCGTAGCCTCACGACGCCTCTACCGCTGAGGGTCCCTGAACGTGAAAGGCGTAGCAACATCATGTGTCTGTGTTGTAGCCTTGGCTGAAGGCAGGGGGCGCGGGGAAGGATATTTCCACGATGCGGGGCGTTGGTTCTCTCGTTGGAGGCCTCGAAGCTAAAAGTTCCTTAGCTCGTGCTCTCGCCTACGGCGCCAATGCCCACTGAGAACTGTATCACTGTGGCATGTGGGTCCTTTGCTAGGTACTGGGTGCTTTTACAGTGTGAAACGCTAGTTAAGAGTCATTACGATTTAGTCCTTGTCGGTAGTTATTTTCTCCGCTCAGTCCCTTTCTACTGCCCGAGCCAAACTTATACGGCGGCAGGTAAGACAAAGCCCCCTCCCCGACCGCACGGGTCGAGAAGGGGGCTTTACCTCAGAATCATTAGGGGTTCAGCGTCTTATTGCTATCTGCCCCGATATGAGACTCACGAATGGCTTTAGCCAGCCATGAGCGACAGCGCGAAGGACCAGACGCAGACCAGGCCCAGCAGAATAGCGCTGTACTTGATGGACATGGAGGTAATCTTCGATTCCTCACCTGCGCTGTTCACAGCCGCCGCAGCAATCGCGATGGACTGCGGGGAGACGATCTTACCCATCACGCCACCGGCGGTGTTTGCGGCAACAAGCAGAGTCGGGTCAACAGCGATCTGGGCTGCGGTGGTGGACTGCAGGCCCGCAAAGAGCACGTTAGCGTTGGTCACGGAACCGGTCACAAACACGCCAATCCAACCGATAATCGGGGACAGCAGCGGGAAGACCGGGCCGGCTGCCGCGAGCGCCAGAGCGATGGAGGTAGTCATACCGGCATAGTTCATGACGTTTGCGACGGACATGACCAGGCAGATCATGAGGATCGGCATCTTCAGCTGGTTCCAGGTACCGCCGAGTTCTTCGAAGGCTTCGCCCCAGCTAATCTTCGAGGTCAGGATGGTGATGATTGCCGCCACCAGAATTGCGGTGCCGGATGCGCCCAGGGTGTTCCAGGAGAACATCGCGGTCACGGTCTTGCCGGTACCGGTGGTGATGGATTCGTGAATGCCGGGGATGGGGAACGCCAGGGTTGCAGCACCCAGCGGGCCGTTGGTTGCGAAAATCGGCTTCAGGGCAGTGGACCAGAGCAGGATGGTTGCGGAGAGGAAGATGAAGGGGCTCCACGCCTTAACGATCTCAGCACCGGTGTGCTTGACGCCCTGCTGCGCCTGAACTTCTTCGAGGCTGGGTGCGGTGGATTCGCGGTAGATGTGCTTGGGCTGCCACTTCTGCATCACGAGCGCCAGTGCTACCAGGGAGAGCAGCGGCGGGATGATATCGACCAGTTCGGGCGAGCCGAGCAGCATCAGGATAGCCGCCTGACCGCCGGAGAAAATCACGCCGGTCATGAGCGCTACGAGGCCGACTTCGCGGATGCCGTGGATGCCGTCCTGGATTGCAACCATCAGCAGCGGCACGAAGGCGACGAAGATCTGCAGTACCGGAACCATACCTGCGGACAGGTGCGCGGTGTCGAGGCCACCAACCTTAGCTGCGGTAGTCACGGGAATACCGATAGCACCGTAGGCGCCGGATGCGGCGTTGGCTACCAGCGCCAGCATGGATGCCTTGAGGGGGTTGAAGCCCAGGGATACCAGCAGTGCCGCGGATATAGCGATCGGGATGCCGAAGCCTGCCGCGCCTTCGATGAAGCCACCGAAGCAGAAGGCAATCAGCAGCACCTGGATGCGCTGGTCGTTCGAGATCGAGGAGACGGAGGAGCGCACGATGTCGAAGTTACCGGCGCGTACGGCAATGCGGTAGAGCCACACCGCCATGAGCACAATCCAGCCGATGGGCCATGCACCGGAGAGGAAGCCGGAGAGGATGGAGCCGGCACCTGCGGTGATAGGCAGGCCGAAGATGGCACAACCGATGATGAGGGTGGTGACGAGGGTCAGCAGTGCTGATTTGAGGCCGCTGAGTTTCAGGACGGTCAGGCCCAGCAGGAAGAGGATGATGGGTACTGCTGCGACCAGTGCGGAGAGCACCGGTGAGTTCAGCGGGTCGTAGGTTTGCTGCCACATTGGGGCGGGTGTTCCTTTCGGTCTGTGTGTATTAGCGGTCGCTTCTTCCGGTACGGCGCCTGCGCTGTATGGAAGCGTTAGGCCGCATAAAAACCGATGGCCCCAGTCCTTGCGTCGTGGATGGGTCCATCGGTGAAGCGTGATGGTCTTTAGCTGCCGGGCGTTTGGTTGTATGACGTGGCGATATGCCGAGGCAATATACCGAGGCAATATACCGTGGCGCGGCGGCGGTGAGCGGGACTCTGTCCCTCTCACTAGGTGCTCTTGACTTTATCTGTCTAAGCTAACAGGTCCTCCTCGAGACTTCAGGATAGGATGACCTTAAGTGTGCACAAATGAAACTTATGTGCATAATTGCGCTCCTTAGCCACAAACCTCCTCCCCAGCGCACAAACACAGACACGCAAAAGCCCCTCCTACCGAAGTAGAAGGGGCTTTCGCTCAACCGTGTCGCGGGCACCTTACCTTCAAAGAAGGTAGGTTACACGCATCGGGGTTTCACGCTGTTTAGAGGCCGGCCAGAGACAGGACGTAAACCCAAACACAGGTGATAGCCAGCAGAGCTGCACTGTACTTGATTGCCATGGAGGTAATCTTGGATTCCTCGCCTGCGCTGTTCACAGCAGCAGCTGCAATTGCGATGGACTGCGGGGACACGATCTTCGCCATCACACCACCGGCGGTGTTAGATGCAACCAGCAGGGTCTGGCTGACGCCAATCTGCTGTGCGGTGGTAGCCTGCAGGCCAGCGAAGAGGATGTTGTTGTTCACCACAGAGCCGGTCACGAACACGCCAATCCAACCGATGATCGGGGACAGCAGCGGGAAGATTGCGCCCACAGCGGCAACAGCCAGCGCGATAGAGGTAATCATACCTGCGTAGTTCATGACGTTAGCAACGGACATGACCAGGCAGATCATGAGGATCGGGGTCTGCAGCTGCTTCCAGGTGCCGCCGAGCTCCTCGATAGCCTCACCCCAGCTGATGGAGGAGGTCAGGATGGTGATGATGGTAGCCACCAGAATTGCGGTACCGGATGCGCCCACAATGTTCCAGGTGTAGGTCACGTCGATAGGCTTGGGGGTTGCAACAATCGGTGCCGCCTGCGAGATGCTCTGGTGCAGCCAGGGCAGGGGGAAGGAGATGTTGGTGAAGCCGAGCGCGCCCTTAGCAGCGAAGAGGGGCTTCAGAACGGTGGACCAGAGCAGAATCACGACGGACAGGTAGACGAAGGGGCTCCAAGCCTTGAGGATTTCGCCACCGGTGTGCTTGACGCTCTGCTGCGCCTGGACTTCTTCCAGGGAGGGAGCGGTGGGCTCGCGGAAGATGTGCTTGGGCTGCCACTTCTGCATGACCAGTGCCAGAGCGACCAGTGCCAGCAGCGGCGGGATGATGTCAACGAGCTCGGGGTTACCCAGGGTTGCGAGCAGAACGGACTGGCCGCCGGAGTAGATAACGCCAACCATGAGAGCTACCAGACCGACTTCGCGGATACCGCGCAGACCGTCCTGAATAGCGACGAGCACCAGGGGAATCAGGCCTGCCATGATCTGGATAACCAGGACCATTTCGATGGACAGACCGTGCAGGTCCACGCCGCCGCGGGTTGCTGCGGTGGTCACGGGGATACCGATAGCGCCATATGCGCCGGAGCTCACGTTAGCAATCAGAGCGAACATTGCAGCCTTGAGCGGGTTGAAGCCCAGGGACACGAGCAGTGCAGCACAGATAGCAATCGGGATACCGAAGCCTGCAGCACCTTCAAGGAAGCCGCCGAAGCAGAATGCAATCAGCAGCATCTGGATGCGCTGGTCAGTAGAGATGGACGAGATGGAGGAGCGAACGATTTCGAAGCCGCCGGAACGCACGGAAATGCGGTAGAGCCACACTGCCATGAGAACGATCCAGCCGATGGGCCACATGCCCGAGAGGAAACCGTAGAGGATGGAGCCTGCACCTGCGGTGACGGGCATACCGAAGATGCCGCAACCGATCACGAGTGCGAGCGCCAGGGAGATGACGGCAGATTTAATACCGCTGAGCTTCAGGACGGTGAGGCCCAGAAGGAAGAAAATAATCGGGACTGCTGCCACGAGTGCAGAGAGGGCACTCGAGTGTAGCGGGTCGTAGACTTGCTGCCACATGATTGTATTGCGTTCCTTTCCGCGCCCCGAGGGGCGGGATCGAGTTGTGCCGTAAAACCTTCCCAGCGACGCTTGTGGCGGCGTGTGTGCCGTGTGTTGCAGGTGCGTGCACCTAGCTGTTTTATGCGTTATGGGCGCTATCCTCTGGGGATATATGCCTTCACTTGGGTTCGTGTTGGTTTTGCGGCTATGAAATTCAGTGTGTATGAAGTCGTGTTTTAGTCACAGAAACCTAAATATTCCTTGATTTGTCAAGGGAAATTCAGTGCCAAAGCTAAAATTTCTGACCGCTAAAACGCGATTCCTTGTGTACCCAATGTACCACCCATCACCCACAAAATCGGGCATATTCCAACATTTAGATCGAAGCTCATAATTGCACACTAACCTAAAGACCCACCGCTTTACAGGTGCAATGCCGGCCCCTCCCCCGCCATCCCAAGGAAGAGAGCGCCCTTCAGTGCTTCCAGCCGTGTATTTGGCACCGACTCCCGTATTTCCCCATCCAAGCAAGCAAAACAAAAACCACTAAACGGCATACAAAAAGCTCCGGAAGGAAAAACCTTCCGGAGCTTTATCTGTCGGGTTGACAGGATTTGAACCTGCGACCCCTTGACCCCCAGTCAAGTGCGCTACCAAGCTGCGCCACAACCCGATTCGTTATTCACGATATTGTTTTCAAGGTTTCCCCTGAACACTCGAATAACTATACCGGGCTTTCAACCCCCGCGCAAGCCAGAATCCCCATTTTTAGAAAAAATCTTAAAAATCTTTTTTTGCAGATTTTCTGCACAGGATCCAGCGCGTGGGGGCCCAGCCCAGCAACACGGCATCAGGCAGACACCCCCGCTACTAGCGGCGGCCGCCCTTACCCTTCTTAGCCTTCGCGCTCTGACGCTCACCCAGGGAGCGGCGCTCACGCACGCGCATCGAAATCTCAATCGGGGTGCCTGTGAAATCAAAGGTCTCACGCAGACGACGCATGATGAAGCGTCGGTAACCCGGATCCAAGAAACCGGTAGTAAAGAGCACGAACTTCGGCGGGCGCGAAGACACCTGAGTACCGAAGAGAATACGCGGCTGCTTGCCACCGCGCAGCGGGTGCGGATGCGCGGCCACAATCTCACCCAGGAATGCGTTCAGGCGGCCGGTCGGAATACGCGAATCCCACGACTCCAGCGAGTGCTCCAGGGCCGGGACCAGCTTGTCCTTGTGCCAACCGGTCTTCGCCGAAATGTTCACGCGAGGCGCCCACTGCACGTGGGCCAGGTCGCGCTCAATCTCGCGCTCAAGCATGTAGCGGCGATCCTCATCGAGGGTATCCCACTTATTGAATGCCAGGACCATCGCACGACCCGAATCAATCACGGTCTGCACGATACGCACGTCCTGCTCAGAGATCGGCTCGGAAACATCCAGCAGCACCACGGCAACCTCAGAGCGCTCCAGAGCAGTCTGAGTACGCAGCGAAGAGTAGAACTCCGCACCCTTAGCCATATGCTGGCGACGGCGAATACCCGCGGTATCCACAAAACGCCAAGGGTAGCCGCCCAGCTCAATAATCTCGTCAATCGGGTCACGAGTCGTACCAGCCAGGTCATTCACCACGGCACGCTCAGAACCAGCCAGCTTATTCAGCAGCGACGACTTACCCACGTTCGGGCGACCCACCAGAGCCACACGACGCGGACCACCCAGCGCCTCCGGCTGAGCAAACTGCGAGTGCTCCGGCATGACCTCAAGGATCTCGTCCAGAGCATCCGCCAGGCCACGACCGTGCAGACCCGACACCGGGAACGGCTGACCCATACCCAGCGACCAGAGGTTATAAATCTCCGGCTCCAGGTGAGCGTCGTCAATCTTGTTAGCAATCAGAATGATCGGCTTCTTCACGCGGCGCAGCATACGCACAATCTGCTCGTCCGAAGCGGTCACACCCACGCGGGCATCCACCACCAGGACCACAACATCGGCCTGCTCCACAGCAATCTCAGCCTGCTCAGCAACCTGAGCATCAATACCGCGAGCGTCAGACTCCCAACCACCGGTATCAACCAGGGTGAAGCTCTTACCCAGCCACTCAGCCTTATAGGACACGCGGTCACGAGTCACACCCGGCTTATCCTCAACCACCGCTTCACGGCGGCCCAGAATACGGTTAATGATGGTCGACTTACCCACGTTCGGGCGGCCAACAATCGCCACTACCGGATCAGCGAGCTGCTCTTCCTCTTCCTCAATGTCGAAACCCCAGGCACCCAGCAGGGCGCGGTCCTCTTCATCCAGGTCGTAGTCCTCAAGACCCTCAAGCAGAGCCTGAGCACGCTGGTCAGCGGTCTCATCATCAATCTCAGCGAGGCGCTCGGTAACGTCGTCCTCGCCACCGCCCAGGTACTTATCTTCGTAATCGTCGCGGATAGCGTCCTCAGCCATGCGCATTCCTTTCTCTACCCGCCCCCGCGCCCAACCCATTGGTCAGCACGCGAGCACGGCTCAACGTCTTATCGGGAGCGGATGCACCACTCCCCCAGCGTTTCGGCGGGGCCTAGCCCGCGCGCTTCGCCTTCAACTGGTCATTCACAGCGTTAATCACTGCAGAGACCGTCGCATTAAAATCAAGATCCGAGCTGTCCACCAGGGTCACGCCCTCGGCAGCTTCCATAAAGTTATTGACCTTCGAATCCTTCGCATCACGCTCAGCAATCTGCTTGCTCAAATCACCCGAAGCGCCGGACTTCTCCGCGTTCTCCAGGCCGCGGCGCGCCATGCGCACCTCCTCAGAAGCAGTCAGCAGGATGCGCGCATCAGCGTCGGGAGCGACCACGGTGGTGATGTCGCGGCCCTCAGCGACCATGCCGTTAATAGCGTGGTCAATCATCCAACGCTGCAGACCGATCAGGTGCTCACGAACCGCCGGAACCGAAGCCACAGCAGAAACAGCCGAAGAAATGCGCTCGCTACGAATCTCCTCACGGATATCGGTCGAGCCCATCAGAATCTCTTCTTCCTTAATGTTCGTACCGAACACCAGGGGCATCTCCTCGACAGCCTTCGCGATCGCTTCAGCGTCGTTCAGGTCAATGCCAAGTTCCAGCACACGGTAGGTTGCGGCACGGTACATTGCACCGGTGTCCAGGTACGCCAGACCAAAGTGGCGTGCAACTTCCTTAGACACAGACGACTTACCGGAACCGGAGGGACCGTCAATAGCAATCGTCAGTTTAGGGTTCTCGTGCATCAGCACTCCTTAAAATTCGTCTCAAACTTTATGCCGGAAAATACAGCTTTAACTCTACTTCACAACACGCCAACCGCGAGCCGACAAATCGCGGACCAGCGCCTCATGAATGGACGGATTGACCGAGATTTCAGCCATACCCACCGGGGCGCCCGTCGAGTGCTCCAGACGCAAATCCTCAAGGTTCGCGCCCAGCTCACCAATCTCGGCAAGCAAACGAGCCAGCGTGCCGGGGGTGTCGTCCACCAGCACCGTCATCTTTGCGAACGCGGCGGGGGCTGTACCGTGCTTACCCGGAATACGGCTCACGCCCGCGTTGCCTTCGCTCATCAGCTGCGCCAAATCCAGGCGAGCGCCGGATGCCGTCGGGTTCTCCAGCGTTGCGATGAGGCGGTTCAGGTCATCACGCACCCCGTAGAGGGTCTTCACAATCGGGTCAGCGTTCGCCGCAAAAATCTGCACCCACAGCGTCGGGTCCGAAGCCGCAATACGCACCGTATCGCGCAAACCCTGACCCGCCAAAGACAGCGCATACAGCGGAGTGTCCTGCAGACGCGAAGCCAACAGTGAACTCATCGCCTGCGGCACGTGAGAGATCAGAGCAACCGTCTGATCGTGCTCCTCAACGCTCAGAGAAGTCACAATCGCGCCCAGTTCCACCGCCACAGAACGCACCAGACGCACACACTCGGGGCGAACCGAATCGTGCTCGCAGATAATCCACGGACGCGCCTGGAACAGCTCACCGCGAGCAGCCACCGGGCCCGACTTCTCACGCCCAGCCATCGGATGCGAACCCACGTAACGGGACGCATCCGCACCCGAGGCAAGCACATCAGCCAGCGGTTGCACCTTCACCGAGGCAACATCCGTCACCACGGCGCCGGGGTAGCCCGCCTCCGGTCGAGGCGCATAGGTGTTCAACGCGCGAGCGCACACGGCACCGGCACTATCCGGAGGCGCCGCCACCACCACCAGCTGCGGGGCGAAGGCGGCGCGTTCCTCCTCCGACAGGGTGGAGATGCTTGTACCGGCACCAATATCCTGCGCCACTGCCTCGGCGGTGGGTGAAATATCTTGGACGTACACGTCCTCGCATCCTGCCGCACGCAACCCCAAACCAATGGAGGCACCCAGCAGACCCGAGCCGATAATGAGCACCGGCCCGGTTAGCGTTGAGTCCATGGGCAGCTCAGATGCGGAAAGCTCAGCGGGCGAGCTCATGACAACTCCTTAGCGTTATTACATGTCCACCGAAGCGAGCAGGTGACCGATCTCGACCTTGGAGAGGTTACGGACGGTGCCCTGCTTCTGCGAACCAATACGAATCGGGCCCATCTCGACACGGACCAGGCGCTCGACCGGGTAGCCGACCGCGTCGAAGAGGCGGCGCACAATGCGGTTCTTACCGGAGTGGATGGTCACCTCAACGAGCACGTGGCCAGGGGTGGAGTCCACCAGCTTGAACTCGTCAACGCGGGTCACGCCGTCTTCCAGGCGAATACCCTTCTTCATGGCTGCGCCGACGCCGGGCTCCATGGGGCCGGGAACCTGCACCAGGTAGGTCTTGGGCACCTCGTAAGAGGGGTGGGTGAGGCGGTTCGCCAGTTCACCGTCGTTGGTCAGCAGCAGCAGACCCTCGGTTTCGACGTCCAGGCGGCCCACGTGGAATACGCGCTCGCTCATGGAGGAACGCAGGAAGTCGGAGATGCAGGGGCGACCTTCGGGGTCTTCCATGGTGGAGACCACGCCGGCGGGCTTGTTGAATGCCATGTAGACGAGCTTGTCGTTGGTCTGAACGGTCATGCCGTCCACTTGCACGGTGACCTTGGAGGGGTCCACGCGCACGCCCAGCTCGGTCACGACTTCACCGTTGACGGTGACGCGGCCTTCGGTAATCATTTCTTCGCAGACGCGGCGGGATGCCACACCGGCCTGGGCAAGCAGCTTCTGCAGGCGTACGCCGTCGTGGTCGTAGAACTCGTAGTGGTCTACCGGGGCGTTGCGGGGGCGGCGGGGGCGGTGCGGGCCAGCGTAGTTGCTGACGCGGTATTCGCCGCGCTCGTTTGCGAAGGCTTCGCCGGAGCGGTAGGGGCGGCCCGGTGCGCGGCGTTCGCGCTTGGGCAGTTCGGTACCGCGGCCTCGGCCGGAACCTGCGCGGCCTGCGCCGAACTTCTTCTCGCCAAACTTCTTGTCACCGAATTTCTTCTCGCCGAAGCCCTTTGCGCCGCCCTTGCCTGCGCCACTCTTCGGTGCGCCGGGACGACCGCCGCGTGCGGATGCGCCCTTAGCGCCGGGCTTACCGCCCTGACCGGGACGAGCAGCGCCGGGACGGCCACCGCGGGAGTTCTGGGGGCGACCGGATGCAGAGCGGCCGCCGCGGGAGGAGTTTCCATATGCCATGGTGTTCTTCTCTTTTCTGTCGTATAGTGCGAACGTTTCAGGAATTTCCCGAACGTTCGTTCGTCTTATTGATTCGTTGTCTTTGTCTTAGTCGTTGCCCTCGGCAAGCACTGCGGCTTCCGTATCATCGGGCAGGAAGGGCGCAAGCGCCGGCAGCTCCTCCAGGGAGTTCAGCCCGAGCTTCGCCAGCAGTAGCTCCGTGGTTTCGTAGAGGGTCGCGCCGCTTCCGGCTTCTCGCCCTGCTTCACGAATCAGCTGCCGTTGCAGCAGCTGACGGATTGCCGCATCCGCATTTACGCCTCGAATGGAGGCTACCCTCGCCCTGGTCACCGGCTGCTGGTAGGCAATGACAGCCAGCGTTTCGTAGGCTGGTTTGCTCAGCGTCGCGCTCTTGGAGCGGGTCACAAAGCGTGCCACCCAGGGGGCGAAGTCGTCGCGGGCGTAGAGTTTCCAGCCTCCGGCGACGTTCCGCAGCTGGAATCCGCGCGGTTCGGGCGCCACTCGGTTTTCGTCTTCTCCGTAGCCGCTTTCTTCGCCGTTGTACTCGCGGTACAGCTGGTCGAGCGCGTGCTCAACAGCGCGTTCGCTGACGATGAGCGCGGCGGAGAGTTCACGCACGCTCACGGGCGCTTCGGCAACGGCTAGGATTGCTTCGATGGCGCTTTTGACGCCGCCGGGGATTGCCTCGACCTTGGAGAATTCGGCTTCGGCATCGACCGCCACGCTGGGTGCGGTGGAGGGACCTCCCGCCGGAATTTTTGCCGATTTCGCTGCCAATTTCGTTACAGATTTCTTCGACTCGCGGGGTGCGGTTTCCTGCGATTCCTCGGAGCTGTCGGAAATGTCGGAACCATCGGAGTCCTCTACCGTTTCAGCGGCTTCAGCCTCCTCAGCTTCTTCGGTAACCTCAGCATCTTCGGGAATCTCAGCCTCCAGAGGCGCTACGGCTACTTCGTGCCCAGCCGGCTCAGCGTCCGCCTCAGCAGGCTTTGATATCTCGGCCTCTACCGCCTCTACCGGCGCTAAGTCTGCCTGTTCCGAATCCTCGTCTGCGTTCGGATCCCAGTAGCCCATGTTCACGATGGCAAGGTCGTCGGGGGTGAATTCACGGTCAAAGCGTGAGCCGTGATTACTCATAATCCTCCTTTACCGGTCCCGTGTTAGCTTCAGATCCGTTCGCTTCGGGTGGTTCAGGTGCTTCGCTGGTTTCGTGCGCATCCTGAGTGCCTGCGGTGTCTGTACTTTCTTCGCGGATCACGAACTGTGCGGCGCTCGCGCTCGCACGTACCCGAATGGCTCCGAGCGGTGCGTCCTGTTCCACGTGCAGGGCACCTTCTTTGTAGAGCTCGAGCAGGGCGAGAAAACGAACCACCGCGATTTCTAGTTCGCCGGATCCTTGAACCAGTTCGGCGAAGCTCAGTTCCCGCGCCGCGGTATCGAGCAGGCTGTGCAGAATGTAATGTTCTTCAGCCGCGATGGTGGTTAGCGGAACGTGCAAGTGCTCGTTGAGTTCTTCAACGATTTCTTCGGGTTCCGGTTCGGGATCTTTGGGGGTTCGGCTCAGCGCTGCTGCGGCGATGCGGGCGAACTCTTCGGCACCTCCGGTGAAGACCAACTCGGGAAGTGCCTGGGCGAATCGTTCTTCGAGGGCTACCGCACGGGGAAAACGCTGCGCTTCTTGCGCCCAGCGTTCAGCAAAAATATCGGCGACTTCGCGGTACGCGCGGTATTGCAGCAGACGGGCGAAGAGCAGATCGCGCGCCTCCAGCAGTGCAACGTCCTCTTCGAGGGGTTCACGATGCTGCGGGAGCAGGCGTGCGGTTTTGAGTTCCAGCAGGGTTGCGGCGGTGACCAGAAATTCACTGGCTTCGTCGAGTGCGCGTTCGGTGCCTTCAGCGTAGAGGGCGTGCAGGTATGCGAGGAACTCGTCGGTGACCTCTGCGAGCGCCACCTCGGTAATGTCGAGTTTGCGGCGCGAAATCAGGGTCAGTAGAAGATCAAAGGGACCCTCAAAATTACTGAGGGTGAGGGTGAAACCCGGGTTCTGCAGGCCGCGGCCCTCAGTCCGGGCGTTCGCGGCGGTGTCTGCGTTCGGTGTCGGTACCCTCACGGCAGCGACGTTCGTGGTCATAAACGACCTATTCTCCTTAGGTTTATTCTCCCCGGCTTTGTTGGTGCCGTCTCAGATGCGGCTGCTACTTCGCCTACTTTTTCGGCGTAAGCAGTGTGCGGGGTCTTTAGAATCCACACAATTATACGCCCTCTGCCGGTGTGACTCAAGGGTGAGAGTCACCTCAGCAGAGGGCGTATAGGTGTGGGGGCTTTAGCGTGCGCCGCCCTTGTAGATCAGTTCGCGTGCCACCTGGCGGTATGCTTCCGCGCCGGGGTGGCTGGAGGCGTAGCTGAGAATCGGCTCAGCGGACACCGATGCGTCCGGGAACTTCACGGTGCGCTTGATGACGGTGTCGAAGACCTTGTCGCCGAATGCGTCCACGATGCGTGCCAGAACTTCCTTGGAGTGGATGGTGCGGGCATCGAACATGGTGGCAAGTACGCCGGAGATTTCGAGGTCGGGGTTCAGGCGGTCCTGCACCTTCTCGATGGAGTCGACCAGCAGTGCGACGGCGCGCAGCGCGAAGAACTCACAAATCAACGGGATGATGACGCCTTCGGAGGCGGTCAGTGCGTTGACGGTCAGCAAGCCCAGGGAGGGCTGGCAGTCGATGAGGATGACGTCGTATTCGTCGCGGACCTTGCGCAGCGCCGAGGCGAGAACCTGCTCGCGAGCCACTTCGTTGACCAGCTGAACTTCAGCTGCGGAGAGGTCAATGTTGGCGGGCAGCAGGTCGATGTTCTCCACGCCGGTGGGCAGGATGACGTCCTTGATGTCGACCTTGCGGTCCATCATGACGTTGTAGACGGTCAGGTCCAGTTCGTGCGGGTTCGCACCGAAACCTGCGGAGAGAGCACCCTGCGGGTCGAAGTCGACCAGTAGCACCTTACGGCCGCATTCTGCCAGTGCTGCGCCCAGGTTAATGGTGGAGGTGGTCTTACCCACGCCGCCCTTCTGATTCACCATAGAGATAATGCGGGCGGGACCGTGGCTGCTCAGCGGAGCCGGGTCGGGGTATACGCGCAGGGGTCGACCGGTGGGGCCGAGTTCTTGAGCCTGAGCTTCAGTCAATGGTTCACCTTCATCAATGAATTCGAAGTTTTAAAGTTTAAGCGTTGTCTATAAGGTTACCTCAAGAGCGGCTGTTCCGCGGATTGACGGGGTTTTATCCCCTCTCGTGAGCACGCGGATGCGCCATGCGGTACACCTCCATGAGCCCCTCGGGCGTGACCTTCGTGTACACCTGCGTGGTCGCGATGGAGGCGTGCCCGAGCAGTTCCTGCACCACACGAATATCGGCTCCGCCCTGTAGCAGGTGCGTTGCGAAACTGTGGCGCATGGAGTGCGGCGAGAAGTCGGAGCTGAGCCCGGCGGCTTCGGCGGCTTCTTTGAGGATGAGCCACGCACCTTGGCGTCCGAGTCTGCCGCCTCGTCCGTTGACGAAGAGCGCGGCGGTGCCTTTACCGTGCGCCACGAGCGCGGGCCGCCCGCGCACCAGGTAGTCTTGGATCGCTTTTTGGGCGTAACTACCGATGGGCACGAGTCGTTCTTTGTTTCCTTTGCCGAAGAGACGAACGTAGCCGGGCAGGGTGATCTGGTTGCCGTCTTCGTCGGTGAGGGTTCCTTCAAAGTGCACGTCGTCAATATCGGCGTTGAGCATTTCGCTCACGCGCGCGCCGGTGGCGTAGAGAAATTCGAGGATGGCTCGGTTGCGTAGCCCGGTTGCGGTTTCACGGTCGGGTACGGCAAGTAGCCGCTGAATGTCTTCGACGCTAACTGCTTTGGGCAGACGCTTGACGTTCTTAGGCGGGGTGACCGGCGCCGCCGGGTCGGTGGGCACGATGAGCGCGGAGACCCAGAAGGCGTGCGCGCCGCGGACTGCCGCCATAGTGCGGGCGATGGAGTTCGGGCCCAACGGTAGGGGCAGGCTTGGCGCGCCTTCTGCGGTTGGCGTTTCTTGTTCAGGGGCCCCAGCTTTCGACTGCCCGGCACGCCCGTTTCCAGTACCTCGCCCCGATTCGGAGGCGATCATCAGCGCCAGCGATTCTGCGGCTTCTTCCTGCGCTTCCCGAGCTTCCCGTGCGTTCTGGTTGTCCTTCTCCCCCGCTTCGAATCCGGCAACGAATCCAGCAAGGGGCACGGTGGGGGCGGCGAGTTCCCGCATGAAGGAGCGTACCTGCGCGGTGGTGATGCGTTCGGGGTCGATGACGCCGAGGGTCGCCATGTAGGCACTGTATCGTCGCAAATCACGCGCGTAGGAGGCGATGGTGTGCTCGCTGCTTCCTCGTTCCACGCGCAGGTGGATGAGGTACTGGTCAACGGCTTTCTGGAGCGGGGTCTGTGCCTCCTGGTGGAAAGCACCCAGGCTAGAAGAATCCAGAGCAGAAGAACCCAGCACGGAGGAACCGGCAGAAGAGGTTACGCCGAGCAGACCCGCGCCGCGGGGCGCCTTGCTCACCGTGCTTTTTGTCTGCTTCACGCTATCTCCTCTGTCGGTTCTGTTGATGTTTGGGCCTCTTGATATTTGGGCTTGCCGTAGGCGAGGCTACTCCCCCGCCCCCCCCCTGTTCCGTTCTTAGTGGTTGCGGAAGTTCTCCGGCTTTTCGCGGCGCTGTCCCATGTAGGGGTGGAACTCCCAGCCACCCTCGGCGGGGCGCAGGCCTTCAAAGTTGTTCTGCGCAGCCGCGTAGGTGGCGAGTACCGCCTGGATAGCGAGCGCGTTATGAACCTTTCCGCCCAGTACCAGCTGTACCGCCTCGGCGAGGGGCACCCAGCGGTAGGTCATTTCAGCTTCTTCTTCGGTACGCTCGCTACGTTCTTCGGCGGGCAGTTCCGAGAGGTTACGCGCCAGGTAGACGCGGCCTGCTTCGCTGGTTGCGCCGGGGCTGCTGAAGTAGTCGGTCAGTGCGTTCCAGGTTTCTGCCTGCAGGTCTGCCTCTTCGGCAAGTTCGCGCTGCGCGGCGACCAGGGGGTCTTCACCGTCGATGTCGAGCAGTCCAGCGGGTACTTCCCAGAGGTTCATGCGCACCGGGTGGCGATACTGGTTAAGCATCAGCAGTTCGTTGTTGTCGTTGAGGACCGCCACGGCGACGGCGCCGGGCATTTCCACGACGTCGCGGGTCAGCACGGTGTTTTCGTTAAGTTCGTACTCTTCCACGGTGGTTTCGATGACGTAGCCGCTGTACTTCACGGTGCGGGTGCGGATGGTGCGTTCAGAGGGTGCATCAATAATCTGCTGGTTGTTGCTCATTCTTTCATTGTAGGCGGCTTCTTAGCCCCGCTACGTTTGGCGCGTCAGGTACGGGCACGGAATAAGGCATGTTCAGGTTTAAATGAAAGCATCCCGCTCTCCCCTGCGCGGGGTGAGCGGGATGCTGAACGTTTGTGCCTAGCTGTTAGGCGCCGCGGCGCTCCAGAGCAGCCTTAATCAGGCCGGAGAAGAGCGGGTGCGGGCGGGTCGGACGCGAGCGGTACTCGGGGTGTGCCTGAGTTGCCACGTAGTAGGGGTGTGCCTCTGCGGGCAGTTCCACGTACTCGACCAGCGAGGAGTCCGGGGAGGTACCGGAGATGCGCAGGCCTGCTTCTTCAAGCTGCTCGCGGTACTCGTTGTTCACCTCGTAGCGGTGGCGGTGACGCTCTGCAACCTCGGTTGCACCGTACGCCTTAGCAACCTGAGAGCCGGGAACCAGGTTTGCCTTGTACAGGCCCAGGCGCATGGTGCCGCCCAGGTCGCCTGCACCTTCGACGAACTGCTTCTGCTCTTCGATGGTTGCAATGACCGGTACGGAGGTTTCCGGATCGAACTCGGTGGAGGATGCTTCTGACAGGCCCAGTACGTTGCGTGCGTACTCGATGACCATGGACTGCAGGCCGAGGCAGATACCCAGGGTCGGGATCTTGTGCTCACGTGCGTACTTGAGGGCGCCGATCTTGCCGTCCAGGCCGCGGATGCCGAAGCCGCCGGGCACGAGGATTGCGTCCATGTTGCGCAGCTGGTGGTCTGCATCTTCGTCGGTTGCGCACAGGTCGGCTGCAACCCACTTGATGTTGACCTTCACGTTGTTTGCGAAGCCGCCGGCGCGCAGAGCCTCGGAGACAGACAGGTATGCGTCGGGCAGGTCGATGTACTTACCGACCAGGCCAACGTTGACCTCTGCGGCGGGGCGGTGCACTGCGTCGAGCAGGCGGTCCCACTGGGTGAAGTCCGGTGCGGGAGCCTCAATGCCGAAGTAGTCGAGGATGTAGTCGTCGAGCTTCTGGCTGTGCAAGGTCTTGGGGATGTCGTAGATGCTGGGTGCGTCGGCGCAGGAGATGACTGCGTCGCTGTCCACGTCGCATGCGTTACCGATCTTGGTACGGTGCGATACGGGGACCTCACGCTCACAGCGCAGGATCAGGCCGTCAGGCTGGATGCCCAGGCCGCGCAGTGCTGCGACGGAGTGCTGGGTCGGCTTGGTCTTGAGCTCGCCGGAGGGGCCGATGAAGGGCACCAGGGAGACGTGCAGGAAGAAGACGTTCTTGCGGCCAACATCGCGGCGTACCTGGCGTGCTGCTTCCATGAAGGGCAGGGACTCGATATCGCCGACGGTACCACCGATTTCGGTGATGATGATGTCGGGTGCGTTGTCAATTTCCGCTGCGTGACGCATGCGGGCCTTGATTTCGTCGGTAATGTGAGGGATGACCTGGACGGTGTCACCGAGGTATTCGCCGCGGCGTTCCTTTGCGATGACGGAGGAGTAGACCTGGCCGGTGGTCACGTTAGCGGACTGGTCGAGGTTCTCGTCCAGGAAGCGCTCGTAGTGTCCGATGTCGAGGTCGGTTTCAGCACCGTCGTCGGTGACAAAGACTTCACCGTGCTGGAAGGGGTTCATCGTACCGGGGTCGACGTTCAGGTAGGGGTCGAACTTCTGCATGGTCACAGAGAGGCCACGTGCGCGAAGAAGCTGACCGAGGGAAGAGGCCGACAGGCCCTTACCGAGAGAAGATGCAACGCCGCCGGTCACGAAAATCTGGCGGGTTACCTTGTCGTTAGAGGACGCGTTCAGAGCGTTATTTTTTTCATTCACCACGGAATTCAAGCCTACCATTTTCTTGTCTGCTATCCAAGCAGAGGGTTTTGCCGCGAGAGGATTCTCTCAGGCGGCTTTCCCTCCCCTATTTGTCCTTATCACCACTGTAAACGGAGCCGGGGATTTATTATTCCCGCCGCGCCGTGTAGAAGCAGGTGTAGGAGCATTCACAGAGTATCTCACATCCTCTGGGCTCCATGCGCCGCTGCTGGTCACCGGCACGGGCTACACCGACAACTTTCCGAGGCATGCTCTCGCACTTCAGCCCCTTTGATGGTCTTTGGTGCGAAAGATGCCGCCTTTCGGTGCTTTTGCCAGCACTTTCCTCATGCTTTTCCCTGCCGGTTTGCCGTCAGTTTCAGCGCCCCTGGGGCACTTCTCGACCGGCGGCCAGCAGCTCTCGGGCGTGCTCTCGCGCTGATTCTGATTGATCGTGTCCGGAGAGCATTCGCGCAAGTTCCACCACGCGTTCCTCTTCGGAAAGTACCTTGACCTTTGAGAGGGACGCGTCATCGTTTTTCAGCACGAGGATGTGCTGGTCCGCGAAAGCTGCAACCTGCGGCAGGTGGGTGACCACTAGAACCTGCACGTGTCGGGCGAGCATGGCGAGGCGGCGACCGATTTCGATAGCGGCCTTACCGCCCACGCCGGAGTCCACCTCGTCGAAGATGAAGGTGGGTACGGGGTCCACTTCGGCAAGCACTACCTCCAGGGCGAGCATCACGCGGGAGAGCTCGCCGCCGGAGGCGCCCTTACCGAGCGGGCGCGGCACGGCGGTTCGGTGGGGCGCCAGCATGAAGGTCACGGTGTCTCGGCCGTGTACCGAGAACTTTTCGGCTTCGGCAACTTCCACGACCAGGGAGGCGTTCGGCATGGCAAGAGCAGTGAGCTCCTCACTGACGGCGTCCGCCAGTTTCTGCGCGGCGGCACGGCGCAGGGCGGTCAGCTCTTCTGCTTGGGCACCAAGCACCTTGCGTAGCTGTACCAGCTCGGTTTCCAGGGTTTCCTGTCGCTGCGGGTCATCCACCAGGGTCTCGAGGCGTGCACGGGATTCTTCGGCCCATTCGAGGACCTCGGCAATATCGGCACCGTACTTGCGGGTGAGGGTCGCCAGCTGGGCGCGGCGAGTCTGCACCTGCGCCAGACGTTCGGGGCCTTCAACATCCAGGGAGGCCATGTAGGAGGACAGCTCCGAGGAGATATCGGTGGCAAGAATCAACAGCTCGTTGACGCGCGCGGCGAGAGAAGCAAGCTCTTCATCAGCGTCTGCCTGCGCCTGGAGCGCGGAGCGGCTTGCATCGAGCAGGCTCATGACGCTCTGCTCGTCGCCGGTAGAGTATTCACTACCGCTGAGCGCCGCGGAGGCGGTTGCCGAGGCAATGCGTAGCGCTTCAACGTTCATGAGCTTCACCATTTCGGCTTTGAGCTCTTCTTCTTCGCCCTCCTGCGGGTTGACGGCACTGATTTCTTCGAGGGCTCCCTGCAGGGTCTGCGCTTCGAGGGCTCGTGCGCGCGAGTTTTCGCGTACTTCCTTCAGCTCTGCGGCGGCGGCGCGGTATCGCTCGTAGTTTTCGCGGTACTTCTCCAGCAGGTTGGAGAGCTCTTCACCGGCGTACAGGTCGAGGGACTGGCGCTGCTCTGCCGCTGATTTGAGGCGCAGCTGATCGGACTGGCCGTGGACTGCAACAAGAGTCTGACCAATCTGAGACAGGGTCCCGATGGGTGCGGAGCAACCGCCGACGTGGGCACGGGAGCGTCCCGAGGCGTTGACGGTGCGTGCCAGCAGCAGCTCGGAGGTCTGTTCGTCGATGTCTTCGGCGGTACCGCCGGCTTCTTCGGCAAGCTCGAGGGCGCGGTGCCCGTGGGGCAGGCGAATCACTGCTTCGGCGAGGGCGCTCTTAGCACCGTTGCGCACGCTGGAGGCGTCGGATCGGGCGCCCAGGAGCATACCGAGGGCGGTGACGACCATGGTTTTACCTGCGCCGGTTTCACCGGTCAGCACGGAGAATCCGGGTTCGAGGGGGAGCCTCGCATCGGTGATGATGCCGAGGTCTCGAATATGGATTTCCTCAATCACGAACGTTCATTCCTTTTCTTTAGTGCTTCTCGGTGTCCTGCGGGCCACGCCAGCCACGGATCGGAAGCTCAAATTTACGCACCAGTCGCTCAGAGAAGGGAGCCGGGTGGATACGGGCGAGCAGCACCGACTTTTCGGAGCGTCGCACCTCAATACGGGAGCCGGGGTCCAGCTCTACGGTTCGGCGGCCATCGCACCAGAGCACGCCGGAGGCACCGTTTCCGGGCATCATTTCTACCGCCAGGGTGGAGGTCGGCGCTGCTACCAGCGGGCGCGCGAAGAGCGCGTGAGCCGAGAGCGGCACCATGAGAATTGCTTCAACTTCGGGCCAGACGACCGGGCCGCCGCCGGAGAAAGCGTAGGCGGTCGAGCCGGTGGGGGTTCCCATGACCACGCCGTCGCAGCCGAAGCTGCTGAGCGGGCGGCAGTCCACCTCAATAATGACTTCAATCATTTTTTCGCGGTTGCCCTTTTCGACGCTAGCTTCGTTCAGCGCCCAGTCGCTGTGCACGCGCTTGCCGTCGTTCCAGACTTCCACGTCGATTGCCATGCGTTCTTCAACGGTGTATTCGTTGTTGACGATGCAGCGAACGGTTTCGGTCAGGTCGCTCTCTTCGGATTCGGCGAGGAAGCCGACGTGCCCCAGGTTCACACCGATGAGCGGAACACTGGTTCGGCGCACCATTTCTGCGGCGCGAAGAATCGAACCGTCACCACCGAGCACCACGCCGAGTTCAATATCGATGAGCGCCACGGATTCGTGGACGACCTGCACGGGGACGGGCTCGTCCCAGTTTTCACTCAGGGTCTCCAGATCGGAGCGAGTCATGACGGGTGCGAGTCCCGCTTCGTAGAGCTGGGTGCATGCCTGTCGGGCGGCATCTCGTGCTTCTTTGCGCCCCACGTGGGCGAAGACGAGAATCTTACGGTGACGTTGTTCCACCGAGTCTTCGGAACCATGACGCGCACCTGCGGTAGCTACCTGCGCGGTTGCTTCCTGCGGTGCGTGGCTTTCGTGTTCTGCCATAACGACTCTCTCCCATCGGGTGTTGAGATGGTGTATCTACACCTATCATACCGAATATGTTCTCGAAGATTTTCTAAATAGCTATATTTTTAGAAAATTATTTCGAATAATGTACAGCTGGGGTATCTCTAAAATACCTGTAAAAATACCTGCGAATAGCGCGGCAGCCTGAGAAAGCCCCGCCCTCAACGCCTCCTGCGTTACCGAGCGGTTTTCTCAGACTGCCAATACCACTATTTATTTTCGGCACTATATTTACTTTCGACATCGTTGAATAGGGAGTTGTAAAAAAGTTCCCTTAGCCTGCACAACAAGATAATTTCGAAATATCTTTATCGAACGTAAGTGCAACTAATTTTAGCCCTTCAGCCATTGTTAAATATGGCGCTAGGGTTTCTGTTAAATCTTCTATCGTTAAGCCAAATTTAACAGCTAATGATGCTGCATAGATGACATCTCCTGCATTTTCAGATACAATATGAACCCCTAATACTTTTAGTGTTTCTGCATCTGCTACTAGTTTAAATACACCGGTTGTTTCACGGTTTACAATTGCTCTTGGAACAGCATCTAAAGGTAATACAGATGTCTTCACATCATACCCTTTCTCTTTTGCTTGTTCTTCTGTTAAACCAACCGTTGCAACCGTCGGATTCGTAAACGTAACAGCAGGAACTACCGATAAATCTATTTTTTTGTTTAATCCACCAATAGCATTATCAGTAATAATTCCACCTTCATAGGCTGCTACATATACAAATTGTGGTCCTAAAGTCACATCTCCTGCTGCATAAATCTTTTCATTACTTGTTTGACCAAAATCATTGATCAGGATTTCATTATTTTTTCCAGTTTCAACACCTGCTGCACTTAAATTTAAAGAATCCGTATTTGGTTTTCTTCCAGTGGCAACAAGTAACTGATCTGATTCAATGACTTCTCTACTGCCATTTACTGTTACGTAAACCCTTTTTATCTCTCCACTTTGTTCAACACGCTCAAAAGTTGCCCCTTTGACAAGGTTTATACCCTGTTCAATTAACGCTTTTTCAACTGACTCTGAAATCTCAGGATCATACTCCTTTAAAAGTCGCTCACTTCTTTGCATAAGCGTTATTTCTGAACCTAAATGATGAAATAGTTGTCCAAGCTCCATTCCAATGTATCCTGAACCAATTACAGTTAATCGTTTTGGTATTTTCTTTAACTCAAGAAGTGTTGTACTAGTTAAATAGTCCATTTTTTCAAGTCCTGAAATTTGGGGCAACGAAGGCGATGCACCTGTTGCAATTAAAAAGCGTTTTGCAGATAACTTTGTCCCATTGACCTCAACCGTACTAGCATCAACGAATTTTGCTTCACCTTTAATTAAATCAAAATTATATTCATCAATTAAATCCATATATTTTTGATTCCGAAGTTCGCTCACCAATTTATCCTTTTGCGTGATTAAACTAGCTAAATCCACTTCTCCAGCGGATGTTTGTAAACCTATAAACGGATTGTCTTTTGATAAATGATTGATTTCCCCTGCCCTAAGAAGAGTTTTTGACGGAACACAGCCAATATTCACACAGGTTCCCCCAACCGTTCCACGCTCAATCATTCCAACTTTTGCACCGTATTCTATAGCTTTAATTGCCGAAGAAAAGGCAGCAGCACCAGAACCAATAATAAGAAGGTCATAATTGTCTTCATTAATTAACGCCACGTTTTCTAGTGATGATACTTCTTCAATTTCTCCGGCTTGGTAATTTGCTTCATCAATCGCCTTTATTGCACTTTCAACCTCAATATCATCGGGCAGTTCAAATACTGCTTCACCACGACGATAACTAGACTCAATATTTTTAGCACCTATCTTTTCAAGTGCTGACTCTACGTGTTTTTCACAACCCGTACAAGTCATTCCTGAAATGTTTACCTTAAATTTATTCATAAAAAAGCTCCTTTCGTTTGTTAATGTTTCTACTATAACATAGTTTCAACTCGTTTTAAATCCTCTATTTGTTTTTGCACTTCCTTTTGTTTTTAGAAACAAATTCGAACATATCTTAACAACGAACTTCATCTTTATCTACAACACCAAGTAATTTATAAATCTCGCTTAAAGAGAAACCAAGTTCCTGTATTCGTTTAATAAACCCAACACGCTTAACGTCATCATATGAATATATCCGATAACCAGCTTCCGTTCGGTGAGGTTCTTGTAATAAATTTTTTCGCTCGTAATATCTGATCGTTTCTTTATTAACTCCACATTTATCTGCAAACTCACTAATGCGATAAATCATCTTATTTCACCCCCTGAATATTATAAACCATGTACCATAGTACACGGTCAAGTAAATTGGACTATTTTATTTTTTTCCCAAAGTATCACTCGTATGTGATTGATACTTTTATATAATACTATTGATTATCCTAACATCCCACCAGAAAATCCGATTTAAACACCAGTTGTTTTTAAACTATTAAGAAAGTAATTCCACTATATATTCCGAAGACCCTTTATTTTTTGCACCATAGGAAGTACTCTACGTTGCCGTCCTGTCCGGGGAGCGGGCTGGGTTCCATACCCATCACACGCAATCCGTGGCTGACCGCAGATGCCTGAACTTTTTCTACTGCTTCACGGCGGGCGGATTCTTCGTGCACCACTCCCCCACGTCCGATGCGGTGCTTGCCGACCTCGAACTGCGGCTTGACCATGAGCACCAGGTCGCCGCCGGTTTCGGTGGCGTTCGCTAGCGCCTCCATAACCAGGGTCAGCGAGATGAACGAGAGGTCAGAAACCGTCAGTTCGACCTGCCCACCAATGTCTTCGGGCTTCATGTAGCGAACGTTGAGTCCTTCGTACACGCCGACTCGCGGTTCTTCGCGTAGCGTGTCCACGAGCTGCCCGTGTCCGACGTCAACGGCGGCTACGTGGGCGGCTCCTCGACGAAGCAGCACGTCGGTAAAGCCCCCGGTGGATGCTCCCGCGTCCAGGCAACGCTTGCCTTCTACCTCGATTTCGGGGAACGCGTCGAGGGCACCGGCGAGCTTGTGGCCTGCGCGGCTGACGTATTCGGTCAGCTCGCTCTGGCGCACGTAGAGGGTATCCTCCGGGCCCACGAGCATGGACGCTTTGCGCGCAACCTTGCCGTTGACTTGCACGTCCCTTGCCGCGATGAGTTTTGCGGCGAGGGTTCGGGAACTCACGAATCCGGCTTCGACCAGGTATTTATCGAGGCGCACGGTGTCCTTGTCTTCTTTCTGTCGTCGTCTGGTGATGTCATCGTCTGGTGACGGGTTATCTAGTGTCACCTCAGAGCATTGCTGTTCTGAGGTGACACCGCCGCGAACTAGGAGAGGTTTTCGAGGTCTTTCTCCAGCTGCTCACTCATCGTTTCGAGGCGCTTGACGCGCTCTACGGGATCCATGGCGAGGGTCGCCGCGAGTTGGCGCTCGAATTCTGCATCAAGCTCAGCGGTTTCCTCTGCCGTGCTATTAGTCTCCGGTTCTTTAGGCACCGGGGATCCCCTGGATGTTGGGGCGTGCGCCCTGTTCGGGGTTTGCCGCCCACCATGCCGCGCAGGCTACACGCCATGCTTCGGCTTCGCTCTCGCTGCCCGCAAATGCTTCGGTGTCTTCAACCTCGGGGCCGGTCAGGCTCAGGTTTTCACCGCGGACTCGTGCCTGCCAGGTGGGGCCGGTTGCGGTGACTTCATAGCCTTCGTAGAGCACCTCAATTTCGGGGTAGGGTGCGAAGAAGTCCTCGAGGGTGCGCAGAATATAGGTCGGACGCTGATTCGGTACTGCCTCGATGACGTCCTGGTAGGTCTGTACGCCGGTGAGGACGAGGGCACCGTCCATCTTTGCGTTGTTGGCACCGAGAATGTCGGTGTCCAGGCGGTCGCCCACGATAACGGGGCGGCTGGAGTTCACTGCCTTTGCTGCAGTGTGGAAGATGGGTGCTTCGGGCTTGCCCGCGACGAGCGGGGTGCGGCGGGTTGCACTTGCCACGGCTGCTACGAGGGTGCCGTTACCGGGTGCCTGGCCTCGTTCCTTGGGGATGCTCTGGTCGGTGTTGGTGGCAATCCAGAGGATGTCGGGGTTTGCGAGGGTGTAGGCGGCTTCCGCCAGGTCTTCCCAGCCGATCTTGGGGTCGAAACCCTGGATGACGGCTACGGGGCCTTCTTCTTCCTTGCGTACGGTTTCGAGGCCTACCGCACGAACGCAGTCGGCGAGTGCTTCGGTACCGGTGATGAGTACCTTGGAGCCTGCGGGTACGTGCTGTGCGAGCAGTGCGGCGCCTGCCTGTGCGGAGCTGACGACTCGTTCTGCTCGGGTGTGCACACCCAGTTCTCGCAGGTGCTCTGCTACGGATTCTACGGAGCGCGATGCGTTGTTGGTGACGAAGATGACCGGTACATTGAGTTCTTCTTCGGCACGGTTGAGCGCTTCGGGTGCGCCTTCGATGGCGAAGGGACCCGCGTAGACCACGCCGTCCAGATCGGAGAGGAGGGCATCGTAGCGGGATAGGAGTACGTTCGTGGTCATAGAGTGTTCCTCTCGGGGGCTCTGGCGGTTGTCGCTATTAATCGTACCTGTTAGACACTCTAGCGTTGGTGCCTTCGGGCGATTATATAGAAAACCGCTGGACGCTCTCCCCTGCTTGGGTGTGGCGTCCAGCGGTTTCACGCTGACACTTAGGTCACGTATTTAGAATTCTTAGATTCTCTGCAGTCTTATTCTGCGGAGGTTTCTTCTGCTTCTTCAGTCTTGGGCGCTTCGGTCTTCTCGTCCTCAGCTACTTCCTCTTCTGCGGAAGCTTCCGCGGTCCCTTCAGCGTCTTCTGCGGTTTCAGTGAGTTCTACGGACTTCTCTTCCTGTTCGAAGAGGCCTGCTTCACCGAACATGTCGAAGATTTCGGGTTCTGCGAAGTTGCCCTGGCCCAGTGCTGCTTCTGCCATGAATGCGAGGCGTGCCCAGCGTTCTGCTTCCTGGTTACGGCCTGCGTTAGCCAGCGCGTCGGAGTATGCGCTGAACAGACGGGGGCTGTACTCGAAGGCACGCTTGGGGTTCAGCTGAGGAATCTGCAGCGCTACGACAGCTTCAGACTTCTTGCCCTGATCACTGAGGATGCCGGATTCAACGATGGCGAGCTCTACGCGCACGTTGGCGGGCAGTTCTTCCTTCTTGAATTCTGCAATCATTTCCATTGCCTTGGGCAGACGGCCGAGTGCACGTTCGCAGTCCACCAGCAGTGCCAGGTGGTCTACGGAGCCGCTAATACGGCGGTGGGTGCGCAGTTCGCGCAGTGCCAGTTCGAAGTCTTCTGCAACGTATGCGGCGACGCCGACTGCTTCGCGTACTGCGGCAATACGGCCTGCACTTCGGGATGCAGCAACCGCGTGTTCCAGCGCGAACTCGGGGTCGATGTCGAGGTAGCGACCGGCCATGGCGAGGTGCTTTGCAACGGTTTCAGCGTTGCGGGGCTCCAGGGCACGCAGCTGACGGAAGGTTGCACCGTCCAGCTCGCGACCGGTGATGTCGTCGTCAATTTCCGGTGCCTTGGGCTTTGCAGGGCGGTAGCCTGCGCGGCCACCAATGCTGCGTACTTCTTCGCGGGGTGCTTCTGCCTCGGGGCCGTTGGAGCGAGGTGCCTTGGATCGGGAGTCGGAGCGACGACCGTCGAACTTCTTGCCTCCGCGGTCGTTACGCTTGAAACCGCCCTTGCCGCCAAAGTTCTTGCCGCCCTTCTTGGAGCGGAAGTCCTTTCCTCCGCTGTTCTTGCGGTGCTGGCGGGGGCCGGAGCCGTTAGACTCGTGACGGGGGGTCTCAGACATGAATCTCCTTGGGAGGTATCCGCTCTTGGGCGGGTAGGGTATGCAGTCGATTCGGGCGAACCGCTGCCTGAGGCATCAACTCTATGAGGGGTGCTTAGATGCACCCGCTAATGCCTAAACATAAGCCATACCATTCTAGTATAGAGAACACCTTCCGTGCACCCGTACTGATGGGATGTTAAAGACAAATGGGGAGGCCCTAGGGCCTCCCCAAACAAAAATAGCCCCGGCGAAGCCGGGGCTATTGAATAATAAAGCGGCAATAACCTACTCTCCCACACCCACAAAAGTGCAG
>NZ_KV808291.1:0-70001 GCF_001812205.1 Rothia sp. HMSC069C10
ATGCGTCCAAGTTTCGGGGCGCAGTTCAAAAACTCAACGGGGGCTTTTTGTATGTGGCATCCTTCAGAAGCCTATTGGCTCACCGGCTTCCGAGCTGGCAACATGCCGATTACTGACCGGGAATCAGGCCGTGAGCAGTAATCAGGAACGGCGGGTTGTGGTTAACAGCCGGGTTAGTCACGTAACCAACACGAGCCGCACGGGTCGGGTGCTTGGGTGCACGCTTCGGCCAGGGCTTTGCCTGCGGGTTCGGGTCCTTCTTGCCCTGCACCATAGCCAGTGCGCTCGCGGCGTTCACAATGCCGGAACCGCAACCGTTCACATCGCAGGTGAGCGGCTTGGAGCTCTGCTTCAGAATCTGCTTTGCACGCTCAGCGTTCAGCGAGGGATCCACGGACTTCATTAGAGCAATCACGCCAGCAACCTGGGGTGCCGCCATGGAGGTGCCGTCGTACTCGGTGTAGCCCGCACCCTTGGAAACGGTGGTGCCCAGGTCCACGGTGGACATGATGCTACTGCCGGGGGCGCTCACATCAACAAGCTTGCCGTAGTTGGAGAAGTCGCTACGCTTACCGTTCTGGTCGGTAGCGCCCACCACGATCGAACCGCCGCAGTTAGCCGGAGCGACCTTGGAAGTGTCCTGACCATCGTTACCAGCAGCGACAACGAGAATCGCGCCGCGCTTGTTCACTTCAGCAATAGCCTTGGAGTAGGTTGCGGGGCAGGTGCCTTCGCCGCCGAGGGAGAGGTTAATGATCTTGGCGGGGTTGGAGTTCGCAGGAACGCCTTCAACGGTGCCGCCGGCTGCCCAAACCATTGCATCCGCAATGTCGGAGTCGTAGCCGCCGCACATGCCCAGGGCACGCACGGGCAGGATCTTGGTGGAGGGTGCCACGCCGACGATACCGCGCTTATTGTTCATAATCGCCGCGATGGAGCCGGCAACGTGGGTGCCGTGCCAGTTCGACTCGCTTGCCTCTGCATCAGCACCGCAGACGCCCGCTTCTTCCCAGTTGCCCTGGTCGGTCGGGTCGGAGTCGCGGCCGTTGCCGTCACGAGCAATGGAGGGCTCGGTGATGAAGTCGTAGCCGGGCAGGACGTTAGCGTCCAGGTCGGGGTGCTTGACGATGCCGGAGTCAATCACAGCAACGGTCACGCCGGCACCCTGGGTGGTCTTCCACGCTTCGGGGGTAGCCAGACCCTTGGTGCCGTGCAGGTTCCACTGCTGCGGGTAGAGGGTGTCGTTCGGCGCCACAACCTGGTTCGACGCCTGGGCAGCCTGGGCTACCTGAGCGACCTTGGAGTTTGCGGCGGTACGGGTGCGTGCGTTGGAGCGGCGCAGCAGGTCGGGCTCAACCGACGCGACGGAGGGGTTAGAGCTCAGCGCCGCCATGTACTTCTCTGCCTGCTCCGCGGTGAGCTTGGAGGAGAGAGTCACCACGGTTGCCTTCTGAGCGGTGGTGCGTACGTAGCTGGTCTTGATTTTGAAGAGGTCATCGACGCTCTTCACCTCGGAGGTGAGGCCCCGGTAGAGGGCGTCGTTCCAGGTGGCGACCTGGGTGCCTGCGGGGCTTGCCCAGTTGATGCCGCCTGCGTTTAGTGCGCTATCGGTGTAGGTGATAACGAAGCGGTTGAAGCCTGCCTTCTGCTGCTCGGAGCTGAGGGAGGAGATGGTGGTGTGGGCTTTGGCGTGTTCGGCGCTGTTGGCCTGTGCGGGTGCCGCGAAGGATGCGGGGGCGCCCAGAGTCGCGACGAGTGTTGCTGCAGTACCCAGGCTCAGTGCGGTGCGTGCGACACCGCGTGCTGAGGGGTGAGTGGTAAAAGACATCGGGGTCCTTTGCGTATGTGAGTGCCGGAAGCGGCATGTGGGTTGGTTATTCACTCACATAAATGCACCTTTGAGAAATTTTTTGCATTCTTTTGCATATTTGCTTGTGAGGAGCGAATAGAAAAAGAAAATGCACATCACTGCATTGATGTGTATTTTTCTCTAAACCCCCGTGCGGGAGTTCATCGGAAGTAGTTTATGTGGTGAGATATCGCTATCCTAGCACCTTTTTCTATGTTTGGCGGGGCTAAAACTCGATAGTGTGGCGTAAATAATGAGATTTTTCTTTCATGTAAATGCAGATAAAGAAATGCCTAGTCGGAATATTCTCGCGACTTAAAGTAGTGATTTAAGTTTTACTCATCTATGCATAAAATGACCTGCATCACAAAGGTTATTTTATTCATAAAGTAACTGAAAAAGGGTGCTAGAGTATCTCACGGTGCGTACCCGTGCACGCACATTGTGGAACCACTTCACAGCACACACAATGCACCAACACCTCACTCTTCCGTATTCACTCGTACCGAGCACACGCCCTCAACGCGAGACGGCAACGCTACGCCGCATCGTGCGCACCCGGTACCACTCACCTCAAGGACGTCCATGCTTCGCATTGCTCGCCCCTCGCAGGCACGCTCCTCACAGCGTTCCCTGCTGAGCTTCGTCACCGCAACCTGCCTGCTCTCGGCAAGCGTGATCCCCGCCGTGGCGGCACCCACCGCGCAGGCTACCCACGCAACCCAGGCTTCTGTGGCGACACAGGCTTCTAACACCACCCAGTCCGCGCCCGTGGCATACAACCGCTTCATCATCACTTACACCGATGAGGCGAAGAACGCCGCCTCCACCGATGCCACCGCAGATCAGATTGACTGGTCCGCGGCCGCCGGCACCCAGCAGGCAACCTGGAACGACGCACTCTACGCGGGTATCACCTCCGAGGTGCAGAGCATTGACGAGCTGCTGAACATTAAGACCAGCTACGTCCGCTCCACCGCGCTGGATGCCAGCGTGGTCACCACCTCCGCAGAGCTCACCCCCGCTCAGGCCCAGCAGTACATGGACGCCCTGAGCGCGAACTCCAAGGTCGCCTCCGTGTCGCCAGATATGCGCCGCTACGCCACCGTGGATAACACCTCGGAGACCGTCAAGATCAACGACCCGAAGATGAACCGAATGTGGTCCCTCACCGGTGAGAAGGGCATCTCCGCCCTGGAGGCGTGGGGCACCACTCGCGGCAAGGGCGTGACCGTGGCGGTGCTGGATTCCGGCATTACCGCCCACCCGGACCTGGACGCTAACGTGCTGCCCGGCTACGACTTTATTGCCGAGTCGGCGTTCTCCAACGACGGTAATGGCCGTGACTCCGACCCGACCGACGCCGGTAACTGGACTGTGGACGACCAGTGCTTCACCGGTTCGAAGGCGACCGCCTCCGACTGGCACGGCACCCACGTGGCGGGCACCATTGCCGCTATTGCGAACAATAACGAGGGCATTGCCGGTGTGGCACCCGAGGCGAAGATCGTGCCCGTGCGCGTTCTGGGCGCCTGCGGTGGCTTCGACTCAGACATCACCGACGGCATTATTTGGGCTGCCGGTGGTAGCGTGCGCGGCGTTCCTGCGAACCACCATCCTGCCCAGGTCATTAACATGTCCATCGGCAGCGAGGGCACCTGCACCACCCCGTACCGCCAGGCGATTGCTCAGGCGAATAAGCGCGGCTCCATCGTGGTCGTCGCAGCGGGTAACAACAACTTTGATGCCTCGAAGTCCAGCCCCGGCAACTGCGAGGACGTCATCAACGTGGGCGCAACCGATAAGAACGGCAAGCGCTCCTACTTCTCCAATTACGGCTCCCGCGTGGACGTGAGCGCGCCCGGTGGCGACCGCCGCTACTGGGGTGGCGGTATTCTCTCCACCCTGAACGCCGGTAAGACCGCTCCCGGTAAGGCTGACTACGCCGAGTACCAGGGCACTTCCATGGCGGCACCGCATGTTGCCGGTATTGTGGCGCTCATGAAGGCGGTCGACCCGAAGCTGACGTACGCTCAGACGAAGAAGGCCCTGCAGTCCACCTCTCAGGGTGTTGAGTGCGACCAGTCCGCGTGCGGTTCCGGCATTGTGAATGCGGCGCGCGCGGTTCAGCAGGTCCGTTCCGACCGCGAGGCTGCGGATGCTGCCGCGGCTGAGGCGGCACGCAAGAAGGCTGAGGAGGAGGCCGCACGTAAGAAGGCGGCTGAAGAGGCGGCACGCAAGAAGGCTGAAGAGGACGCTAAGCGTCAGCAGGCCCCCGCACCTAAGGCAACCCCTGCACCGAAGGTGACCCCCGCTCCTAAGACTAGGACCCGCCCGTCCCGCCCGGTGACTCGCCCCTCCTACCCGTCGCGTCCGCGTCACGGCCACACCCCGCGTTACCGCTCCTGGTACGGTGCTTCTGCGAACACCTACCCGAGCAGCGGTTACCCGAGCAGTGCATACCCGAACACTGGCTACCTGGGCTTTGCGACCGGTAACCGCCGCTAGTCAAAACTCGTTTTAGATACGAAAAGCCCCCGATGAGTTCTCTCATCGGGGGCTTTTACTATGCGCTGTCGACTGGGCCTGATGGGGTGTCGGTAGCGGATAGCTTATTGCTCATTGACCTCGCGGGGCTTCTGCGCGGGGTTGGTGACCAGCGGTTCGTCCTGGGTGATGGGCTCGGCGTCACCGTTCAGGTCGTAGACCTGGGCATCTTCGGGGATTTCCATGGCGGGCGCGCCGGGAATTCGGTCGTAGTCGCCGGTGAGGCTCTCGCCGTTGGCTCCTGCCGTGAGAGCTTCTGCTGTCGCCTCGGCTGCCTCGTCGGTGGCGGCCCTGTCTGCAATCTTGGTGTTGGACGCTCCGGCGCTCAGGCCCTTAGAAATAATCTTGCGCGGTCGCAGGTAGGTCACCCTGCCGTTCGCGTCCAGGTTTCCAGCCTTTTTAGCCAGGTTGAAGCTGTTGATAATACCTCGGCTGCAGAAATACTTATCGCACTTGATGCGGTTTCCCCCCGCGAGGGTGAACGCCTCCTCGACCTGCTTAGTGGTCATGGAGGTGCCGTTGACCAGCTGCTGCGCCAGCAGGGCGGAGACGTGCGGTGCCGACATGGAGGTGCCGCTCTCATAGTCGTAGCTGAACTTAGTGTTATCAGGGCGGTCGAGGCTGTTCATGGACAGGGTGAGGATGTCCTCACCCGGTGCCGAGATGTTAACCCTCGTGCCGTAGTTCGAGAATGATGCTCGCGTGCCAGCCTTGGTGGTTGCACCAACCGTGATGACGCCCATGCAGTTGGCGGGCGCGTACTTGGACGCCTCCGTGTTGCCGTTACCTGCCGCGGCGACCACGATTGCGCCCTTGGAGCGTGCAATGTTGATGGCGCGCTGGTACGCGGCGGGGCATTGGGTTACGGTGCCGATGGACATATTGATGATCTTGGCGGGGTAGGCGTTGTCCGGTACTCCGTCAACGTGTCCGCCGGCAGCCCAGATGATGGCGTCGGCAATGTCTGAGGTGCGGCCACCGCATCGGCCCAGTACGCGCACGGGCTGCACGCGGGCGAGGTCGGCAACGCCGACGATGCCCATGCGGTTATTGCCGCGGGCACCGATAATGCCAGCAACGCTGGTGCCGTGCCAGGTGGAGGTGTGGGCGTTCGCCTGGTCCTTGCAGAGGTTGTAGGGTGCGTAGTCGCCTTCATCCCTGGGGTTGGGGTCGCGGCCGTCGCCGTCGCGGGCGCTGAGCGGGTCGCTGACGAAGTCGTAGCCGTTCGCCATGCCGGTAACCAGGTCGGGGTGCGGCACGTAGCCGGTGTCAAGTACGGCGACCTTCACGTTTGCGCCGCGGCGCAGGCGCGCGTTACCGGTGTTCTGAACGCCGGTGGTGGGGTTGGTGAGGTTCCACTGCTTGCTGTACTGCGGGTCGTTGAACTGGAAGGTGATGTCACCCTCTGCGGCGGGGTAGTTGATGTAGTCGGGCTCGACGGAGGCTACATCCGGGTCGGAGGCGACCTTCGCCATGAACTCCTTCGCCTCGTTTTTGTTGAGGGTTTTGGAGGTCTGGATGACGGCGTCATCGGTGGAGGTGTTGTGCAGGAACTTGGTGTCGACGTTCAGTGCTTCGCTGACGACGTCGACGGTGTCCATGATGTCGTCAACGATGCCGCGGACTGCATCCCACTCGCCGTCGCGCAGCATTTTGCGCTGCTTGGCTTCGTTGGTGTAGGTGACGATGAATCGGTCGAAGTTCTGCTGGGGGAGCGTGCCGGGTGCCGCCACGGTGGGGGTGGTGGGGCGTGTTACGCCGTTGCGTGTGAGGGTGAGGGGGCTGACGGGCCCTTCAATCTGGGGCGCTGCCTGAGCTGCTGCCAGGATGGCTTCGTCGCTGGGCCCCTGCGCGAGGACGGCGGGTAGGTCGCCTCCGAAGAGGATGACGCCGGCGGCGAGCAGGCTCAGTGCTGCGCGTGCGGGGCGCTTGCGGCGGCGGTTATCGATGCAGTGGTTATCGATGCGGGGGCGAGGAGGTGTTTCGGTGCGCTGCGCACCGATGTATGGAAGCCTCATCTGGTTCTCCTGATGTAGGTGGTATGCGAACTGTGTGATGTGTACTGGTGTTTCCGTCTGTAGGTGCACGAGGTGCGTATAGGGTTTTTACGGGGCAGCAAAAGGGACCTGTTTTTGGGCGCGCTGAAGTAATGAATGGGGTGAGGGAATAGTGTTTTGTAGACCCTTTTTCGTACCGGAAGAACCCTTTTTGGACGGTGTGCAACGTACATTTCTAAGGTATCACTTCAAGGTGAACTTGAGGGATTTTTGAGGTGCTTTTCACGGGTTAATGTGCAGAAAATCAACCTCTGGAGACTGAATAGTGCCCAATGATTGAGAGTTTATGTAAGTAAAGCTTGAGGGTTGGAATATGCGAGGCAGGATATGCGGTACCTCTTGCTGACAGGGGAGAGGAATAAATGTTTTAACACTGTGGTGCAAGCACTGAAATGCATTAAAAATGCAGTTGATAGCAAAAAATAAAAATAGCCTGAAATGCGCGTGAAAATAAATAAAAAGCTGGCATCAATACACTGGACAGCACGCACCGCCGGTAGACACACACACAGACCGGGGCGGCCACCGCGTCGGTGACCGCCCCGGTCTATAGAATCATCAGCACCAGCAAACTGGCGCTCGCAATCTACTGGAGAAAGCGTCCTTAGGAAGCGTAGGAGCCCAGCAGGCGAACCGCTCCGCCGTCCACGCCCTTAGCTCCCTGAACGTAATCGGGGTTGTTAGCCTCGGGCTCGCCGGCGGCAACAACGTCACCCATAATCCAGGAGGGGATGCCGCGGTCGTTCAGGCGCTTGGTAGCGGCCTCAGCCACGGAGGGATCAACGATAGCAATCATGCCCACGCCCAGGTTCAGGGTGCGCTCCAGATCGGCCAGGGGCACGTTGCCCAGCGAACCGATCAGGGAGAAGATTGCAGGAATCTGCCAGGTGGAGCGGTCCACGCGACCCTCCAGGCCCTGGGGCAGAACGCGAGCCAGGTTGGCAGCCAGGCCGCCGCCGGTCACGTGAGAGAAGCCGCGCACACCGCTACCGGTGGTGCCGTCCTCACCGTTGACGGGGAATGCTGCCGCCAAATCCAGGCAGTCTGCCGCGTACACGCGGGTGGGTTCGAGCAGCTCTTCACCGATGGTGCGGCCCAGCTCGTCCACCTGACGCTCCAGACCCCAACCGGCAACGTTCAGGACCTTGCGGACCAGGGAGTAGCCGTTGGAGTGAATACCGGAGGACGCCATAGCAATCAGTACGTCGCCCTCACGCACGCGCTCGGGGCCGAGCAGCTCATCTGCCTCGACCAGACCGGTTGCTGCGCCCGCGACGTCGTACTCGTCTTCTGCGAGCAGGCCGGGGTGCTCAGCGGTTTCGCCGCCAACCAGGGCGGTACCAGCCTGTGCACATGCGCCAGCGATACCGCGCACAATGTCAGCGATACGTTCGGGAACGACCTTGCCAGTGGCAATGTAGTCGGTCATGAACAGCGGCTTCGCACCGCAGACCACGATGTCGTCCACGACCATGCCGACCAGGTCGTAACCGATGGTGTCGTGAATATCGAGTGCCTGCGCGATAGCGACCTTGGTACCCACACCGTCGGTGGAGGTAGCCAGGTAGGGCTTGCGGTACTTGACGAGCTCGGAGACGTCGTACAGGCCCGCGAAGCCGCCCACGCCACCAACGACGGAGGAGTTGTGGGTCGCCTTGATAGCGCCCTTCATCAGCTCAACGGCGCGATCGCCAGCCTCTACGTCAACACCTGCGCTCGCGTAGGTTACGGTGGTGGTGTTCTCGCTCATTAGGATTCCTTCGGGGTAGCGGTAGCGGAGGAGTTTGCGGGGATGCGGTCCTGCTCGGTGAGCAATGCCTCGAGGTCGGCGTCGGGGCCGGGGTTGCACATGCCCATACCGGCGTCGTCTGCGGCAACCTGTACTGCGGAGGGATCGAACTTCGTTTCGAGAGTTTCGGTGCCTTCGCGGGTCTCAATGGAGACGGCCTCAGCATGCTCAGGCTTGGAGGGGACGGGGCGCTCCACGGTTACCTCAGCTGCCTTGCCGGCGAGGGGTCCGCCCTTGCCCTTCTCCGCGGAGTCGAAGAGGGACTTGCCGCGTCGTTCCTCACTCGGCAACTCAATCGGGTATTTGCCGGTGAAGCATGCGGTGCACATGTTTTCGGCGGGCTGCTCGGTGGCTGCCATCATGCCGTCCTGAGAGATGAAGCCGAGCGAATCGGCACCCAGGGAGGACGCGATTTCGTCCACGGACAGGCCGTTAGCGATCAGCTCCGCGCGGGAAGCGAAGTCAATACCGTAGAAGCAAGGCCACTTCACGGGCGGGGAGGAGATGCGCACGTGCACTTCCTTCGCGCCAGCTTCGCGGAGCATACGCACGAGGGCACGCTGGGTGTTACCGCGAACGATGGAGTCGTCAATGACGACGAGGCGCTTACCTGCAACCACAGACTTGAGCGGGTTCAGCTTGAGTCGAATACCGAGCTGGCGGATAGTCTGCGAGGGCTGAATGAAGGTTCGACCCACGTAGGCGTTCTTGACCAGACCGTTACCGTAGGGAATGCCGGACTCTTCGGCGTAACCAATAGCAGCCGGAACACCGGATTCGGGAGTGGGCATGACCAGGTCAGCTTCAACAGCGTGTTCGCGGGCAAGCTGACGGCCCATCTCTACGCGGGATTCGTAGACGCTACGGCCGGAGATGGTGGTGTCCGGGCGAGCGAGGTAGACGTACTCAAAGACGCAGCCGGCGGGCTTAGCTTCTGCGAAACGCTGGGAACGCAGACCGTTCTCGTCAATGGTGATGAACTCGCCGGGCTCCACTTCACGCACGAAGGACGCGCCGACAATATCAAGTGCCGCGGTTTCGGATGCGACAACCCAGCCACGCTCCAGACGACCGAGCACGAGGGGGCGTACACCCTGCGGGTCGCGTGCAGCGTAGAGGGTGTTCTCGTCCATGAAGGTGAGGCAGAAAGCACCGCGCAGGGTCGGCAACAGGTCGAGTGCTGCTTCTTCGAGGGAATCGAAGTCATGCTCTGCCAGTAGAGCCGTAACGAGTGCGGTGTCGGTGGTGTTACCCTGAGCAAGCTCACCGTGCTTGGGGGGCTTGCCACCGTTCTTTTCGAGAATACGCTCGTAAAGGTCAGCGGAATTGGTGAGGTTACCGTTATGCGCCAGGCAGAGCGTGCCGTGCGGGGTGGTGCCGAGGGTGGGCTGTGCGTTAGCCCAGTGGGATGCGCCGGTGGTGGAGTATCGAGCGTGGCCGATAGCATGGTCGCCGGGCATGGAACTGAGGGTGGCTTCGTCAAAGACCTGGGAGACCAGTCCCATATCTTTGTACACGTGGATGCGTTTGCCGTTACTGGTTGCGATACCTGCTGATTCCTGGCCGCGGTGCTGGAGCGCGTACAGGCCGTAGTAGGTTAGCTTTGCCACGTCCTCGCCGGGAGCCCAGACACCGAAGACGCCGCAGGCGTCCTTGGGGCCGTGGTCAATCGGATCGAGGTCGTGAGTGAGTTTTCCGTCGGGGCGAATCAATTCACTTCTTTTCGACGTTGGGACTGCGGATGCGTCTGCGCAGGCGCAAGACGGACGTGTGTTTCTGTACTCGCACCTGCCTGTGTGTGCGGTAGCATACACCAGACCTTTAAAAGTGTACCGGGTTTCAATGTAGACGTGGTGAAGGATACGCTAAATACCTCAGTATGGACCACTAGAACAGGCAACAAACACGCCAAATTACGAAAACTGCGTGGACCTGCGGGCTCGTAGCAAATTCTAGAAGAGCGGAAGAAGCGCCGATAAATCACTGCGCTCGCCCGACGCATCAAGCGCACCGGCACCCACCGCCTGCTCCCACGAACAAGCACCCAACACCAGCACCGCCCACACGAGCGGGCGCGCCTCCACCACGGACGGCGGGGTGCCGCGCGTATGGCGAGGACCCGCCACGCACTGGGTCACGCCCAGCGGGGGCACACGTACCTCCACACTATTGCCGGGGGCGAGGGTCGCCAGCTCTTCAAGAGTGAAGCGAACGAAGGTCGCGCGCACCGAACGGGGGAGCGCGGCAAACGCCTGCGCCACCTCGGGGCTGTTCAGCAGGTACCCGCCTCGGGCATGTAAATCCGCAGGCTCACCGGCTGCCGCACGCTGCGCCTCAAAGAAAGCACGCACTTCGCGTACCGCCGCCATGCCGTCTGCTTCGGAAGTTTTACGTCGAATCGCCACAACTAGTTCCCTTCCTGGGTACCGAGAGTCAGATTCTCGCGAGTGAAGAGCTCCTCATGTACGCGCAGCTCACCCACCACAACAGGCTTGCCGTCCACGTAACCGCCGGTCACCGGGCGAACCACCAGCGCGAGTAGGCGCTCGCATTCCTCGGCGCTCAGGTAGCCGCCAGCAACAAGAGCACGCAGAGCCACGACGTACATGGCGCGGTGCGAACCGTCGCTCATCTTCACCACCACGGACGCGCCCGAACGCAGACCAATGCAGAGCACACCCTCCGCGCCGCCCTTGACGATTGCGTCCAGTTCTTCGCTGAGCACGGTGTCGGGGGAGCCGGGCGCCTGAATCAGTTCGGGGTAATCCACCATGGCGGTCGCGACCGTGGAGGCGCGCGCATCCGCCCCGAGGTTGCGGATTGCCGAGCCGAGGGTCGAGTAGGCGCGTGCGGCACCGGCCAGGGAGACGGCGTGCACGGGTGCGCCGCAACCGTCAACGCCGATGGCGACTACCGGCTCGCCGGTGAACGCCTCAAGTTCTTCGGTGATGACCTGCTGCAGCGGGTGTGCGGGGTCGAGGTAGTTGTGCAGGGTCCAGTTCTGCGAGCCCTCTTCAAGGTCGCCGCGCTCAAGCTTGGCGGTGCACGCCCACAGGAATGCGGCGTGCTTGCCGGAGCAGGGGTGCGCCAGGGCAGTAGCGGCGAGGTTCGCCTGAGTCATTGCCTGGCGTGCCTGCTTATCGGCAGGGAGCGTGGGCTTGAGCGCCAGGTTTGCCGGGGTGAGCGGGTTGGTTTCGGTGCTGCCCTGGGTGAGCACGTCCTGTACGGCGCGCATCTGCTCGAAGGTGCCTCGATGCGAGCCGCAGGCGATGGCGACCTGGGAGCCGCGCAGGGGTGCGCCCGCCTTCATGGATCCGATGGCCTGCAGCGGCTTGGCGGCGGAGCGCAGGTAGAAGGGCTCGTGAATGTCGCCGAGGGCAAGCTGTACTTCGCCGTCGGGGCCCAGCAGGATGAGGCGGCCGCGGTGGCGTGCCTCAATGAAGTTGTTGCGGGTGAGCTGCGCGAGTTCTACGTCGAAGGTGCTGCTGTGGTCGGTGGTGTGAGTGGTTGCCTGTGGGGTGGTGCTGTTGGTCATTCTTCTAGTTTAAGGGGTGTATTGTTCTGCCTTATGTACGCGGTTTTACGCGTATAGGGCGGCTCAGAATGGTATCCCCGCAAATATTTCCGTGCAGAACGTTGCTTGTAAGGGTGGGGCGGATTCATCCTTATTTTTGGATGTTTATGTGATATTTTTTGACCGACAGTGAGCTGTATATGTGATACCTCTCATATTAATTGGTGGTAGGGGTTACGTCTTTAGCATGGGGAGGAATAGAATATTCGTGGAGTATACCCGTGAGGTCTGCGCATACCTCTCAAAATGGGAGCGGCCCCTTCCTAGCGCCATGTATCCTAGCGCCACCTATCCTGGAGCCACCTAGAACAGATCCTCCCATCATCTACGTCTCCACTGTTTGCGAGAACGACAGCACCAGATAATACGCACACTAGATCATCAGAAATAGGTAATTTTATGGCAGAGCAGAACAACTCTTCTTCCACCACCCCTAAGAACACCGCAGAAAAAAGCGGCATGAGCGCTGAATCTGAATTTCACGCCAAGTTTTTCCCCATTCTTGCGCGAGTCGCTTCGATTACTGCCGTGCTCATGTATGTCTTCTACTTCCCGCAGATTATCGGTAACCTGAACGGTCACAAGGGCGACTGGATTCAGCCCCTGGTAGCCGCTATAAACTGCACTCTATGGTTGCTGTACGGCCTGTGGCGCCCCAAGAAGGACATACCAATTGTCATCGCTAATGCCCCCGGCATTGTTTTTGGTGGTCTTGCGGCTGTGACAGCATTGGTTTAACCCGAATCAAAGCCACCTATGTTGTGGTGAATACTCACCCGATGCGGTTCTTCTCTGATAGGCATTCTTTTGAGCGTGCCGCTAGATGAGAAGAGCCGCATTTTTAGTGTTCCCAGCTCACATTTTTAGCGTGATAGCGGGTACCCTGAATAGCATGAAGGTTTTGGTACTGGGCCCCGGCGGCCGCGAACATGCAATTATCCGAGCGTTTCTGCGCGACCCTGAGGTAACTGAGGTGCACAGCGCCCCCGGCAACGCCGGCATTGCCCAGGATGTTCCCGTCCACGCAATTGATGCGAATGACCCCGCCCAGGCAACCGCCCTGGCACGCGAACTGAACGCCGACCTGGTCGTTATCGGCCCGGAGGCGCCCCTGGTCGCAGGTGTCTCCGATGCACTGCGTGAGGCGGGCTTTGACGTTTTCGGCCCCTCCGCAGCTGCCGCGCAGCTGGAAGGTTCTAAGGCCTTCGCTAAGCAGGTCATGGAAGAGGCTTCCGTGCCGACCGCCCGCGCCTACGTGGCAACGAACGCCGCTGAGGCGCAGGCGGCACTGGACGAGTTCGGTGCACCCTACGTGGTCAAGGACGACGGCCTGGCTGCAGGTAAGGGCGTTGTGGTGACCGAGGACCGCACCGCGGCACTGGAGCACGCGCAGGCATGCTTCAACGCCGGCGGCACCGTGGTCATCGAAGAGTTCCTGGACGGCCCCGAGGTGTCCCTCTTCGTCATCTCTGACGGTAAGAACGTTCTGCCGCTGTCCCCGGCTCAGGACTTCAAACGCATTTTCGACAACGACGAGGGCCCGAACACCGGCGGTATGGGCGCCTACACCCCGCTTCCCTGGCTGCCTGAGGGCTTCGTTCAGGAGGTCGTGGAGAAGGTTGCCCGCCCGACCGTGGCTCGTATGGCTGAGCGCGGCACCCCGTTCGTGGGTGTGCTCTTCTGCGGTCTGGCTGTGACCAGCCGCGGCGTGCGCGTTATCGAGTTCAACGCACGCTTTGGCGACCCGGAAACCCAGGCGGTTCTGGCGCGTCTGCGCACCCCGCTGGGTCAGCTACTGCGTGCGGCTGCTCGCGGTGAAATTTCTGAGGGTACCGAGCTGGATTGGGATCCCCGCACCGCAGTTGACGTGGTTATGGCTGCTGAGAACTACCCTGACACTCCCCGCAAGGGTGACGTCATCTCCGGTCTGGATGAGGCGAACGCCCTGGAGGGCGTGCACGTGATTCACGCGGGCACCGTGGTTTCCGGCGAGGAAATCCACACCGCCGGCGGCCGCGTGCTGGCCGTCGTGGCGCTCGGTGAGAACCTGGGCGCCGCCCGCGACGCCGCCTACGAGGGCGTTCGCGCTATCTCTTGGGCTGGCGCGCAGTACCGCACCGATATCGCGCTGAAGGCTGTGGAGAACCGTATCCACATTCCCGCCCCGCGCGGCTAAAACCTAAGGTGACCGGCTTCCCCGCTTGAGGGTGGGGGAGCCGGTCGCTTCTTTGCCACTTGCCCCTTTGCCTCTTACTTCTTGGCTTCTTGCCGTCTCGGCTTTTCCCCAATCGGGGTGCTGTCGGCGGCGACCGGGGTAGGTTGGGCTCTCAAGATTGTGCCGTATTGATGACTGATTGGCACTATCGGGAGCCGTGCCTGTCGCGGTATTGTAATTACACAGACTTTTTGCATCCACATCACACCACCTCATCAGGAGAAATTCTCATGACTTCTCGTTCTAACCCCGTGGAAATCCCGGGCTGGACTCACATTTATTCCGGCAAGGTCCGCGACCTGTACGTTCCGAATGAGGAACGTTTTGACGCTACCGGCTTGACCGTCAATGATGACGCTGAGCTACGTGCCGGTTCGGTCATGGTTGTTGCCTCGGACCGTATTAGCGCTTTTGACCGTATTCTGCCCACCGAGATCCCGGATAAGGGCAAGATTCTGACTCAGATGTCCCTGTGGTGGTTTGAGCAGCTTAAGCAGGTTCCGAACCACGTGCTGTCCACTGACGTTCCGGATGTTGTGGCTGGTCGCGCGATGATTTGCCGCTCCCTGAACATGTTCCCGGTGGAGTGCATTGTGCGCGGTTACCTGACCGGTTCGGGTTTGGCCGTGTACAACCAGACCGGTGAGATTGCTGGCGTGAAGTTGCCTGCGGGTCTGGTGGATGGTTCCCGCCTGGAGACCCCGATTTTCACTCCGACCGGTAAGGCTGAGGTGGGTGAGCATGATGAGCTGGTGACCCGTGAGGAGCTGTACGCTGAGGTGGGTCAGCCGGTGGGTGAGCGCCTGGAGGAGCTGAGCCTGAGCCTGTACACCACTGCGGAGAAGATTGCTCGTGAGCAGGGCATTATTCTGGCGGATACCAAAATGGAGTTCGGTACTGATTCGTACCGCGGCGAGATCACTCTGGGTGATGAGGTTCTGACCCCGGATTCTTCGCGTTTCTGGGACGCTCAGCAGTATGAGCCGGGTCGTGCGCAGCCGAGCTTTGATAAGCAGTACGTGCGTGACTGGCTGCGTTCCCCGGACGCGGGTTGGGACGGTTCGGATAACGTGCCGCACCTGCCTGAGGAGGTTGTGGAGAAGACTCGTGCCCGTTACGTTGAGGCGTATGAGCGTCTGACCGGCACGAAGTTCTAAACTCAATATTTCGGGCTGAAATAAGTCTTTGAGATAGCTAAAGGGCAGTGCCCCGGAAGGTCATTCTTCCGGGGCACCGCCCTTTAATCCATAAGCTCTTTTACATGCATTCTTATAGGTGCTATACGTCATAAATACATCTTGTGTGTCTATTGTACGGGGGGGGGTTGTCCTCTATCATACTTAGTAATCGGCTCACTACGCTTCTACTCCACGAAACGCAGGTTCACACCATATAGCAGGTATGTAGGTAGCCCTCACGATACGCTCGTATCACTGCCGGTTCTCGCCCATCAATGATGCTTGAGAAAGGTGAAGTCCATGGCAAAGAAGCCCTTCACACCCCTCGTCCTTATCGGTATTGCCTGCTGCCTGGGCGTATCGAGTTGCTCCACCACCGTTGAAGTTAAGCAAGACATTCGCAATGTCCTGGCAAGCTACGAGAATCCCTCCCCGGACATTAACGTGGCCCTCGTTAACGAAGTCAAAAAGTGCATGAGTGAGAAGTCCTTCACCTACTCCGGTAGCCAGAACATTATTGACGGCAGCTCCGTTCATGAACTTGCGATGAGTGACGCCCACTTCGCCAACGAAGAAGCGGCCACCCAAGGGTACTTATCCACCCGGCAGGGCAACGCTAGCTCCAGCAATGCACCCGCGATGGAAAACCCGGCATATCGGAAAGCATTTCAAGGCGACCCCCAAGCCGCAGACAGCAAAACCGTTACCATCACGATGAGTAACGGTTCCCAGACCGGCATGGCAACAGATTCATGCCTGGGACGTGCGGCAGAGGCTGTCTTTGGCTCAGCAGAAAACTACCTCAAATACATCAACTTCATTAACGAGCTCATCGTGGGTGGATCCAAAAATAACGCAGTAGAAGAAATGGGGAAATACTACCGTAATGACACCACCTACGGTGCATGCATGAAAGAAAGCGGATACACCGATATCCAGCACTTCGGAGATGCTCCCAGCTACGCAGAGAAAACCTGGGGTAAGTATAAGGCAGCCAATGCCGCCGCCAATGCGGAAGAGCAATCCCTAGCTCATGCTGACTACAACTGCCAAAAGTCTACTGGAATCCTGACTAAGGCACAGAATATCTACTACGAAAAGGCTGCGACCTGGCTCAATGAGCATGAGCCGCTCATCCTTGAAGTACGCGATATTGAACGTCAGGCACAGGAGCGTGCCGCAGCTCTAGTCAACGGCAACTAGCCAACGGCAACCAGTAAACGCTGATTCCTCGTTGGACATTTTCTAGCGAAAATTTTCTACCGGTCCTCTGCTCTCAACCGCGTTCACCCGCGGATGAGAGCAGAGGATACACCCCTTTATTCAACCCCCGCCACGTTGTTACCCTCAGCAATTACCCCTAGTCCCGCCCCATATTTCACCGCAGAAAGGTGAACCCATGAACACGCAGCAGAGTTCAGAAAACCCCCGCCGCGCCGCCACGACGGCAACCATACGCGCCTACCTGGTTCCGGTGCTCGTCATTCTGCTCGTCATCACCGGCGGGTTCTCCATCTACGCACTTAATACGGGGCTACGCACCAATGTTGAATCCAATGCGCAGCCGTCCCGCGCCGCGCAACTAACAACCCGAATCAGCACGCAGACTGTTACCCGCACCTACTCGGGAGAAGTCAGCGTGTCACCCGCCCGAAGCTACACCGTAGGAACCCCTCAAGGAGTGGTGACCAGGGACGGCGCCAAGGCGGGTACCCAGCTGAGTAACGGCTCAATTATCACCACTATCAATGAGCGTCCCATCATTGCGTTCAAGGGTAGTATTCCCGCCTACCGCGACCTTGCCGTAGGCGCTCGCGGCGATGACGTTAAACAGCTCCAAGAAGCTCTGGAATCACTCGGCTACAGCATCTGGGATGAGGAAGGAAGCTACGGCGAAGCCACCGCCAACGCTGTCTACCGTTTCTACCTGGATCGTGGCTACTACCCTCCCGGGGATACTGACCGAACCGAAGAAGGACGCTACAGCACCGCACTGCCGCTCTCTGAATACCTCTTCGCTGACGGCAATGAATACACCGTAGACAACAGCTGCGGCACCAAAGGCCAAACCTCAACTCCGGCGCTGTGCACCCTATCCGCGGGTGGATACCGTCTGGTACTCTCCGCGGACGGTAGCGCTCTCAGCAATGAACTCGCTGAAGGACAGAAAGTCCAGATTCTTACCGATAACGGAAGTCCGCTCGAAGGCACTCTGGGCTCGGCCCTCACACCCGAAGGCTCAACTAACGCTGACGGCGGCGCTAACGCAGGTGCCTCCAACGGTGCGCAGAACAGCGCGCGACCTAACAGCGATACCTCCGCACAGGGAGCTACCGCACGGAAACGCTACCCCATCACAATCGACTTGCCGGAAAACACGACGGCATCAACACGTTTTCAAGCAACCGTCACTCTCAACCGAGGCGCTGAAAACGCCCTCGCGGTGCTCGAAGCAGCCGTCAAAACCGAAGAAAACGGAACGCACTCCATCACCCTGGATAACGGTCAGAGCGTTCCCGTCACCCTCGGTGTATGCTCCGCCGGAATCTGCGAGCTCGTCAACCCCGCAGCAGAACTCAAGGCAGGTACCGTCGTGAAGCTGAAGGAGCGCTAAAATGCCTCATCACGAGACAGAACGTGCCCTCCCCGCGAGCTCTACCGCCACAAAACCTAATATCGAGTGCCACAATATTGCGCGTTTCTTCCCGCCCTCCACCTGGGCGCTTAAAAACGCAACCCTCAGCATTCATGAAGGCGAATCGGTGGCCATTACCGGTGCCTCCGGAAGCGGAAAATCTACGCTCCTCTCTATCATCGGGCTACTCGATCAGCCCTCCGAAGGTGAGCTGAAAATATTGGGCCAAAACATGGGCACCGCCAGCGACGCCGAGCGAACTGTAGCACGCCGTGAGCACATCGCTTTCGTCTTTCAGGCGTACCACCTTATCGCTCATCTGAACGCCACCGAGAACATTGCCCACACCCTCCGGATGCGCGGCGTACCGGGCCGTCAGGCACATCAGCGTGCGTTGCAGGCACTCGAACAGGTGGGTTTGGGGCACCGCCTGGAGGTTCTTCCACGCAACATGTCCGGTGGTGAACAGCAACGAGTCGCGGTTGCGCGTGCGTTAGCCTGCGCCCCGCGTATCCTACTGTGCGATGAGCCTACAGGAAACCTCGACACTGAAAACTCTCACAAGGTGTTGGATCTGCTCCTCGCCGGCCGCGAGGAGAAACAAAGCCTGGTCATCATCACCCATGAACCCGATATCGCGGCTCGCTGCGACCGGCAGCTACACATGGTCGATGGGATGCTCGTTAGCCCCGAACTCGCTAGCCCCGAAGAACCGGCCCACCAAACGCTCAAAGAACCCGTCGTCAGGGGAGGATAGATGCTAAGGAACAACCTTCACTACGCTCTCCTTGCAGTTGTTCACCGTTGGCGCCGCAACCTGCTCACGGTATTGGCGATGCTCGCGGGAACAACCACCATCATCATGCTGGTGGGCGTCAGCGAGTCGTCAGCGCTCAACACGAGCTCGCAGCTGGCCAGCTACGATTCCACCCGGCTCGGTGTGCGCCTCCAGCCGCAGACCTGGGATATACCGGAGGATGAACTGCTCTGGCGCGTTAACCAAGTTCCAGAGGTCAAAGCTGCCGGTACAGTCACCATCGATACGCAGACAACGCGTCCGCAGGTCAACAGGCCGGGGCATGAGGGCCAACAGACACCCCTCGCAATCGTTTCAGAAGCAGGTTTGAAAGCACGAGGTGCGCACATTGTTGAGGGACATTTCTCGGAGCCTGCCCGCGAACGCCCCGGTGAGCCTACCGTCTATCTGGGCGTTGCCCTCGCGAAAGAGCTAGGGGTCAGTACTGAGCCCGGGCGGAACATGATTGAGGTCAACGGAATGCGAGCCTACGTGCTCGGCATTATCCGTGACGGCGGCAAAAACGCTGCTCTCAGTAGCGCTCTTATCCTGCCGACCACCTCCACTTTCTTGCCGCAAGCCCACACCCTGCAACGCGGTATGGACGTCATCGTGAATCCAGGAAGCGCAGATACGGTCGCGGAACAGCTCAAGCAGGTACTCGATCCGCAGCGCGCCCCCGTTGATACAAACATTGAGATTCCGCCTTCACCGGTGACTCTTCGTGCTTCCTTGACGAAGGATAGCCGAGCTCTTACGACCATCATCCTGGTGGTTCTTATCGCCTCGACAAGCTTCGGCATTGTGATGACCATGCAGATTTCGGTCTGGGAACGCCGCCGGGAAATCGGCATTAACCGTGCATTAGGGTTGGGACGGCGAGATGTGGCGGTCAGCTTCCTTGCGGAGGCGGCTCTCCTCGGGGCCCTGGGCGCTCTTGGAGGCTTCATCCTCGGTATTCTCGGTTCCTGGGTTGTGTGCCTTCTCAACGGATGGGCGCTATCTCTGCCGCCCCTTATCCTAGGGATTCCTTTCCTCGGCTTGGGTGTGGGCATCGTGGCGGGTGCATTGCCCGCCTACGCGGCAACGAAGGTTCAGCCGCTTGAGCTCTTGCAATAATTGCCCCGCTGAAATAATTGCTCGGCGCATAAGGGCGGCGCCCCGGAAGGTCATTCTTCCGGGGCACCGCCCTTTAGCTATGTGGGTTTATGGGGTTGAGGGGCGAAGCCTAGCCGGCGTGAACGTCTTCGTCATGTACGTTCTCGTGGCACAAATCCTCGTGCAGAATATCCCGCGCCGGATGCTGCCGCGCCCGCTCCTCCGCAGCACGGTCAGACAGCGAATAAAACCACGTAATGTGCTCGCACACCCGCTCATAGGCTGCCTGCTCATCGTGAGAGGCAATCGCCTCAATAATGCCGTAATGCTGCTGCTGCAACGTGCGCTTGACCGCCTCCCAATCCTTTAGGAAAGGAACCGCCTCCTGCACATAACTCATCGTCGCCATGTGCAGAGAGTCAATCACTGTATCAAGCACAATATTGCCGCCGAGCTTCGACAGCTCATAGTGAAAACGCGTATCGCAGAAATGGAAACGCTCATCGCTGATCTGCTCATCCATCTCCGCCAGATGTACGCGCGCCCGCTCCAACGCTGCCGCACGCTCCGGGGTGTCCGGCGCGGCAGCCGCCGCACGCGCCGCAGGGCCCTCCAGTAGCAGACGGGTTGAGACAACGTCCTTCACCGGCAGGCTACGGGTCGCAATGTGCATGCGCAGCGCCCAGCTGAGTGCATCCGACGGCTCCGAAATGATAATCGCGCCCGACTTCGGTCCCGAACCGGTACTGGAACGAATCAGACCCAGTGCGTTCAAAACCCGAAGGCCCTCACGGACCGAGGGACGGGAAATACCGTGCCGTGCCGCCAGCTCACGCTCGGAGGGGAGCTTATCGCCCACACGCAACTCACCCAGGCGCAGGCGCCGCTCAAAGGTCTCCAGAATGATGCTGTAGCTGCGGTCCGCCAGAATCGGCTGGCGCTCAACCACAGGGGGCGCCTCTGCAGGCTGGGTGTCGTCAAAAGAACGAGGCATACTCTCTCCTGATAACGAGGCGGATAACGAAAAGAAGTCTCGACTCAGCATGTTCTCCCAAACTATTGGGGCAACCTATCGAGTCATAAGGGGCATAAAAAGCGGGGCGGCGATACCGGAAAGGTACGCCGCCCCGCTGTGGCCTCCGGTCAAACCGGGGCGAATGTCCTACTGTTCGTGAAGCGGATGCTTCAGGAACTCTCTAAAACCTGAGCTTCAGATTAGGGAATCATGAAGGACAGCACGTTGGTCTGCAGGAAGACCAGGACGCAGACGAACAGGAGCATAGCGAAGGACCAGGGGAGGACAGCCTTGAGGATGTCGGATTCCTTGCCTTCCATGTCCACGGAGGTAGCAGCAATAGCCAGCGACTGCGGGGAGATCATCTTACCGACCACACCACCGGTGGTGTTAGCAGCCAGCATGAGCTCGGGGGTTGCTCCGTGGATACCTGCGTGCTGCAGGTTCTCAGCGGCAGACACCTGCAGCTTGGAGAACAGTGCGTTGGCGCTGGTGTCCGAACCGGTCACAGCGGTACCGATCCAGCCCAGAGCCGGTGCGAGGAACGCGTAGACGGTGCCCAGGCCTGCCAGGAAGGTACCCATGGCAATGGTCTGACCGGAGAAGTTCATGACGTATGCCAGTGCCAGAACCGAAGCAATGGTCAGGATGGACCAACGCATGCGGTAGACAACGGAACCGAACTCGGTGAAGATTGCCGGGAACTTGAAGGCGTAGCGGCCCTTCTCGTTGAAGAAGAAGTAGACGACAGCAACAACCAGACCGGAGATGATCAGCAGGGTGCCGGGGTTGGACATCCACGCGAAGTTGTAGACAGCGTCCTTGACGGGCTTGCCGTCAGCGGTGACGAGGCGGGAGCTCAGAGCCTGGATATCAATCTTGATGACGAAGCTCTTCAGCCATGCCTTCAGGCCAGCGTGCAGGTTAGCAACACCGAAGATTGCAACGACGATGACGTAGGGCAGCAGTGCCATCCAGACGCGAACGGCGGGCAGAGCTTCCTTCTCTTCAGCCTGTGCGGGCAGACCGTAGCGTTCACGAACGCCTGCGACGCCGCGCGGCTTCCAGAACTGCAGGAAGACAACAGCAACACCCATGGAGACGATGCAAGCAACAACGTCGGTCAGGTTGTATGCGGGGGTAGCAGCGGTGACCCACTGTGCAATTGCGAAGGAGACACCGATGACCAGTGCGGGCAGCCATGCGTCCTTCAGACCCTTCATACCGTCAAGGATGACGAGCAGGATGAGCGGAACGAGCATTGCCAGGAACGGAGCCTGGTGACCAACGATGGTTGCGATAACGTGTGCGTCCTTGCCGCCAACGTCAGCTGCGGTGGTGATCGGGACAGCAACTGCGCCGAATGCCACGGGTGCGGTGTTAGCGATCAGAACGGTGACAGCAGCCTTAAGGGGCTTAACGCCCAGGGAGAGAATCATGGTTGCGGTAATTGCAACGGGAGCGCCGAAGCCAGCCAGTGCCTCGAGCAGACCGCCGAAGCAGAATGCGATGAGGATAGCCTGGATGCGCAGGTCGCCGCCGCCGAGGCGGTCGAAGACGCGGCGCAGGTCTTCAAAGCGGCCGGAGAGAACGGTGAGCTGGTAGAACCAGATTGCACCGAGGATAACCCAGCAGATGACCAGGCCGTAGATGGCGCCGCGGACGGCGCTCAGGCCGGCGAGGTCAGCGGGCATGTGGAAGCCCAGCGCTGCTACGAGGATGGATGCTGCCAGTGCCACGAGTGCGGACCAGTGAGCGCGTGCCTTAACGCCCAGTAGCATCACAAAGAAGGTGAGGAGGGGAATGGTTGCCACGAGCGCGCTGAGGCCGAGGCTACCTCCCACTGCATTGGTTACAGCGGTATAAGTTTCCACTGGAACTCCTTTGGTTCAGGGTGTGTTTTGTGTGTGGTCAGACCATAGATAATTCTGTGGGGAACGAGTCATTGTTCCCTGCATGGGGATGTGGTCAGACCATTGATCGCATGTTTAGAAGAGTAGCGGATAGTGCGGCGTTTCACCAAAAGTGACCTGACTCATTTCCGCGACTAAGGGGTGTCTGGAGGGTTTGTATCCCGTGAATTTACCGAAATATTGCGGCTCTGACAGTTAATGCCAGCTTCTGAAACTCGAATATTTCTGAAGGCGTAAAGGATTGGGTGTATGAGTGACTGCTTTAGCTATTGAGGAACCTTCAACTGTGGGCACATTCTTGAAAAGAATGTTGTGTTAAAGAGGAGTCGCCCCATAAAACAATCATTAACGCTTCAGAAAGGCGGATTTCTAGGGGGTTTAGCCGCCAAAGATGTGTGTTTGATAAACGTTCAATAATTAAAGAGGCATAGGGGGTGTGGCGAGAGTGAAAACTAGATGAGGTCATATGTACCGGAAGGTAGGAAAATATACCTTAAGGTCAGGTAGACCTAACCCATTATTTAACAAGGAAAGTATGCGCTATTTCGACTAGAGAAAAGCCGCACAACGGTGTTAAATGGCAAGGAAGATATAAGACATCACCACGGTTTCTGATCCCACCGCATCCCACCTCCACTTGGGGCGCGCACATCAGCCGGAACCAACCGGCCCAGCTTCCCCGGTTCACCTCATTGAACCGCAGTACACGGAAGACCGAACTTATTCGGACTGTGCCCCGCCTGCCCCAGACGCAGGCGGTGAGACCGAGAAACTCTGAACACAGAGGAAAGGACGGACAAGTCATGCGCATTGCACTCTTCTCCACGTGCATCGTTGACGGCATGTACCCCCGCGTAGCACGCGCCACCGTCGAAATTCTTGAGCGCCTGGGCCACGAGGTTGTCTTCCCCCCGAACCAGACCTGCTGCTCCCAGATGCACGTCAACTCCGGTTACTTCGATGACGGTTACGAAGTCATCAAGAACCACGTTGAGGCTTTTGACTCCTGGGACTGGGACGTAGCTGTTGCACCCTCCGGCTCCTGCGTCGGCTCCCTGCGTCACCAGCAGGCAATGGTCGCACGTAGCCGCGGCGACGAGGCACTGGCTCTGAAGGCAGAGCAGATTGCTTCCCGCACCTTCGAGCTCTCCCAGCTGCTGATCGACATCCTCGGCATCACCAATGCCGCTGAGCAACTCGGCTCCTACTTCCCCGAGCACGTCACCTACCACAGCTCCTGCCACGGTATGCGCATGCTCGGCCTGGGCACCCGCCAGCAGGACCTGGTCCGCACCGTTGAGGGCATCAAGTACACCCAGATTGAGGGTATGGACCAGTGCTGCGGCTTCGGTGGTACCTTCTCCTTCAAGAACGCTGACGTCTCCGGCGCAATGGTCAACGACAAGGCCGACAACGTCGAGGCAACCGGCGCATCCGTCTGCACCGGCGGCGACTGCTCCTGCCTGATGAACATCGGTGGCGCACTCTCCCGTCGCGGCTCCGACGTGAAGACCATCCACTTCGCTGAGATCCTCGCATCCACCAAGGAAAACCCGCTCAAGATTGATGCCGAGCACCTCGAGCTCTCAATCGCCTAAGGAAAGATAAGACCTCATGACCGCTATTCAGCTTGGTATGCCCAAGGTCGTTCACTACGGCGAGGGCAACATTTTCGAAGAAACCCCCTTCCCCAAGTACGCGAAGGAAGAGCTCAAGAACGAGCAGCTGCGCTCCAACCTGCGCTTCGTGACCCACGCGATTCGTAACAAGCGCGCCAAGGTCACCGCTGAGGTGCCCGACTGGCAGGACCTGCGCAACACCGGTGAGTCCGTCAAGAACTACGTTCTGGCTAACCTCCCCGAGCTGCTCGAGCAGTTCGAGCGTAACTTCACCGCCGCAGGCGGCCACGTGCACTGGGCACGCAACGCCACCGAAGCAAACCAGATCGCTCTGGACCTGATCCGCGAGCAGGGCGTGGACGAAATCATCAAGATTAAGTCCATGGCAACCGCAGAGACCGGCCTGAACGAATTCCTCGAGGAAAACGGCATCAACGCTATTGAGACCGACCTCGCGGAAGAAATCGTCCAGCTCGGCCACGACCGCCCCTCCCACATTCTGGTGCCCGCAATTCACCGCAACCGCCGCGAAATCCGCGACATCTTCCTGCGCGAAATTGAGGGTATTAACCCGGACATCACCGATGAGCCGGCAGAACTGGCAGAGGCATCGCGTAACCGTCTGCGTAACAAGTTCCTGAACACCACCGTGGCAGTCTCCGGCACCAACTTCGGTATTGCTGAGACCGGTACCCTGACCATCGTGGAGTCCGAAGGTAACGGCCGTATGTGCCTGACCCTGCCCGACACCCTCATTACCTTCATGGGTATTGAGAAGATTCTGCCCACCTTCCAGGACTACGAGGCATTCCTGCAGCTGCTGCCCCGCTCCTCCACCGGTGAGCGCATGAACCCCTACACCTCCATGTGGACCGGTGTGACCCCCGGTGACGGCCCGCAGAACATGCACGTCATCCTCATCGACAACGGCCGTACCGCCGTTCTGTCCGACGAGCTGGGCCGCCAGGCACTGCGTTGCATCCGCTGCTCCGCTTGCATGAACGTGTGCCCCGTATACGAGCGCGCAGGCGGTCACGCCTACGGCTCCACCTACCCGGGTCCCATCGGCGCGATTCTGTCCCCGCAGCTCTCCGGTATCGAGGCTGCAGAGAACAACTCCCTGCCGTACGCATCCTCCCTCTGTGGCGCATGCTACGAGGTCTGCCCCGTGAAGATTAACTTCCCCGAGGTCCTCGTGCACCTGCGCGCTAAGGACGTCGAGTCCAAGCACGCTATCCGCGAGTTCGAGGGCAACAAGAAGGCTCCCTTCTCGCAGATGGACGGCATGATGCTCGGTGCGAAGAAGCTCTTCACCTCCGGCAAGATGATGTCGATTGCAGAACGTGGTCTGCCCATGTCCCGCCTCATTAGCGGCCGCAAGCACAAGATCACCGCTGTTCCCGGTATCGTCGGCGGCTGGACCGCATACCGCGACATCCCCGAGCCCCCCAAGGAATCCTTCCGCAACTGGTGGAAGAAGGAGAAGGGTCAGGCTCCGGCACGCGATAACGCACAGCGCGTTGACATTCAGGCCCTCATCGAGGCTAACAAGGGTAAGGCAGCTGAAGCGGCTGCAAACGCTAAGGCTGCTCAGGAAGCCCGTGAAGCTAAGGAGAACAACTAATGTCCTCTGCTAAGGAAGATATCCTCGCACGTATCCGCTCGTCCCTGGCTGACGCACCCGTCGCCCCCGAGCCCGTACGTAACTACCGCCGCGTCAGCGAGCTGAACGAAGAGCAGACCATTGAGATGCTCGTCGACCGCCTCATTGACTACAAGGCAAACGTGTTCCACGCGAACAAGGAGAACATCTCCAAGGTCATCGCAGAGCGACTGGGTGAAAAGTCCACCTACGTGGTTCCCGAGGGCCTGAACATGGAGTGGCTACCGGCTGACACCGCTGACCGCAAGCGCGTCACCGACTCCGGTAGCACCCTCAAACCCGGCTGCCTGAGCCTGAAGGAACTGGACGCAGTTGACGCTGTGGTGACCGGTTCGACCGTCTCCTGCGCAGAGACCGGCACGATCTTCTTGAACACCAACCCCGATGAGGGTCGCCGCGCCATCACCCTGGTGCCCGACCACCACATCTGCGTGGTTCCCCGTTCCACCGTGGTGGAGCTGGTTCCCGAGTCGATCGAGCGTATCACCTACACCCGCCCTGTGACCATGATTTCCGGTCCGTCGGCAACCAGTGATATCGAGCTGATCCGCGTGGAGGGCGTGCACGGCCCCCGTACCCTGGACGTCATCATCTACGACGCTTAAGGTGCAGCGCCAGAAGGCAAACCTCTAAAGAAACCGCCCGAGAGCTAAGGCTCCCGGGCGGTTTCTTTATGCCCTCTCGGCTTCTGCATCTTTCAGAGCAGTAGAGAGCGGCGGAGAAGATAAGCGAACGGTGGCGGGCCCATGTTTCCCGCCACCGTTCTGTGCTTTATAGGGTGGTGTATCGACGGTTAGCGTCGTAGCGCCCCGTGAGGGTGCTTAGGCGCGTGCGTCGAAGTGCTGCAGACCGGAGTCCTCACGGCTACCGCCCTGGCCATCGCCAACATCGTGGTAGTCCTTGATCCACTCGATCTTCTGAACCCACTTGACCATCTTGTAGCCGTGCATGGAGTCCGCACGCAGACGGAGCGGGCCACCGTACACATCCGGCAGGGGCTTGTCGTTCATGCCCCACGCCAGGATGGTCTCATCTTCCATTGCCATGGAGATGTCCAGGCACTCGTAGTAGGGTTCGGTCGGGCGGCCGTCGTAGGTGTGGCCCACGTGGCCGAAGGAGGTCACCATAACGTAGCGTGCCTCGTCGGTCTTCTCGACCAGTGCGAGAACGTCGCGCAGGCGCACGCCCTCCCACTTGGCGATGCCGGTCCAACCCTGCATGCAGGTGTGCATGGTGATGTTGACTTCCTTGCCCAACTGCTTGAGCTCGTCAATGCTCAGGGACTTGGATTCCTTCACCAGGCCGCCCAGCTCAAGGCGGTAGTCAACGAACTCGTGCTCCTTCAGGCGGTTCCACTCGGTGCTCTCACGCTCTGTCGGCGGGCGAGTGTTAACCCAGTGGAAGGGCGAGATGTCGGCATCGGTGAAGGTCTTCTTCTGCACCTGACGGGAGGTGATACGGTCCAGCAGGACGTTACGAATCGGCTGGGTCAGACCCCAAATGAAGGTCTGGGTGAATCGCAGGTCGCGCAGGGACCAGTACGAAGCGAAAATCCACAGAGCCACAGCGAAGACAATGCCGCCAATGAGCATGGTGACTGCCTGAGCGAACTGTGCTGCGTCCACCTCGTTGTAGGGCTTGTTCAGCATCATGTGGGCGATGTTGTACTGGGGGTGAACCACGAACACCAGCGCCACGTGAATGACGGTGAAGACGCAGTAGAACGCCATGCCCAGGAAGTGGATGGAACGTGCGGTCTGGCGGTTACGGAAGAGGCGCACGTAGCCGGGGAAGCGGCCGCAGAATGCCGGGCTCATAATCGGGCCGGTTGCAATCATCAGCGGTGCCACGATAAACACCACAGTGAAGTACATGATTTGCTGCAGAGCGTCGTACGGCTGGAAGTGCTCAATCGAGGGAATCTGGAAGCCAGCGTAAATCTGGATGGATTCCCACGCCTGCGGGATGATGTCCCAGCTGGTCGGGACGATGCGGCGCCACTGACCGGTCAGGAACAGCAGGGAGACATATACCAGACCGTTAACAATCCAGATGACGGTCACCAGCGCGTGCCATGCGCGGCCCAGACCAATCTGAGCCTTACCGGGCAGAGAAATCAGGGGAGACAGGGTGCGCTGGTCATCGCGCGCAGTAAATGCGCCGGGGGTGGTAGGGACCTTGTCCTTGGTGAACTTAATCCACTCAGAACCCGGGGTGCAATGGTTGTTCCAGTACAGGCGGGGGTGAGAGGCGAGAACTTCCCAACCTGAACGAATCAGGAAGCCCATCATAATGAAATTGATGAAGTGCGTAATTCGGAGCCAGGCCGGGAAGTCCAGCTCTACGCCACCAGTGCTCGCGGTGAGGAGTAGTTGGTGCATGATATTTCCTTCGGAAATGACTGTGTGTGCAGACAATCGTTAGGATTCAGTGCGAGGCCTTGAGATGCGAGGTTAGAAATAGTTACCTTTCTGAACCATATGATCCTCCTCCATGGTTGGGAGCCGCCGGGGGTATCGTCGCGGATACTCCCGAAAGGGGCGCCTCCCGTGTGTGAGATGGGAGGTGCGCCAGCTCCCGCTGGGGCGGAAGCGACTCTGTGTATGTATGTTGGTTTATGTGTGTTTTAGGGAAATTCCCTGTCCGCTTTCAATTTTATAGGACAAAGTGTCAGTCGTGAAAGCTAAGACACGTCATGTTCTGTAATATTTGCATAAAAAATCCGAATTTAAGGAAGATTCTCATCTTTCCGCGGTTTATAGGGTCTTTCGGGTGCAAAAAACCCACCGCAGCCTCAAGAGGGGATGCGGTGGGTTTTGATTCTATATGTGGGATGCATGTTGGTTTGCAGGGCTTTAACTGCCTGGTATTGTGTGGTTTTATAAATTCAATCCCACATAAGGTTGCGGCGACTGTAAGCGAGATTCTCACTTAAACCGGTTTGTAACCGACCTTGAAACGCCGAAGGCAACCGTACCGTAGCCGCTGCTAGATTTCTGCAGAACCCGTATTTTCCGCAGAACCCTTACGCTTCTTTGCCCCAGCCCGAGAGGCTGCTCGGGACGCAACGCTAGAACCAGCGGAAGCGCCCGTAGCCTCGGCAGAGCCGGGCTGAGCATCAGCCGGGGACTCAGAATCGGGCTGGGACTCAGAATCAGGCTGGGTTTCGGAATCAGCCTGCGACTTCAAACGAACCACCGGAATCATGCCCGTGGCAAGCTTCGCCTGCGCATTACGCTGAGCCTTCAACGCATTCATCTGCTCCTTACGGCTCGGCTCCTGCTGAATCGGCTGACCAGAACCAAACGCCTGACGAATACCCAACGCCCATAGCGGGAACAGCAGAACCGTCAGCGCGCCGCCGGCAACCAGCAGCGACGCCGTGGACTCCTCCAAAAGATCCGAACTGGTCGCAACCTCCGTCACCGCCACAATAATCGGCAGACCCGCAGCCGAATACAACGCCAACTGCGCCTTCTGTGCGCGAGTGGTCAGACCCGAACGGGTATCGAAGAAATGCTCCGCCAAAAGAACCGGAACGCCGCGGCACAGCAGAATACCCACCACCACGGCAAGCAGACCCAAAGGCTTAGCCACCACAGCAGAGACATCAATGCCCATACCGCTAACCACAAAGAACAGCGGAATCATGAACGTAAAACCAACCACCTCAAGGCGGCGAGTCATCATATGCAAAGCCGCCGGAGGGGTCAGGGTACGCAGAATAAGGCCCGCCGCAAAGGAACCGAGCACCGCATCCAAATCAAAGAGGGCAGTGCACATGATTAGGGTCGCCAGCAGGAACATGGCAAGACGCAGAACCGTCTGACCGGTCGTATTCGCCTCCGCAGCCATAATCTGACGCAGACCCGGCACATGCGCAAACAGACGGTGAGGAATCAGCGCCACAATCACCGCCACCACCATAAACGCCAGCAACACCACAAACGCCATGCCCGGCGAACGCGAAGACAGCAGTAGTGAAATAGCGAAAATCGGCAGAAGCTCACCCACGGCACCGTGCACCAGCACCGCATTACCCACCGGCGTACCGGCAGCACCGTGAGACTTCAACATCGGTAGCAGAGTACCCAACGCCGTGGAACTCAACGCCACGCCCACCGCAATATACGTATTCAGCTCATGCGAGAACGACGTAATAACCGCCGCACCTGCCATACCCAAAGCAAAGCACACCACCCACGTGGCAATAGCGCTATAGCCCTGACGGCTACGCAACGACGACACGTTAATCTCAAAGCCCGCAATCAAAAAGAGCATGCCCAAGCCCAGCTCCTTCAGCAGCGGGATACCGCCCTCACTGCTGGCAAGGTTGAGCATATTCGGGCCAATCAGCAGACCAAAAATGAGCAGGAAGACCACATCAGGGATCTTCTTACCCGTCAGACGCGAAAGAATCGGGGACAGCAACGCAACCAACGTAATCCAGAAAATGGACACAAACTGGCCGCTATCGTGGCTCGACCCTTCCGACAGAGTCGTACCCGAAGCAAGAAGAGCACCAGAAGCCCCCAAATCCGTCAAGAAAAGCGGGGAAAAAGTCGAAAACATAAAACCTCAACGTGGTGTGTGCAGGTGGGGCGTGTTTGGGACAGTAAAAGGAGCGAAATCATGCTCCCGCGGGATTGCCCCACCTTTAAGAACGTACCAATGGTACACACCTAACCTCGTGCAACAACACTTGAACAGCACGTATCGAGCGCCTGAACACCGAAAATAACCGCACGAGGAAACCACATGAGAGCAAAACCTCCGCGCCACCACCCGAGCAGACACAGCTTCCACCGTTACACTTAACACCTATGCCAGCGCATCCGGCTCACACCACCGGACGCGGCAGATACCCCGGCAGGGCACACCCCCTGGCGTAGCCCTAGCAGGGCGCACAGACTCTCAAACACGGCACTACAAGGAGCGAGGACATGGCAGCAGGGCGCACACAACCCATCCCCACCGTCAGCAGCGGGGCACGCGCCGCCTCCCTCGGAGGCACCCGACGCGACCTCGGGCTCGACCTCGCCCGCGCCTTCGCCGTGCTCAGCCTGCTCATCCCCTTCGGATACTGGCTACAGCTGATCCCGGTGTCCTGGAAATTCTGGATCCCGCAGACCCTCGTACCGGCAGAACCGCTCTTCGCCGCAATCCTGGGTGCCGCCGCCTGGCGCTACGCCCGCACCGCAAACTTTCCGCAGCTCTTTGCCGGAACCATCGTGCGATTCCTCGCGCTGCTGCTACTGGGTGTGGCACTCATGCAGGGCATCACCTACCTGCCGCAAGCCGGCGTGACCGTACCGACGCAGGGCTTCTCCTACTCCCTGCCCTTCGACATGCTCGTGCACCTGGCGCTACTCACCCTGCTGACCCTATTCGTCGTGCACCTGCCGCTGTGGGCAGTCGCAGTGCTTGCGGTGCTGACCAGCCCCTTCATCACCTGGACCTACACCCTGCTCATGGATGTAGCCGCTCGGGCCGACCAGTGGACCGCTACCCAGCTGCCGTTCCTGGCAAGCCACGGCGTCAACCACGCGCAGAGCGCCCAGCTCATCTGGGTCATGTGCCTGGGCATCGTGCTCGTGCGCCTCTACGACAACCTGCAGGCAAAGCTCGCAATCCCCGTAGTACTCGCCGTGCTGGCGCTCGCCGTCTACCGCACCTTCAACCCCTACACCGAGCTCGGCTTCCTCAACAGCCCGCAGGTGCTGCTAACCCTAAACCTCGCGGCAACCCTCTACTTCTGGGCCGAATGCGCGCGCCTGCTCTCCGCACAGGCGGGAATGCTCACCCCGATTGCACGCCTGGGCCAGATGTCGCTGAGCGCCTCCATTGTGCTGAGCGGAATCATTATTTACGCCGGTCCCACCGTCAAGGCTCTCACCGTGGGGGAGCACTACGTCGCCACCGGAGGCTGGGGCACCGCCGTGTACTGGAGCGCCTTCCTGCTGCTCGGCGCCGCAATCGCCCTGGGCTTCTGCACCCTCTGGTCACGCATGGCACGCTCCATTGCCGGACGCGGCCCCCTGGAGGCGATTCTCGCCCTCATCTCCGGGCGCGGCTAACCCAATCTGAACTCAATACGAAAGCGACCCCCCTCCCCGCGTTCCTGCGCGGGTAGGGGGTCGCCTCTATGTGCTCAACATCTGCAACAGAAATACTGCGGGTACGACAAAGCCCCGGTCCAGAGGACCGGGGCTATCTGTCGGGATGACAGGATTTGAACCTGCGACCTCGTCGTCCCGAACGACGCGCGCTACCAAGCTGCGCCACATCCCGATGTTGACCTATCAGTGAATACCGTAGGCAACTCACCTAGGATAACCCAAAAAAATTCAGAACGCAACACAGCGGCACACCACCGCTCGGAGGAGGGACAGATAAAGCTTCTAGGCTTCAGTCTCCTGAACCTGATTCAGCTCATCCCAGGAGGCGTACATCGCCGCAAAACGACCGCCGGAGGCAATCAGTTGCTGCGGGGAGCCATCCTCCACCACGGAGCCCTCATGAATCACCAGCACACGATCAGCACCCAGAACTGTCGAGAGGCGATGCGCAATCACCAGCGCCGTACGCCCCGCCAACACGGTTCGCAGCGCCGCCTGCACCGCACGCTCACTCGGAATGTCCAGCGAAGCCGTCGCCTCATCCAGAATCAGCACCCGCGGATTCGCCAAGAACACGCGAGCAAAGGACACCAGCTGACGCTGACCCGCCGACAGGGTAATACCGCCGCGGCCCAGCTGCGACTCGTAGCCCTCACACAGACGCTCAATGAACGCGTCAGCACCCACCGCCTTCGCGGCTGTCTTCACCTGCTCATCGGAGGCCTGCGGGTTACCCATGCGGATATTCTCCAGAATCGACGCGGAGAACAGGAACACCTCCTGGGTCAGCATGAGCACCTCACGGCGCAGCTGCACATCCGCCAGCTGGCGGACATCCACGCCGTCAATACGCACCTGACCGGTTGAGACATCGTAGAAACGAGCTACCAGCTTAGCGATAGTCGACTTACCGGCACCCGTAGCACCCACCAGCGCCACGGTCGTACCCGGCTCGATGCGCAGGGTCGTCTCCTTCAGCGCGTGACGATCCGACGTGTACCCAAAGACCGCCGAATCCAGCTCCACCAGGGCACCCTGAACCTTGCCGGACGCGCCCTCAGCGGTACCGGCGGCAGGCTCTACAGTCCGCTCATACGGATGATCCGGCTCAGCAACCTCCGGCTCCTCAGCCAAGAACGACGACAGCTTCTCCAGCGCAGACATCGCAGACTGGAACATGTTGTAGAACTCAGAAAGCTGCATGACCGGCTCAAACACACGGTTCGCGTAAATCACCAGAGCCAGCAGGGTGCCAATCTGCATGGTGCCGCCCAGCACCGCATAACCACCCAGCACCAGCGCACCGGCAATAAACACATTGCCTAAAAGCATCAGCATGGGCGAGTAGACGCCGAAAATCTTAATCGAATCCATCACCGCAAGGCGGTAACGCTCCGACGCCTGCGCGTACTCGGAACGCATCTGCGCCTCCGCACCAAACGCCTTCACCGCGCGGATACCCGTAAAAGTCTCCACAAAACGGCTCGTCAAATGCGCAGATTCGGTACGCATCATGCGGAAAACCGGCACCGCCGTCTTCTGGAACCAGCGCGTCAAGAAGTAAATCGGCACGCCCATGACCAGCATGAACAGGCCAATACGCCAATCCAGAAGGAAAATAGCGACCGCAGAAATCACCATGGACAGCAAGGTAATCGCCAACTGGCTGATGCCGCTATCCAAGAAGCTGCGGACCGTATCAATATCGCTGGTTAAACGCGAAATGACCTTGCCCGAGGTGTACCGCTCATGGAACGACACGCTCAGCAACTGCGCGTGACGGAACACCCGCTTACGCAGGTACACCACCACGCCCAGCGACACGCGCACCGTGTACGCCACGTTGACCCACGAAAAAATCGCGGTCACCGCGGTAGCCACCACAAAAAACGTCAGCAGGGTCAGTAGGGGAGAAACGTCACCCTGCTTGAGTGGCTCAATGGAACTATCCAAAACGCGGGCAATCAGAATCGGCGCAACCGCCGAGGAACCCGAGACCAAAAGCACTGAAATAATCGACAGAGCCAACGCCCCACGGTGCGGGCGCAACATCTGGCGCAGCAGAGCCATCGAGCGTTCACGGGTCTCCGCGCGCTCCTGCGGGCTCATCTGCTCCCGCGGCTCCGCCGGACGATGATGGGCCATTAGCCCTCCTCCATCGTCATCAGCTGACGGTACTGCTCCGAAGAGTCCATCAGCTCAGCGTGAGTGCCTTCGGCGACCACGGCACCATCAACCATCAGTAGCACACGGTCCGCCAACGCCACGGTGGAGGGGCGGTGCGCCGTCAACAGGGTCGTAGCGCCGCCCAGGCCCTCCAGACCCTCACGCAGACCGGTAATAATACGCTCCTCTGTGTTCACGTCCAGCGCCGAGAACGGGTCATCCAGCAGCAGCACGGAGGGGCGCTTCGCCAGGGCACGTGCCAACGACAGACGCTGACGCTGACCACCCGAAAGGCTCAGACCCTCCTCACCAATGACGGTATCCAGACCCTGCGGAAGCTCCGCCACGAAATCGCACGCAGCCAGCTGTAGCGCGGTCTGGAGGGTCGCCTCCAGCTCTTCTGCGGCGGGGTAGTCCTCATCCTCGGTGCCGCGCTCGTACTGTTCAGCAACGCCCATCAGCACGTTCTCGCGGACCGTGCCGGAGAAGAGCACCGCCTCCTCAAAGACGAACGCGGTCTGGGCGCGCACCTCCTCAATAGACATGTCGGCGGTATCTCGGGTGCCAAAACGCAGGGAGCCGGAGGTCGGCTCGTAAAAACGCGGAACCAGCGACAGCACGGTCGACTTGCCGCTACCGGTTGCACCCACCAGCGCCAGAATCTCGCCCGGGAAGACCTTGAAATCTACGTCCTTCAGCACGGAAACCTCGGGTGCCTTCGTCTCAGAAGCAACTTCAGAATTCGCCTCAGTGGTAGCCTCCGCCGACGCCTTGATAGCGTCGTAGCTGAACTGAACGTGATCGAAAGTGACAGATACTGCGCCACCGCTGGGGTACTGCATAGTTTCCTTCCCGGAGCCGCCCTCGGCAGATACTCCAGCTACTGTTGACGAATCAGAAGCACCCTGCGGATGCTCGGGCCCAGACACAGCCGCGGAGCCACGAACCAGCGGCACCGCCTCAAAGCCGGGCTCGTCCATGACCTCGTTGTGGCGTTCCAACGCCACCTTATAGCTCAAATAGGCAGACATCAGCGCGGTCGAGCGCGTCACGTGGCTGAGCACGGTCGTCTGCACCGCAAAGTAGGCGGTCATCGCACCCAGGCTCAAGGTGCCTGCCGCAACCTGCGAAGCGCCCACAGCCAGCGCCACCGCCGTAGAGACACCCACGATCAGGCCCTGGTACAGGGCAACACGAGCCACCAGCATCGACCTGCCGTACTCGCGCACCTGCAGGGCGTCCACCGACTCGGAATATTCCTGAATCTGCTCGGGGGAGCGGCCCAGCGCCTTAATCACGCGGATGCCGCGCACCGACTCCTCAATACGGGTGGAGAGGTCGCCCGTCATCTGCTGAATCTCATGTGAAGCGCGGTAGTACTTGCGGGTGAAGTTCACCAGCGACAGCACCAGAATAGGCACGGTCACCACGAACACCAGCGCCAGAGACGGCGAAGAACGCAGCATGAAGAAGCCACCGACCAGGAACATCACCGCAACAGTCAGCATCTGAACGATACCGAAAGACAACCAACGGCGAATCGTCCCCAGATCGCTCATGGAGCGGGTCAGCAACTGACCGGAGGGCCAACGATCCAGCAGAGAAAGCGGGGCGCTGAGCAGGCGGTCAAAGAAATTCATGCGCATGGACAGCTCAATCGTGGAGGTCGGGTCCACAATCAGCCAGCGCCTCCAATACATGAAGGAGGCATGCGCAATACCCAGCAGAAGCACCAGGCCGCCGGCAATCCAGATGGCGCTCTCGGTGGTGCTCTGCGAGAGATGATCCACAATAATCTGCAGTACCTGCGGGATGGAAATCTCAAGGGCACCGGCACCGAACGCCACGAGCAGACCCACGCCCCAGCGCACACGAATCGGACGCGCATACGCGGCGAGGGTGTGCGGGGCACGCTGACCGTGCGCGTAGTCGATCGGGTCGGGGGTCGGTTCGCTCGCCGTCTCCAAGAAGGGGTTACGGCGGCGCTTAGTCGTGCGTGCTGTAGAAGCCTCAGACATTAGCGGCGGCCACCTTTCGAAGCGTCGGCCTCACCCTTATCGCGAGCCGTGAGGGTCACCAGGATTGCCTCCGGCGGGCAGAACAGACGGACCGGCGCAAAACGAGAGGTGCCCAAACCGGCAGAAACCTGAACCGGAATACCGGACTGCTCACTGACACCCTTCGCACGCGAAGGCGGCAAATCGCAATTGCTGACCAGGGCGTGACCGCCGGGTAGGCAGACCTGACCGCCGTGCGTATGACCGGCAAAAATAGCCTGCGCGCCGTCCTGCACGAAGCGGTACAGGGTACGCATGTAGGGGGCGTGCGCCACGCCGATACGGACGCTCGGCTCCTGCCCCTCATCGAAGGCGCCGGGGGCGAAGCCGGGGTGTTCATCGTAGCGCAGGTGCGGGTCATCCACACCGGAGAACTCCAGACGCAGACCCTTAAGGTTCAGCGTGTCGTAGCGGTTGACCAGGCCCGTCCAGCCGCGCGACTCGAACGCCTCGTGCATCCGCTCAATGGGCAGTGCTACACGCGAGCCCTCCTCAATCATCTGCGGGGTGCGCGGCTGCCACAGGTAGCGTGCCGGGTTCTTGAAGACGGGCGCGAAATAGCAATTCGAGCCGGGCACAAACACGCCGGGGAAATCCATGAGCGGGTCGAGCGCCTCCAGCAGCGGACCCATACCGTCCACGTGGGAGAGATTATCGCCCGTGTTCATCACCAAATCCGGCTCCAGGGCAGCCAGCGAGTGCATGAAATCAATCTTCTTCTGCTGGCCCGGGATCATGTGCATATCCGAAATATGCAGAATCCTGAAGTCAGGACTACCGGCGGGCAGTACTGGCAGGGACTCGGTGCGGAGCTGAAAATTGTTCAGCTCAATAAAGTGCCCATACGCCGCCGTGGCGGCCCCCAAAGCTGCAGTGGCGGCTACCGCCCCCGCTACCTTCTTCAGGAGCGGGGAGGAGCCGCGTGCGCCGGGGACCGCCACGGGGACGCGGGCGTTGACTGCGTTTTCACACATTATCAATCGCCTTTCAGGCTTCAGCTGATGAGCTGTGATTCTAGCTGTACGACAGAATCTTATCGCTGGGGGTGGTGAAGTCCTTCGTGTTGTACTTCGGTGCGATCGTCTTCATGAACGACTGCCACTGAGCACCGGCGTAGGTCGCACCATCCACATAGTTCAGAACACGACCGTTAATGCCCACACCGTTCAGGGAACGGAAGCCGAGGTTGTTAGAACCAACCCAAGACGCGGTGGACAGGCCACGAGTGTAGCCAACCTGCCAGGTCTGGGAGGAGTTATCGTTCGTACCGGTCTTCGCAGCCGAACCGTTCGGCAGACCAATACCGCGCTGAGAAGCGGAACCGCCAGGCTGGATAACACCCTTCAGAACCCAGCTGACACCGTTCGCGATGTCCGGATCCAGAACCTGCTCACACTGGTTCTGGTATTCCTTCATGGTTTCACCGTTGGTCTTGGTGATCTTCTCGATGGGGCGCGGGGTGCAGTACTTACCCTCAGAAGCGAAGATAGCGTACATGGATGCGCTGGTCAGCGGAGAGATACCGTACTTGGTACCACCAATGTTGGTACCCAGGTCGGGGATGCTGTGCAGCGGTTCGCCGGTACCATCCAGGGCGTGCATCTTGATGGACAGGTCGTGCACATCGCACAGGTCAATCTGGGAGAGCATGCCGTACAGGTACGAGTTCAACGACTGGCGAATACCATACGCCGCGGTGTTGTAGCCTAGGCCACCGTTGAACGCGTTCTTGTAGGACCAGCCGTTCGGCTGACCGGTGTAGTAGTACTTACCGCCCTCGTAGCACTTGGCGTTCCAACCGAAGCTGGTGGGCCAGAACAGCTGGGTACCGTTCACGGTAGCGTTAGCGCCGCGGCCACTGATGAGCCACTGAGCCAGAATAATCGGCTTGAACGTCGAACCGGGCTGGAAGCCAGGGGTACCACCGTACGCTACATCAACGTTGTAGTTGTACTCGGTCTTGGAGTGGTCGTTTGCGTCTGCGGGGCTACCGAGCTCGGTGTTCTGTGCCATTGCGATGACGCGACCGGTGCCGGGCTCAACACTGGTCAGAGCGGAGTTCACGTCGTTCCAGTTGGTTGCAGCCGGCTGGGTGGAGTCCACAGCCTGCTTTGCCGCGGTCTGAGCCTCGGGGTTCAGGGTGGTGATCACCTTCAGGCCGCCACGCTTGATGGCGGTGTTACGTAGCTCAGCGGTTGCGCCGAGGGATTCATCCTGCAGCAGGTAGTTGACCACGTAGCGGCAGAAGAACGCCTTATCACCTGCCAGGGAGCAACCCTGGGACTTGGGGTGGACGTTGAGCTTAATGTCGCTGGCGATAGCGTCGCTGTATTCCTTATCGGTAATCTTGCCGTCGCGGAGCATAGTGCCCAGAACGATGTCGCGGCGTTCACGGGCGAGCTCGGGGTTCACGGTCGGATCGTACACGTTCGGTGCCTGCACCAGACCGGCAAGAAGCGCAGACTGCGCCACGTTCAGGTCCTTAGCGGAAATACCCCAGTAGTACTGTGCAGCAGCCTCAACACCGTAGTTCGAACCACCAAGGTTCACGATGTTCAGGTAGCCTTCAAGGATTTCGTCCTTGGACTTGTTCTGCTCCATAGAAATCGCAAGCTTCATCTCGCGAATCTTTGCGGCGTAGGTCTTGTTACCGTTCAGGGTCGCGGTAGCGTCCTCACCGCGAGCCACAGCGGAGTCAACAATGAGGTTGTTGACGTACTGCTGGGTCAGGGTGGAAGCACCCTGGCGGCGACCGCTGTTGGAGTTAATGATGTTGTTCAGGAACGCACGACCAATACCGATAGCGGAGACAGCACCGTGATTGTAGAAGTCACGGTCCTCCACCGAGACGATAGCGTTCTTCATGTGCTGAGAAATCTGATCCAGCTTGACCGGTTCACGGTTCTCTTCGAAGAAGGTCGCGATTTCGGTCTTGCCGTCAGCAGCGTAAATAGTAGAAGGACGGGAGGAAATGCCATCGGCAATGTCGTCAGGAAGGTCCTGGAACCATGACATCGACGCGTTCGTGACCATACCCAAGCTCACGGCAGGGGGTACGACAATAATTGCCGCGAGGAAACCGGCAATCACGCTGAACGCGAGGAACTGCAAAAAATCTCCCGGGCGGCGACGCGCACGGGTTTTCTTAGATGAAGCCATTCATTCAGTTTATCCCATGAAGCTGTGAGAGAAAGCCCGTCTCGCCACCCCACAGGGAGGTGGGCGCCTCAGCCCTGAGAATAAAGCCCCAAAAAGCCCCGGACATTGACCGAAACCATAGTAAATCCCTTTTACTTATTCGACCCTGAAAGCTAGGCTAGAGGGTATGAAGAAATGGGAATACGCAACTGTACCGCTGATGATCCACACGACCAAGGCAATCCTCGATAACTGGGGTGAAGATGGCTGGGAGCTCGTCACCGTGCTGCCCGGTGCCTCCGCACCTGCCGGTGCAACCCCCGCATCGAACATGGTCGCTCCGACTCAGGGCAACCCCATCGCCTACTTTAAGCGCGAGAAGGCTGACTAAGAGCAGCGTACCCGGCGGTCACCTCGCTATCCCGGCTCTCCTTTAACTAGGGGAGCGCGGGAATAGATGAGGAAGGCCGCCGGTTAGCCGTTTAACAGCTGCCTGAATATCAGTAGCGTTTAGATTTACGGCATTTCCCCTATCACCGTTTGGGTGCCAGCACCCGCCATCCTTCTGGAGTAATCATGACTGAATCCCGTATTGAAGCACGTATCCGCGAACTCGGTTACGAACTGCCCGTAGCACCCGCCCCCGTCGCAGCCTACGTTCCGGCTGTTACTTCCGGCTCCTACGTGTACACCTCCGGTCAGCTGCCCTTCGTTGAGGGCGCCCTGCCCGAAACCGGTAAGGTGTCCGACTCCGGTGCTGAAGGCTTCGTGACCCCCGAGAATGCGAAGAAGTACGCGGGTATCAGCCTGCTCAACGCCCTGGCAGCGGTCAAGTCCGTCATTGGCGACCTGGACCGCGTGCAGCGCGTCGTGAAGGTTGTCGGCTTCGTGGCATCCGAGGTGAACTTCACCGCTCAGCCCGCCGTCATTAACGGCGCATCCGAACTGCTCGGCGAAATCTTCGGTGAGGCAGGCCAGCACGCCCGCTCCGCCGTCGGCGTTCCCGTTCTTCCCCTGGACTCGCCCGTAGAGGTCGAGATCATTGTTGAATATGTCTAATCTGTACACCGGCGCGCTGCCGCTGTCTGCTATTCGTGCTGCCCAGGCTCAGCGGGCAGCACAAAGTGGCGCCCAAAAGACGGTGAACGGTATAGACGGTCACGGATCCGGCGAATCACAGGATATCAAGACTCTGCCCCTGCCGGTGCAGGAACGCCGCTTCGGCACCCCCACCCCGGCTGAAGGCGTGGAACGCCCCCGCATGTTTACCGGCCGCCAGTCTGCGGCTAACCCGCGAACCTCCTGCATCCAGCGTCTCTACACGATTCCCGAGTTCATGCGCACCGCAGCCGAAAGTTGGCGTGAAGGCGGTAACGAAGGTGCGACCGGCTGTACGATGCGCCAGGCGGCATCCGTCATTTTTGTGCGCGATGGTGACAACGGCCTCGAAACGATTCTGACCTACCGCCCCGGCATCTCTCCGCTGGGCGTGGTCGCATTCCCCGGCGGCACGGCTCTTCCCGGTGATGATGAGTCTGCATCCTGGATTGGCCCCGGTGCCGAATACTGGGAAGAGCAGTTCCACTTCTCCGATATTGCTCAAGCACGCCGCAGCGTCATGGCTGCCGTGCGTGAATCCTTTGAAGAGACCGGCATTCTGCTCGCTGGTGAGGACGAACAGGACGTCGTGGAGCGCTCCAGCACCCCTGAGCTCATGGCGTGGCGTGAAGCGGTTGCCGAGCAGGACAAGAGCTTCTCTAACTTCTTGACCTCCAGCGGTCTGAGCGTGCGCGCCGACCTGCTGCGCCCCGTAGCGCGTTGGCAGTCCCCGGACTTCTTCCTCAAGCGTTACGACATTGCCTACTTCACCACGGCGCTACCCGTAGGCCAGGACCCGAAGCTGCTGCTCGGTAAGGGTGTGTGGGGCGACTGGCTGAACGTGCGTGAACTGCTCGAAGCTAAGGACACCAGCGAACTCGGTGACCGCATCGGTCAGTCCAATACGGTGGGCCGTACCCTCGACCAGCTCATCACCCCCGGCGTGATGTGCCTGCTCGAATCCCTGGCGAAGGCTCAGACTTCCGTGGCCTGGCTGTCTAAGCGCCGCAATATTGAGGTGAGGAAGCCTGTGCTCGTCACCCACAACGGCGCGTGCATGCTCTCCTTCACCGAGGTGGTTCCGGCTACCACCGGTTCCATCTACACCGGCGCAACGGGCGTGCTCTAAGAGGGTATCGCATCCGCTCGCTCGTACGATGAGGCGTTAAAGAAATCAGGAGCCGTTTCCCCATGCAGAGGGAAACGGCTCCTGATCTATTTAAGCTGTGCGTCTTTTAGCGAGGGCGTCCTAGAAAGCCCCGGCTCCAAGAAACCTTAGCGGGAACGCTGGCGCAGGCGGGGCAGGTCCAGAATGACCACCGCGCGTGCCTCCAGGCGAATCCAGCCGCGAGAAACGAACTCGGCAAGAGCCTTGTTCACGGTCTCGCGGGATGCGCCGACCAGCTGTGCCAGCTCTTCCTGAGTCAGCTCGTGAGCAACGAGCACGCCGTCGGTTGCGGGGCGGCCGAAGCGGTCAGCCAGGTCCAGCAGCGCCTTAGCGAGGCGGCCGGGAACGTCGGAGAAGACCAGGTCAGCCAGTGCCTCGTTAGCGTGGCGCAGGCGGCGAGCCAGAGTCTTAATGACCTGATCGGAGATAGTGGGATCGAGCTGCTGCGCACGCTTGAAGGACTCGTGCTTGATGGCAGCCAGACGAGTCTCAGAGACAGCCACAGCGTTGGTCGAACGGGGCGAAGGATCGAAGAGAGCCATCTCGCCGAAGACATCACCGGGACCCATGATTGCGACCATGTTCTCGCGGCCGTCGGCGGCGGTGCGACCCAGCTTGACCTTACCGGAGAGTACAGCGAAGAGCTGGTCGTCCTGGTCACCCTCGTAGAAAAGGACAGCGTTGCGGGAGAGGTCAATCTCCTGAATGTCATCGGTCAGCAGAGCGAAAGCTGCGTCGTCGAGGTTAGCAAAGAGAGGGGTACGACGGAGGATCTCGAGATCCATAAAGTTCTCCTAGATATGAGGTGATGAGCCGAAACTCGTAAATGTTCAGTGAGTGAGCCCGAACCGGTGTCATGCGTCTCAACATCTGAAATGTGAGAAGGCTCAAGCTAGTGTGACATATTCAACTGATATGAGCGTACCCTAAAAAAGCTGTTTGTGCATTCCGATAGGGCGAGCTTTACAGCAAAAGTTATTTCTTCCGAGAAAATTCAAAGCTTACCCACAGGTTCAGCACCTAATATCAGGCATTCAGGTGTGTACTTTTTTCGGTACCAAGCACGCAGACACCCTCATGACCAGGAGGCGCACCGCCTCCACACACGGTACGATGCGACGAGGCAGAAACCCGAGCCCAAAACCCCGGGAACACAAGCCCGCCGCACCCACCACTGGGTGTTAATGCGCCGCCACACTCACCGGGCACAGCCCGCACCAACCACATGGGCACACCGTGACCATTTCTACCCACCAAGGAGGCAATTAGTCGTGACGACTGGCATCAACCTGCTTGATATTGCTATCCCCATCATTCTGCTGCTCTACTTCCTCGCCGGAGTCCGCAGCGGATTCTTCACCACCCTCGGAACCTTCCTCGGCCTGGGTCTGGGCGTCTGCGCCGCAGCCTGGCTCGTGCCCCTCGCCGTGGCATCCGTGGGATCCCAGTGGAGCCTCATTACCGCCGTCGGCGTGCTCATCATCTGCCTGACCATCGGACAGTGGCTCGGCCTCGTTGCCGGACGCACCATCCGCCGCGTCACCGACATCACCCCGCTCAAGGGCGTAGAACGCTTCTTCGGCGGCGTGCTGAACCTCGCCGCCTGCGCCCTGGTCATGGTCGTGCTGACCATCTCCATGCGCACCGTACCCATCCCGCAGCTCAACACTGCGCTCAGCGACTCCAAGACCCTCTCCTGGATGGTCGCCTCCACCCCCGAGGTCGTCAAGGACCGCATCAACACGGTACGCAATGACGTGCTCGCCTTCGGAACCATTCCGGAAGTCAGCCAGCTCATCGCCCCCGAAACCAGCGCCCCCACCCAGACCGTAGAATCCGCGGCACTGGACCGGGCGGCTGCCTCCGTCGTTGAGATTCTGGGTGCCGCAGAGCAGTGCGGCTACACCTCCACCGGCTCCGGCTTCGTGGCGGACAACGGCCTGGTCGTCACCAACGCCCACGTGGTCGCCGGCGTGACCTCCCCGGTCGTGCAGGACTCCCGCGGCCGCACCTGGCCCGGCACCGTCGTCTACATGGATACCGAACAGGACCTCGCCTTCATCAGCGTGCCCAAGCTGCCGCTCGAACCGCTGACCATCGGCACCAACGCCACCGCAGGTAGCCTTGTAACCTTCATGGGCTACCCCAAGGGCGGCCCGTTCAAGGCACTGCCCGCCACCGTGCAGGGCATCGGCAACACCCAAACCATCGATGCCGACACCGGCCGCGCCAACGCCATGCGCCAGGTCTACCAACTGGCAGCCGACGTGCAGCACGGCAACTCCGGCGGCCCCGTCCTCGACGAAAACGGCAACGTGGTCGGCGTGATCTTCGGTAAGGCAACCACCGGCCAGACCGGCTACGCCATCACCGCAAGCACCCTCAAGCAGGCACTGGCTGAAGGTGGCGACAACACCGCCGCAGTCTCCACCGGCACCTGCCGCAAGTAGCTAACAAAAACATTCAGGCTCCCGAACCTCTAGCGAGGAACGGGAGCCTGAACTATTTAACGAAAGGAGGCGGCGCGCTGTTATTCCGCCAGATGCTGCGCCAGGAAATCAACCGCCATGACATAGCCGTACGCACCCGCACCGGCAATCACCGCGGTAGCCTGCGGCGACACAAACGAATGATGACGGAACTGCTCACGACGATGCACATTCGACAGATGCACCTCAACCACCGGAAGCTCAGCCGCCTCCAGTGCATCATGCAGCGCCACCGACGTGTGCGTGTACGCCGCCGGGTTGATAATAATCGCCGCGCCACGAGTACGAGCACGCTGAATCTCATCCACCAGCGCGCCCTCATGATTCGACTGCATAAACTCAACATCAAAACCATGATCCGCCGCGCGCTCACGCACCATACGCTCAATATCGTGCAGAGTGGTGTAGCCGTACACCTCGGGGCGGCGCTGCCCAAGCAGGTTCAAATTCGGTCCATTAAGCACAAAAATCGTATCTGACATAAAACCAGTGTGGCACAGCGAGCGCCCGCTGAGCGCTAGCCGACGCGAACTGCCCAGAAAATGATGCGGAGGAGGGGAGAGCGCAGGCGCGTGGCGGATGCGCATCCCCGCATACGGGGGGCGACGCGCGCCAAGTACGGTGAACCTCGCTACCGCCCACACACCTAAGCCCGGTACCCTCGCGCTATGACCGAGAACGCCACCCAGCCCGCAGCGGGCGCACAGAACACCGCGGCAGAGAACGCCGAATCGCTCCTACAGATCCGATTCGTTCCCGAATTCAAAGCCGCAGCCGCCGCACGCCGCCTCAACGCCCGCGCACCCGAAAGCCACCTCGCCACCGTGCGCCGCGCCCGCAAAATTAACCGCATCCTCGGCGAAACCTACCCCTACGCCGTCGCAGAACTCGACTTTGACAACCCCTTCGAGCTACTCATCGCCACCGTGCTCTCGGCACAAACCACCGACGTGCGCGTCAACTCCGTCACCGGTGCACTCTTCGCACGCTACCCGGACGCCGCCGCGCTCGCCTCCGCACGCACCGAAGAGGTCGAACCCTACATTCAGTCCCTCGGCTTCTACCGCGCCAAGGCACGCTCCATCGTCACCCTCTCCCAGCAGCTCGTCGAACGCCACAACGGGCAGGTCCCCTCAACCCTCGAAGAGCTCGTAGAACTCGCCGGAGTCGGCCGCAAAACCGCGAACGTGGTCCTCGGAAACGCCTTCGACGTGCCCGGACTGACCGTAGACACCCACTTCGGACGCCTCGCCCGCCGCATGGGATTCACCACTGCAGACGCCCCCGAGACGGTCGAAAAAGACGTTGCCGAACTCATCGAACGCAAAGACTGGACGCTCTTCTCACACCGCATGGTCTACCACGGCCGCCGCCTCTGCCACGCCAAAAAGCCCGCCTGCGGTGTATGCCCCGTCGCCGACCTCTGCCCGTCCTATGGCGCCGGGGAGACGAACGAACAAGCAGCACGTAAACTCATGAAATACGAAATGGCACCCGGCCGAGAAGACTTGCACCTGCGATTCCTGCAGGGGGCAACCCGCCGCGAACTCATGGCAGAAGGCTACCCGCTCAGCGCCTAACGGCGACTGAACCGGAAAGCAGCCCGCGCAGAAAAGAGGTACACAGATGAGCGAAAACTCGCCCCAGCAGGAGGCGCAGCACCCCGCCCAGCAGACGTTGACGGCTCTCGCAGAAGGCGGCGTGGAATTCGACGTCCAAGCCCTACTGCGCAGCGCACCCGCCAGCCCCCTGAGTAAAGAAGCCGCCGTGCTAATTCTCTTCGGCGTGCTCGACGACTCGCCCTCCACCGGCGACTTTGAAGGCTGCCCCGAAAACGTCAGCGCCGACCTGGACGTACTCCTGCTCGTGCGTGCCGCAACCCTGCGCTCACACGCCGGTCAGCCCGCCTTCCCCGGCGGCAAAATCGACCCCGAAGACTACGCACTCGCCGAAACCACCGGCGAACCCGTCGCCCACATCGCCGCCCTGCGTGAGGCGGTCGAAGAAACCGGGCTCGACCCCGTCGGCGTGCAGATCCTCGGCCAGCTGCGCACCCTGCCGCTGCCCATCAGCAACTTCATGGTTACCCCCGTGCTTGCCTGGTGGAACAGCCCCGTGCCCGTCGAGGTCGTCGACCACAACGAATCCGCGCTCATCGCCCGCGTGCCCGTGCGCGACCTGCTCAACCCCGCCAACCGGCACACCGCCTACGTCAAACGCGGCCGCACCTCACACCGCACCCCCGCCTTCGAGGTGCGCATGCCCGGCGGCGAAGAATTTACTGTCTGGGGATTCACCGCAATCCTGCTTGACCGAATCTTTGACTCGCTCGGCTGGACCGTGCCCTGGGATAAAAATAAGATGCGCCCGGCACCCGGCTACGAAGAATAAAACTCTCGCGGAATAAGCGTCTGACTAGCAGATATGGGGTATAGATAGGGGGGCGGCAGGTAGCTTGAACGAAGCTACCCGCCGCCCCTATTTTTGTCTTAATCCGCCCGCAGATTATTTACCGTCAGCGTAGTTGTGCACCCGCGCCACCGACACCGGAAAATCAACCGGCACCCGACCGAACAGCAGACGTGCCGCCTCCGCAGCGCCCTCACGCACAATACGCTCCACACGGTCCGCCTCCAGCTCAGGACCGCACAGCAGAAGCTCATCGTGCAAAAAATACACAATGCGGGTGCGCATCGGCATACCAAAAATCCGCTCAGACAGCAGACGAGAACGCACCGCGCCCATCCAGCACAGAGCCCACTCCGCCGCCGTACCCTGAACAATAAAATTGCGGGTCATACGGCCGTGCGCACGCGCAGTCGACACGGCACGCGACTCCGCCGCCGGCGACGACCGATCAGCCACAATCTCACGGAAACGCTCATCCACCGGCGGGGACGTACGACCCAAAAAAGTCGTCACCTGACCGCCCGCCTCACCAATACGAGCTGCACGCTCCGTAAACTCCATCGCCTGCGGAAAAAGCGCCGCCACATGCGGCAACAGCGCACCAATCTCACCGCTGCGGCCGCCGTACATAATCGCCAGCATGCCCACCTTCGCGTGGGAACGCTCCGTCAAACCCACACCCTTCAGGCGCGCCAACTCGGCGATACCCGCATACAGGTCAGCGCCACGACCCGCCGAAGCGAGCGCCTCATCACGGCTCAACGCCGCCAAGATGCGCGGCTCAATCTGCGAGCCGTCCGTCACCGTCAGCACCTGACCCTCCGGCGCCTGAACCGCCTGACGAATCTCCGCAGGAAGCTGCAGCGCACCACCGCCGGATGCGCCCCAGCGCCCGGTCGCGGCTCCACCCACCTCAAGATGCGGGCGGAACGCGCCCTCAGAAACCCAGGTATCAGCCCAGGTCCAGCCGTTAGCAGTCCAAATGCGGTACAGCTTCTTATACCGCAGAATCGGGTCAATCAGCGCCCAACGCTTCTGTCGCTGAGCCGGAATCGCATCCGCCCAACTCTTCAACTCCCACGAACGCGTCGACTTCACCGAAACCCCCGCAGACTGCAGAGCACGCAAAAGATCCTGCGGCGAATCAGGGTTCAACGACGGCATAAACAGCATGCGCTGAATCTGCTCCGCCAACTCCTGCATCTTCTGCGGACGCTCACCCGGCACCGGGCGCGGACCCAACAACTCGCACAGATGCTCATGATGCGCCTGCACATTAAACGGGATGCCGTAATAACCAATCTCAGCCGCCACCAACGTACCGGCAGACTCAGCCGCCGCCAAAAGACGCAACCGCTCCGGGTGCCTCGACTCGCTAATAGCGCGCGCCTGCGCCAACCACTCACGCATCAGCACACGCACCACCGGATGCTCCGGAAGCAGAGTCACCGGGCCTGCCGCCAACTGCGGGGCAAAAGGCTCGTGAGGTGCCGCCTCCAGGAAATCGGGGGAGGAATCTGCAGAGGAATCGGCGGGTGCGGCGGAAGAGGTGGCGGGGGCACTCAAAAAATCAGCGCCGAACAGCTCCTCCTGACCCTGAATCTGCCGCGCCACCGGCAGATACCCCTGAGGCTCCACCGCCTCACGCAGATCAGCAAGATCCAGCACCGGGCTGTACTCCACAAAATCGCTCGGATGCGTAGCGGCAGTCGCCAAAATTCGCTGCACCAGACGCAAATCATGGCACAGATGCACCCGCACCCCGCGGTGCAGAAGCAGCGGGTCAACGTGGCGGGTATCAGCCCAAATCCAGCGCGGAAAACGCGCCTCCGCCGACTCGGACGCCTGACGCTCCACCTCACGCACATACGCCGGAAGATTCGCCGCACTCACCCGGTCCGCACGCGTAATCCGCGGAATAAAGGTCGGGTCCTGCAACTGCTCAGCGGTCGGCGCCGAAAAATGAAAAGCACCCCACGACGTCACCGGCTGGGCACCGCGCGGCGAAGCACCCGCGGCAATAGCCGAGGTGACCGGGTGCGCGGGGGTGCCGGTCTGGGCGGTAATACCCGCGCCGGTGGCAGGACTGAGTAGAACGTACATTCTTCCATTATCGGTGACCGGGTGCGAAGGCGCGCGGTTTGCGGATGAGCGGGCACGGGATACGTGCGAAAAGTACTGTGGGTGCGAGAGGGCAGAACGCGCCGGGGTTTGTCATAAAAGCGCCGGATGCGTGCGTTTTGTTCGTTTGAGGTGCGTGCATCGTGGATATTTCGGGGTGCACGAGGGGTTATCCACAGAACGCTCATTCTTTTAAAAATCGAGGCGAGCGCAATGCTCTCCTAGAGCCATGAACCCCACCAGCAACCCCGCCAGCAACACTGGTAACCCCAATGGATACCCGACCCGCACCGCGCAGAGTCTAAACACGCAGAGCCCAAGCACGCAGGCGCAGGGAAAGAACGCGCCGGGCATGAAAGCGCCGGGAACGAAAGCACTAGGTACGCCGAGCGCACAGCACATGGGCGCGCTACCCGCTCTGCTCATCCCCGAAGACTACCGCGCCCGCGCCGTCGCCCTGCACGCCCGCGAGCTAATCCTGCGCTCGCCGCAGATGAGCGCTATCGCCCTGAATGGTTTTAGTGGCGGGTTCGGTGCCGGATTTGGCAGCGGATTTGGTACCGGGGTCAGTGCCGGGTTCGAGAAGACAGAGGAGCGCCCGCCCGCAGAGGGTGTAGCTGCCGCGGGCAGTGCAAACGTTGCGAGTGCCGCGGGCGGTGAATTACTCCAGGACTCCCAGCCCCTCCGTGAGATTCTCGAAAATGCCGTGGACGAGGCAATCTACGCCATCGACGGCGGATGCCAGGGGAATGCCTGGGGGAACGCGAACGCAGAAGGAACGGGCGTAGACGGAACTAATGTGACGAAGCCCCGAAAATTCCGTGCCAAAACGGCGCCGCCCGCGCCCGCCTCCTGGAGCTACCCCAGCGTGGAATACGTGCCCGTCAACCGGCAGACCGCGCTGCGCTACCTCGCCGCGGAACTTTACGGCCTCGGCGTCCTCGACCTGCTCCTCGACGAGGGGCAACGCGCCGGAACCATCACCGATATTTACGTGAACTCGCCCTGCGATATCTGGGCGGGCATCAACGGAACCACCCGCCCCGTAGCGCTGAGCCTCGGCAATGAGCGGCGCGTGCGTGACCTCGCCGAGCGGCTCATCCGCAGGCACGGCGGGCAGCTGGACGCCGCGCATCCGGCGGCTGACATTAGCGACGAGCATGGTAGGCGCATCCACGCGATTATCCCGCCGCTGAGCGAACGCACCCGGCTCTCCGTGCGCCTACCCGCCCGCGAGCGCCCCACCCTGGCGCAGCTGCAGGCCGCCGGGCTGTGCGATGAGGCGACCGCCGCCTACCTGCGCCGCATGATTGCCGAACGCCGCGGGTTCCTCATTAGCGGCGGCACCGGCACTGGCAAAACCACGCTGCTCAACGCTCTGCTGGGTCTGTGTACGCCGCAGGAGCGCCTCATTTTGCTCGAAGATACCCCGGAACTTGCGCCGCAGCATGAGCAGGTAATCGCCCTCAAAACCCGCGCCGCGAACTCCGAGGGTGCCGGCGAAATCGGGCTGGGTGAGCTGATCGTGCAGGCGCTGCGCATGGGCCCGGATCGGCTCGTGGTGGGGGAGTGCCGCGGGGCGGAGGTGGTGCACCTGCTGACCGCCATGAATACCGGTCACCGCGGTGCTGGAACGACCCTGCATGCCAATAGTGCGCAGGCGGTGCCTCTGCGTTTGTGTGCTCTGGGTGCGCTCGCCGGACTGGATAGTAGAACGGTCGCTCTACATACGGCGACGGCTTTTGAACGCATTATCCACCTGGAACACCGGGACGGTCGCCGCCGCATCGAGGGTATCTACAGTCTGCACCCCGCCACGCAGGGGAGCGAAAAGTACCTGCAGGTCAGGCGTATTTCTGTCGAATCCAATGTTGGGTACTAGCCCCCGAAATGGGGGAAACGGAAAACGTGAAAGGAGGAAGCAATGAAGCAGAAAGAGAAGAGTAATGGAAGCCCTCGCGGACGCTGGGCTGAGTGCTGGGTTGAGCGTATCGCCGGGCCCGCCAGTGCCGAGGAAATGCGCATGTGGCCGCTCATGTTGCGCACCCTCGCGCTGAGCCTGCGCGCCGGTATTCCTCTGCAGGAAGCGGTGCACGCCAACCCGGGCTCCGGGCAACTCGGGGAGTCCGGGCAGTTCGGGGAGAACGAGCTGGTGCAGGGTGCGGGGAAAACGCACGCGAAGAAAACAACCGCCCGGAAAAGCACCCGACTCCGACGAGCGCGAAGCTCCTCGCCGCTCTCCGAAGACTACGGGCAGAAGCGGTGCGCCGAAGATATTCGCCGCTTCACGCAGGCGCTCGCCACGGTCACCTCCTGGGGTGCCCCAGCGCACCTCGCCTGCGCCCAACTGCTCGAAAACAGCGCCCGGATGCGCCCGCACAGTCGCGAGCGCCTGCACGACCTGCAGCTGAGCCTTCGTATGAGTGAGAGCGCCGGCGCGCCGCTCGCCACGAGCCTGGAACGCGCCGCCGAACACGCCGAAGAACGCATTGACGCGCTCCTGGGTAGGCAGAGCGCCCTCGCCGCACCGCGCGCCACCGGCAGAATCCTCTCCTGGCTGCCGTTGCTCGGCCTGGGTCTGGGTGTGCTCATGGGAAGCGACCCCGTGGGCGTGTTGACCGGCTCCATTCTCGGGGCGCTTACCGGTTTGTTCGGGCTGGGGCTCGCCTTCGCCGGGCGCCGCTGGACCGCCGCGCTCGTGCATCGGGCGGAGGTGGAGAGCACACGAGCTGGGCATACAGGAGGCGAGCAGGCCTTGAATGCACCGACTGTTGATACCGCCCTCGTACTGGAACTACTCGCCGCGCAGTTGAGAGCCGGGCTTGCACCGCTCGCCGCCTTGGGTACCCTCGCTGAGGCGCTCAACAGCCGACCCCTGTATACGGTCTGCCAGCGCCTACAGATGGGCAGTAGCTGGGGGAGCGCCTGGTCGGGCTCCGCGGCGGGAACCTTCGGTGAGCTTCGGGATGCGCTCGCTCCCGCCTACACGGGTGGCGCACCCAGCACTGCGCTGCTGCTCTCCCTTGCCGATGCGCACCGCCTCAGCGAGCGCCGCGCGGCAGAACGCGCCGCCGGAAAGCTCTCCGTAGCGCTCGTGGTACCCCTCGGGCTGTGCTCGCTGCCCGCCTTTATCTGCTTGGGTATTGTGCCCATCATCATTTCGCTACTACCCACGCTGACCGGCTAAAGAACCATGCGCATAAGCGCTGTTGACCAGCTGAAATGCCGAAAAGTTTAGACCCTCGCCCATCTGCAGCGAACGCGGATGAGCACCCACCCCGCCCCGAATGAACGGGGCACAACGAAAGGAAAACCAATGACGAACACCCTCTGCGAAGCAATCCGCCACGACCTGCACACTGCCGATGTTCCGGTCGGCACTCCGGTCAACGCCCCGGCCGGTGCTCCGGGTGGCATTCCGAGCGAAATTCAGCCCGCCGCACCCGGCGCAGAGGCGCAGACCATTCTGGGCCCCGTGCCGCTGTCCGTTGCCATCGCAACCACCATGAAGCAGTTGCGCGAAGAATGCCCCGAGCTTTTCGCCGATACTGGGCTCTTCAGCGATGCCGAGTTTTTCAATGATGCTGAACTTTCCGCCGGCGCTGAACAGAAGCATGCCGGCCCCAGGATTGACCCTAACGAAATGGAGATTGATATGAACACGAACAGCCTGAGCCCCGAGCAGGCGCTGACCATTGCCCGTGCGCTCGCCGAGGGCTGCACCCTGGACGAATGCGGCGCCACCTGCCGCAGCCTGGGTGAGCACGCGCCCGGCTGCACCGAATATGTACCAGCTGAGAGCGACGATAAGGTACTCGAAGAGTACGCCCCGGCGGGGGACCCGGAGGAAGGCGCCTCCACCGCGGAGTACGGCATCGTGATGCTCGCGGCGGTCGGTTTCGCGGGCCTGCTGGTGCTGATTCTCAAGTCAGATGAGGTGCGTTCCATGCTCCTGGATATTGTGCGTAACGCCCTGTCCATTGCGGGCAATACGGGACTGCTCTAGAGGCCTTAGTCTAGAGGTATTGGAAAACCCGCCGTAGGGTTTTGTCCCTAGATGCTAGGTTCTTTGGAAAATCAAGCCAGAAGGGAGGAATAAAGAATGAACGCTCATGTGAATTTGGGTGCTTTGCGGCGCACTTGCTCCGCAGGGAAAACCAGTGTGGACCCGACACTCTCGACCCCGCACAAGAGCCCGGCAGAAGAGGGTGTGATCACCGCCGAATTTGCGGTCGCCCTACCCGCCGTGACGGTGGTGCTCGCCCTCTGCCTGGGTGCCGCCTCCACGGGGGTTGCGCAGCTGAAGGTGGAGGAGTCCGCGCGAACGGCTGCACGAGCCGCCGCCCGCGGAGACTCCGAGGCGCAGATTCGCTCCGCCGTCAGCCGCATCGACCCTGCGCAGAGCGTGCAGATTTCTGTTTCTCCTGATGATGTAGCCGCGACGGAGGCGGGGCGCACCCGGCAGGTGCACGTGCGGGTGAGCCGCCCCGCCCCCGGTGTGATTGGTTCGGCAACCGGCTGGGTGCTGCGGGCGGACGCCCACGCCCGCGTTGAAGCCGGCGCTGAAAACGATGCTGAAAACGGTGCGGGTCATGAAGGTGAGTAGAGCCGCTATGGGTCCCACCCCGAAAACAGCCTCCGAGAATCAATACCCCGAAGCGGGTAGCGGCACCGTCCTTGCCCTCACCATTATTGCCGCGCTACTGGTGGTGACCGTGGTGATTGCCGGGCTCATTGGGGTGGTGTCCGCAAACCGCAGGGCTTCCGCGGCCGCCGATTTGAGTGCGCTCGCGGCGGCAGACGCCTACCGCGGGCTCACCGAGGGGGACCCGTGCGCGGTCGCGGCGGATCTTGCCGAACGCCACGGCGCGCACCTGGAATCCTGCACTTTTCCGGATCGCCCCGAAACGGTGGAGGTGACGGTCGCCGTCCCGGTCGCGGGGCCCATGGGTGCGCTGGGCCCGGCGAGGGTGCGTGCCCGCGCAGGGGCTGAGCATCTCGAAGAAGGGCGCCCCGAAGAAGAGCACGCGGCGGGCAACGTGGAGGAGCTGAGCCCCGATGAGGTAGCCGAGCTGGAGGAAGAGCTGGAAGCTGCGCAGGACTCAGCGCCCGAGCCTCCCGCACCAGAAAGCTCCGCAGAATCAGAGAATCCAGTTGAGCCAGAAAACCCGCCTGAGCCAGAAAACCTAACCGACTAGGCTATTTACGTTCATCGGGAGTTGTCATTCCGGTATGCTCTACCCCCCCAGCACGCCCCGCGCCTCCTGTACGCCCCGTGCCTCCTGCAGTAATCTACGCCCCTGTAATAACCTACGCCTCCGCCATACTCTGCAGCATCGCCTGCAGTAGCGCCCGCGCGCCGTGCTTGCTGAGCGGCTCGTTACGGTTGCCGCACTTGGGCGAGTGCACGCAGGAGGGGCAACCGTTTTCGCATCCGCAGCTTTCAATCGCTTCGAGGGTGGCGCTCAGCCACTGCGCAACCGCGTTGAAGCCGCGCTCGCTAATGCCGGCGCCGCCGGGTGCGGCGTCGTAGACGAAAATGGTGGGCCTGCCGGTGTCCACGTGAAGCAGCGTGGAGAGTCCGCCCAAGTCCCAGCGGTCGCTGGTGGCGATGAGCGGTAGCAGCCCGATGGCGGCGTGTTCGGCGGCGTGCAGGGTGCCGGGGCCGTCCTCTTCGGTCACGCCCGCGCCGAACAGGTAGCTGGGCTCGAAGGTGAACCAGACCGCCTCGGTCATGAGCACTTCCGGCGGCATGGGTTGCGCCTCTTCGCCCAGGTATTCGCCGCCGTAGACGGAGAAGCGCCGGTAGCCGGTGACCTGGTCGGTGACCTGAACCTGCCCGCGGTGCATGGTGAGCGGGGCGAGCTGCTGTGCGTCGGTTTCGGGGGTGGAGATTGCGGGAACAGGCTCGCCGGGAACCGCCTCCCCAACCATGTTGTGCGCACCGTAGCTGACCCTCGCACGCTCTGCGAGAATACGCACCTCCGTGCTCTCAACGGCGCGCGTGTAGTAGTCCGGGTAGACGTGGCTGAGCAGAATCACGCGCTCGCCCTCGCTGAGGGACTCGACCACGTACTGCACGCTCTGGTGAATGTAGATCGCGCCGGGGTGCCCCTGACTCATGGCGTGCGCGGCGTCCATCGTGCCGACGAGGGTGCCGTCTTCGGCGTCGATGAGCTGGTAGGGGCCGCCTCCGGTGCCGCGAATGTCGACCAGGTCGGCGGCGGATTCGGCGTGTGTCCAGTACCAGCCGTCCGGGCGGCGACGCAGGTACCCCTGCTGCACCAGCCGGTCCAGTAGCGCGGCGGTGTGCGGCCCGAACAGGCTCAGCTCTTCGGCGCGGATGGGCGCCTCCTGCGCGGCGGCGCACAGCTGCGGGGAGAGTACGTACGGGTTGGTCGGGTCGAATACGGTCGCCTCAACCTCCTGCCCGAAAATCGCCTCCGGGTGGTGCACCAGGTAGGTGTCGAGCGGGTTGTCGTCGGCAATGAGCACTGCGAGCGCGTCCTGGCCGCTTCGACCCGCCCGGCCCACGCGCTGCATGAAGGAGGCGCGGGTACCCGGCCAGCCCGCCACGAGTACGGCGTCCAGTCCGGAGATGTCAATGCCCAGCTCCAGTGCGGAGGTGCTCGCCAGGCCGAGCAGTTCGCCGTTGCGGAGTTTGCGTTCGAGTTCGCGGCGCTCTTCGGGGGTGTACCCGGCGCGGTATGCGGCGACGCGGTGGGCGAGGCCCGCCTCCACCTCGTCGAGGTAGCGTTGGGTCTTCTGCGAGAGGATTTCTACGCTGCGGCGCGAACCGGCGAAAACCAGGGAGCGGGTGCGGGAAAGCACCAGGTCGGTGAGCATTTGCGCGCCCTGCTCCACGGGGGAGACGCGGCGCGGCGCCTCCTGCTCTGCCTTCGATTGGACCGCCTGCTGCTGGGTGCTGCGGGCACCCTTGGCGAGTTGATCGTGCGCCTTGGGCGGCATGAATTCTGGCTCCCAGAGCGCGACGGTGGTTTCACCGCGCGCGGAGGTGGACTCGGTAATGGCGGTAACCGCCTGCTGCGGCACGCCAATGAGCTTGGAGAAAGACTCGACCGGGTTGGAACTGGTCGCGGAGGCACCGTAGAACACGGGCACGGTGCGGTAGAGCGCGCAGACACGGCGCAGGCGGCGTAGCAGGTTGGCGATGTGCGCACCAAAAACGCCGCGGTAGCTGTGTGCTTCGTCGAGCACCACGTAGCGCAGCCCGCGCAGGAAGGACGCCCACTGCCGGTGGTTGCTCAGAATTGAGTAGTTGAGCATGTCCGGGGTGGTGAGGATGAAGTTGGCGTGTTCGCGGATCCAGCGGCGTTCGCCGGTGGGGGTGTCGCCGTCGTAGCTTGCCGCGTGGAGTCCGGGTAGGTTGTAGGAGGTGAGGGCGGTGAGTTGGTCGGCGGAGAGTGCCTTCGCCGGCGAAATGTAGAGAACGTTCGCTCTATTATTGAGGTTCTCAGTCCCGGAATACGCGGAAGTTGAGCTCACCGGTTCGCCGCACGATGCGCGATAAATAGCGTCCAGAGTGGGCATCAGGTAGCTCAGGGTCTTGCCCGAGGCGGTACCCGTCGCCACAATCACGTGCCCGCCGCTGCCTGCACTCTTCGCGTCTTCGGTGCGCGTTGCTGCCGATGCTTCGATACGCTCAGCTTCGATGCGCCCCGCCTGCCAGCCGTAGCGCGCCGCGCTCGCCGCCAGTGCCGCATCAAGGCCCGCATGGGCGGCGTTCGCCGCCTGCACCTGATGGGCGTAGGGCTCGGCAATACCGAGCGATTCAAAAGCCTCCACCACACGCGGATGCAACCACTGCGGCCACGGCGCGTAGCTCGCCTCCCTGGCGGCAATGGTGTGAATATGGGTCACCTGCTCGGGCAGGATTCCGGTACGTTCCGCCTCCGGCAGCAGGGATGCCAGCACCTGCTGTGCGCTCGTGGGCAGCTCGCGGTAGCGTAGTGTTTTTGGGCGCGCCGCAGACTGCCCCTGCGGCTGTTCGGGCTGGTGTACAGGCTGGTGCGTGGGTTGCTGTTCGGGGTGTTGGTTGGCGTTCTGCGAGGAGGTGCTGTGCGGCATGGGTTCCATTGTAGAGCGGCGGGCGAAAACCCGACCTGCCGCCGGTCATGTGCCGTCCTGAATCTGTGCCCCGTGCCTGTCTGAACCCCGCCTCGGCACCGCTTTTGTGCTGCCGACCCCGTAGTCAGCGCGCACATATCAAAAAATCTGCATGCTTTAGGCGTATATGACGATAAAATAGTTTCGTGGCTCAAAATAAGATTATTCTGTATTACCAGTTCGCCCCCATCGCCGACCCGCAGGCGGTCATGCTCTGGCAGCGTGTCCTCTGTGAGAAGCTCGGCCTGCGCGGGCGCATCCTCATTTCCAAGCACGGTATTAACGGCACCCTCGGCGGCGAAATCAACGCGGTCAAGGCGTACACCAAGGAAACCCGCAAGTACCCCGGCTTCAAGAACATGGAGTTCAAGTGGTCCGAGGGTGGCGCGGAGGACTTCCCCCGCCTGTCCGTGAAGGCACGCGACGAGATTGTGGCTTTCGGCGCTCCCGACGAGCTGCAGGTGGACGAGAACGGCGTCGTTGGCGGCGGCGTGCACCTGAAGCCTGAAGAGGTCAACAAGCTTGTTGAAGAGCGCGGCGACGAAGTGGTCTTCTTCGACGGCCGTAACGCGTTCGAGGCGAAGATCGGCAAGTTCAAGAACGCTATCGTTCCCGACGTGCGCACCACCCACGACTTCATCCGCGAGATTGAGTCCGGCAAGTACGATCACATTAAGGACAAGCCGGTCGTCACCTACTGCACCGGCGGTATTCGCTGCGAGATTCTCTCCGCGCTCATGAAGAACCGCGGTTTCAAGGAGATCTACCAGATTGACGGCGGTATCGTGCGCTACGGCGAGAAGTACGGCGATAAGGAACTGTGGGAAGGCTCGCTCTACGTCTTCGACAAGCGCATGCACATGGAGTTCACCCCGGACACCGTCACCATCGGCAAGTGCGAACAGTGCGGCGCCCCCTCGAACAAGTTCGAGAACTGCTCCAACGATTCCTGCCGCGAGCTGGTTCTGCTTTGCCCCGAGTGCGCAGCTGATGACGCGAAGCGCCACTGCGTGCCCGAGTGCTCGGTGGACCGCGAAGCAGCTGAGGCGAACGCCTAATGGCAGCCGCTAAGGGCGGCGCGGTTCAGATTTCTGAACCTCGCATTGAGGAGCACCCGGCGATGGTCGTTGCCGGCGTTTCGCAGGTGTTCCCCCTGGATGGCGACTTCTCCTCGCTGTGGGATGAGCTGAATCAGAAGGCGTCCCCGGCGATGCTGGATGTTCTGAAGGTGACCCAGTACCTGGGCGTGTGCACTCAGCCGAACCCGAAGGGGCAGGTCCGCTACACGGCGGGCTTCCTTGTGTCGGAGCCGGCGAGCGCGGCGAAGCTTGGTCTGGGCGTGCTGGAGTTGCCTGCGAGCACCTACGCGGTGGTTGAGGTGACCGGCCCGATTTCGGAGTCCGTTCCGGCTGGCTTTGCGAGCTTTGAGGAGGCGTTCTTCGCGAAGAATCCGCAGTACCGCCCGGTGGGTGGCCTTGAGGTGTACGGTCGCGGCGATATGCAGGCGGCTGATTACCGTATGGAGCTGTGGGTTCCGCTGGTAAAGCGTTCCTAGGACAGCTTGTTTCTGTCGTTTTAGTTGCAGTTTTAGCTGTTGAGTAGAAGGGCCCGGTGGTGCGATGTGTTCGTGCCGCCGGGCTTTTCTGTGCCCTTTTTCGGCTATATTTTGCCAGTATTTTGTGGCGGTATGTGTGTGCCGGGCGGGTGAGGTGTGCGGCGAAAGGGGAGCGGTGCTCTGTGTGTAATACTCCGAAACAAAATACTTGACATGTAAAGTATTTGGGTTTAGATTTAAACCACCAGCCCGGCACTACACAAGCCCGAGCGCAACCCACAAAGGAAAAAATCATGAGCACCCCCAATAACCCCGGCACTCCGCAGTTTGACTCGCAGCTCGACGAATCCATCCGCATCAGCCACCTCGAACCCATGCGCGGCGACGAGAAGAAGCTCGGCTTCCTCTCCTTCGGCCACTGGGCTGAGGTTCCCGGATCCCGCGTACCGAACGCTGCAGAATCTCTGCACCAGGCAATCGACCTTGCCGTAGGTGCCGAAGACATTGGACTGGACGGCGCGTTCTTCCGCGTGCACCACTTCGACCAGCAGCAGGCGACCCCCTACCCGCTACTCTCCGCGATCGCGGCGAAGACCGAACGCATCGAGCTCGGCACCGGTGTGATTGACATGCGCTACGAAAACCCGCTCTACATGGCTGAACTTGCCGCCATGGCAGACCTCATTGCGGCGGGTCGACTGCAGCTTGGCGTCTCCCGTGGCTCGCCCGAATCCGTTATCCGCGGCTTTGAGAGCTTTGGCTACTACCCGGCAGAAGGGGAAAACGAGAGTGATATGGCGCGCCGCCACCTCGACATTTTCCTCAAGGCAATCGAGGGTGGGGGCATGGCGCCCAGCGCTCGCGTGGCGGGCAAGTACGCCCCGGTTCAGCCCCAGTCGCCGGGTCTGCGCGACCGCATCTGGTGGGGTGCAGGCACCGATAGCACCGCCGTGTGGACCGCGCAGAAGGGCCTGAACCTCATGTCTTCAACCCTGATGCTGGAAGATAAGGGTATTCCGTTCGATCAGCAGCAGGCGCAGCAGATTCGCCTCTTCCGCTCCGAGTGGGTGAAGGCGGGCAATTCGGGTGTTCCGCGTGTTTCGGTGTCCCGCTCGGTGCTGCCCGTTATCGACGAAACCTCGGCACGCTACTTCGGTCGCCGCGCTTCGGAGGACTCGCAGGATTACACCGGCATTATTGACAACAGCTTCTCTCGCTTTGGCCGCAGCTATATTGGCGACCCGGCGGATATTGCCGAAGAGCTCGCTCGTGATGAGGCAGTTCAGGCGGCAGACACCGTGCTGCTGACTATCCCGAACCAGCTGGGCGTGGACTTCAACCTGAAGATGCTTGAGACAATCGTGAAGGAGGTCAAGCCCGCGCTGACCACCAAGTAAAGCCCCTGAGGTGAAGACCCCGTAGCACCTTCTGTGCCAGCTGGGTTTCGCGCCAGCGTGCCGCCGTCGCTTCCGTGATGGGCGGTGGTCGCTGATGAGCGCGAACTCTGCCGCCTCCTGAGGGCAAGGGTGCGGAGCACGTGCGGCAGCCCGCACAAGTGGACAATTGGTCAGTTATCACTGTATAGTCATCGTATGCTGACTATTGCTTCACACCTCGACGTCATGAACCGGCTCGGCCGCGCCATGGCCGACCCGACACGTTCCCGGATTCTGATGACCCTCCTCGGCGGCCCGAGCTATCCAGCCGTGCTCTCGCGCGAGCTGGAGCTGACCCGCTCGAACGTGTCCAACCACCTGACCTGCCTGCGCGATTGCGGAATCGTCGTTGCCGAGCCCGAGGGCCGCCAGACGCGCTACGAGATCGCCGACCCGCACCTCGCCGCGGCGCTGACGTCCCTGATCGACGTCACGCTCGCGGTGGACGAGGCAGCGCCGTGCATCGACCCGGTATGCTCGGTGTCGGGCTGCTGTGGAACGGCGGCGGGAGCATGAGCGAGACCCTGACCGCCGCGCGCCGCGCGATGCTGCACCGGCGCGTCCGCTTCATCGTTGGCTTCACGATCACGTACAACGTAATCGAGGCAATCGTCGCAGTCTGGGCAGGCGTCCTCGCCTCGTCCGCGGCGCTCATTGGCTTCGGGCTCGACTCGGTTGTCGAGGTACTCTCGGCCGCGGCCATCACCTGGCAGTTCACCCGCAAGGACCCTGAGCGGTGGGAAACGGTCACCGTCAAGGCCATCGGCATCGCGTTCTTCGCGCTGGCGGCCTACGTCTCGATCGACGCGGTGCTGGCCCTGGTCGGCCAGGAGGGCCCCGACCGCAGCCCGCTGGGTCTCGGCATCACCGCGCTGAGCCTGGTCGTCATGCCTCTGCTGGCGTGGATTGAGGTCCGCACCGGGCGGGAGCTGGGCTCCAAGAGCGTGATGGCCGACGCCAAGCAACTCATCCTGTGTATCTACCTCTCCGGTGCAGTGTTCATCGGCCTCGTCCTCGACAGCCTGTTCGGCTGGTGGTGGGCTGACTCGGTTGCGGCGCTGGTCGTGGCGGTGCTCGCAGTGCGCGAGGGCTTGGAGGCCTGGCGCGGCGACGTCGAGTCGCCGTTCGAAGTGCTAGAGGATCTCGAAGACGAGGACGACTGACCCGTCACCCGGCGATGAAGAGCCAGTGCTGCAACCCAGACATGCGCTACGAAAACCCGCTCTACATGGCTGAACTTGCCGCCATGGCCGATCTCATTGCGGCGGGTCGACTGCAGCTGGGTATGGACTTCAACCTGAAGATGCTTGAGGCAATCGTGAAGGAGATCAAGCCCTCGCTGACCACCAAGTAAAGGTCCTGAGGTGAAGGTCCTGGAGTGAAGGTCATGAGGTAAAGACCCCGTGTCAAGCTGTTTCCAGCGCTCTGTAATGCGCTGAGATGTTTGTTCCCATACAGCTTGAGCCGTACATGCAGCAATGCCCCGGCAGGCACCCGCAAGGGTTACCGCCGGGGCATCACTATGCTCACGTTCTTAGAAATCCTTCTGCCTAGAAGTCCCTCTGTCTAGAAATCTTTCGTCTTTTCCCAGGGCTCAATAGTGCCCGGAACCACCTCAAACAGCGGATGCGCGCACGCCGCCAACTTGCCGCGCGCCGCGAGGCGCTCGCTCAACTGGTGCTCCCACTCGGGGTCACGCCCCGCCACCTTGTGCTGCAGGAAGGCGAGCTCGTACTCCAGCTGACCGAGAGGAACGGGAATACGCGCAACCGAAGCGTACGGGCTTTCCGCCTTGTCTGCGCTGTTATTACCGGCGCCGTGTTCACTTGTACTATCTTCGCCCGCATCAATCAGAGCACGGTTGAAAGAGTAGCCGCGGGCATCCGCCTCATCCGCCAGCCCGGACAGGTAGGCGGCAACCGCCTCCAACGGCTGCGGATGCGCGCGAAAACGAATCAGCTGCGGATGGTTCGTGTACCCGCGAGTCAGACCCCGCAGAACCTTCTGCGCCAGCAGGGTTTCACGCCAGCAGGCGACCAGGGCGCGGCGATCGAGCAGGGAGGGGTGCAGGGACCAAATGCGCACGCCTAGCCCTGCTCTTCTGCAGTGTTTGCGGCAGCCGATTCTGCGCTCGCGTGCTCGTCGCTAAAGTGCAGGAAGCTCTTGAGCACCAGCTCACGCACCGCGTGCAGCAGGGTATCGCGCGGATGCTGCTCCTGCGTACCGCGTGCCGCGGCGGCGGACTCGTCGTATTCGGGCCAGGACAGCAGCATGGCAAGGGCCGCCACAATCTGACCGACGGCAAGCTCACCATCGCTTGCCGACGCAAAGCCCGCCGTCTCGGTGGAGAGCAGCTGGGTGCGGCACAGACCTGAACCGGCACGCAGCAAAATGACGCTGGGGTGCTCGGCGCCGGGGCGGCCGTGGCGTTCCTCGGTGACGTCCTCGGCGACCTCCAGGTGCGTGGCGAGGAGCGCCTCATCGTCCATGGCGGCGAGGCGGTCGTAGCGGCGTACGGACTCGGTGAGGGCGCGGGCAATGGGCTGCTGAATCGGGTAGGTAATCTCCTCGAATCGCTGCAGGGGCTCGGTTACGCCTGCCGCGGTAGATTCGTTCGGGCGGCGCAGCCAAATCATGCCGAAACCAATAGAATGAACGTTCCGGGAAGCGAAGTCGTTCAGGTACGCCACGTAGGTCTGCTCGTAGTGGCTGCGGTCGCGGTTCTCGCTCGCATCCTTCAGCCAGGTTTCCGCGTAGGAGGCGGGGGTCAGCGCCTCACGCTGAATGAACCACGCCTCCGCACCGCCGTCGGCAACCCAGGCGCGCGGACGCTCATCCCACGGGCGCGGTGCGTCCGGGTCCGCCGAATCGCGAATAATTTCCCAGTTGCCCAGCATCTGCGCGCGGCCACCGGGCACCAGCACCGACGGCAGCTGACGCACCATCGTGCTCACAATTTCGTCACCGGGCAGGCCGCCGTCGCGGTAGGTGAACTGCTCCTCGGCGCTCTCACCGGCAACGCGCGGGGTAATCACGAACGGCGGGTTCGACACCACCAGGTCAAAAAGCTCACCGGCGACCGGCTCCAGCAGGGAACCCTCACGCAGGCTCACGCGCGCCTGCGGGTTCTGCGGATCAATATTGAGCGCCTGCGCGTTCAGCAGCAGGTTAAAACGGGCGAACGCCAGGGCACGCTCCGAAATGTCGGTGGCGGTCACGTGCTCAGCGTGAGCGAGCAGATGGAAGGTCTGAATACCGCAGCCGGTGCCCACATCCAGGGCGCGCTTGACGGGGGTACGCTCGGTAATCTGCGCCAGAGTCAGGGAGGCGTGACCAATGCCGAGCACGTGATCCTTACGGAGCACTCCGGGGCGCTGATGCGCACCCAGGTCGGCGGCAACAAAGATTTCGGTGCCGTCATCGGCGGCGTGCGGGCGCAAATCAACGCTCGCGGACCAGCGGGTAGAATCCGCAGCGTCGCGCTCAATCAGCGCGGCATTCTCGAAGTCAACCAGGGCATCGCCGAAAACCTCGGCTGCCTCAGTCTCAGTGAGCGGGCGAGCCAGCAGGAAAAACGCCAGCAGACGCGCCAGGTTCTTCTCACCCGCACTGTAATCGCCGCGCAGAATATGCTCCACACGCCACAAGCCCGGAACCACCTGGTCACGAGCCATCGCCTCAGCCGCCTCAACACCGAGCAGCTCCTGCACAGCGTCATAGCTGTAGTTCAACGCCAACAGGCGTTCACGGATGCGGATCAGGCGGGCGTAATCATCGCTGCGGGGAGCATCCGCAACGGCGGCGTACTCGGGAGCGAAAGAGGCGGCAGAAATAGTCATGCACCCCATTCTACGCACCCGCCGCACCCTGCCGCCCTGCCTGGTCTTCCTACTAGCCGCCTTACCTAACCGCCCGAGCGCGCCGCACCGCTGCATGTGCTTTCCAGCTCCGACCCACCCACTGACCAAAACCGTCATCTACCGCAAGAGTGCCCACCCCATCGCATACACTGAAACCATGAGTAACCTGTACCCCGATGAAAGCATCAGCGTCGACAAGTGCTGGGAGCGCCTGCACGCGAACACTCTCGGCCGCCTCATCCTCACTGACGGACAGCACGTCGATGTGCTGCCCGTGCTCTACGCCGTCGCTCACCAGGGCGATACCCAGGAAATCTACATCCGCACCACTCGCGGCAATAAGTTCTCCTCCGTGGTGGTCAGCCGCCGCGTCGCCTTCGAAATTGATGAGACCCTCGAGGACGGTATTCGCTCCGTCATCGTGGTCGGTATTGCGCACTGGCTGCCGCCGGAAATGACCCCGCAGATCGTGCGCACCTTCGACCTGCCCGACTCCGAAACCCACGAAATGCAGTGGGTGCGCATCGTGCCGCAGACCGTGTACGGTCGCGAATACCCGCTGCTGCCCGCATACCTGGACGGCACCCAGCCCGACTCGGACACCCTCACCAGCTAGAAGCATCGGTTAGTGGGTGCCGTGCGGCGCGCCCCAGCACCCGCCCCCCATGTACCCCGTGCACACACCACCTCCTCGGTACCGTATGATGTACCGAGTACCCTGCGCACTCGTGCAGACTCAACAAAAATACTCACCCCCACCGACCGTCGCACCCGCGTACACCACAACCAGTCGGCGCCCACAAGCGCCAGCGTAGGTTATGGTTGAATACGTAGCTTTTCAACACACAGATAGAGGAGTGCCGTGCCCGCTCAGGCAAAGAACGGAAAAGCCCTGCTGATTGTGGAGTCTCCCTCCAAGGTCAAAACCATCAGCAGCTACCTCGGCGAGGACTACCTTGTCGACTCGTCCATGGGCCATATCCGCGACCTTCCGCAGCCCTCCGAACTGCCCGAAAACCTCAAGAAGAGCCCCGTCGGCAAGTTCGCTGTCAACGTTGAAGAGAACTTCGAACCCTACTACGTGGTCAACCCCGACAAGAAGAAAAAGGTCGCCGAACTCAAGCGCAAGCTCAAAGAAGTAGACGCGCTCTACCTGGCAACCGATGGTGACCGCGAAGGTGAAGCCATCGCATGGCACCTGAAGGAAGTCCTCAAGCCCAAGGTACCCGTCTACCGCATGACCTTCCCCGAAATCACCCGGGAAGCCATTCAGCGTGCCTTCGGCGAACTGCGCGACATCGACCTGCACCTGGTCGACGCGCAGGAAACCCGCCGCATCCTCGACCGAATCTACGGTTACGAAATTTCCCCCGTGCTCTGGCGCAAGGTCGGCCGCGGCCTCTCCGCAGGTCGCGTGCAGTCCGTCGCAACCCGCCTCGTCGTTGAACGCGAACGCGAACGCATGGCATTCGTCGCCGCCAACTACTGGGACCTGACCGGACGCTTCCTGACCGCATCCTCCGAAGGCTTCGACGCCAAGCTGGTCGCCGTAGACGGCAACCGTGTCGCAACCGGCAAGGACTTCGCCGACGACGGCACCCTCAACACCTCCAAGGTCACCCACCTGAACGAGGAAGCCGCCCGCGCGCTCGCCGCAGCTCTGCAGTCCGCCGCGTTCTCCGTACGCTCCGTTGAGACCAAGCCGTACAAGCGCCGCCCGGCAGCGCCGTTCACCACCTCCACCCTGCAGCAGGAAGCCGCACGTAAGCTGCGTTTCTCCTCCCGCGTGACCATGCAGGTGGCGCAGCGCCTCTACGAAAACGGTTACATCACCTACATGCGTACCGACTCGGTGGCACTGAGTGAGCAGGCTATTTCCGCCGCACGCCGCCAGGCATCCGAGCTGTACGGCGCCGAGTTCGTGCCCTCCGCACCGCGCGTGTACACCTCCAAGAGCAAGAACGCGCAGGAAGCACACGAAGCAATCCGCCCCGCGGGTGACACCTTCCGCACCCCGGACGCCGTGCGCGGCGCCCTGTCCAACGATGAGTTCCGCCTCTACGAGCTGATTTGGAAGCGTACCGTCGCCTCCCAGATGGCTGACGCGACCGGTTCCACCGCCTCCGTGCGCCTGGGCGCCGTGGCATCTAACGGCCAGGACGCCGAGTTCGCTGCATCCGGTACCGTCATCACCTTCCGCGGCTTCCTCGCCGCCTACGAGGAGGGCGTTGACGCATCCCGCGTGGCTGAGCGTGAGGCGAAGGACGCTGAGAAGCGCCTGCCGAACCTGACCACCGGCGAGGCACTGACCGCCGAGGCGATTGAACCCGCTGGCCACGAGACCCTGCCGCCTCCGCGCTACACCGAGGCGTCCCTCGTGAAGACCCTGGACGAGCTGGGCATCGGCCGCCCGTCCACCTACGCGGCGGTTATTTCGACCATCATGGACCGCGGATACGTGAACGTTCGTTCTGGTTCGCTGATTCCGTCCTGGATCGCGTTCTCCGTGGTGCGCCTGCTCGAATCCAGCTTCGGCCCCTACGTGAACTACGAGTTCACCGCGCAGATGGAAGAAGACCTCGACCGCATCGCACGCGGCGAAGAATCCCGCGTCGAGTGGTTGGACGAGTTCTACTTCGGCGGCGACTCCAAGCGCGGCCTAAAGCCCATCGTCGACAACCTCGGCGAGATTGACGCCCGCAGCATCAACTCCATCCCGATCGCGGACGGCATTGTGCTGCGCGTGGGCAAGTTCGGTCCCTACCTGGAGGCCGAAGGCACCCTCGACACCGAGACTGGCGAGCTGACCGAACCGGTCCGCGCGAATGTACCTGCCGACCTGGCACCGGACGAACTGACCGAAGCGAAGGCACGCGAACTGCTCGAACAGGGCAAGTCCGACGGCCGCGTGCTCGGCGTGGACCCGGTCTCCGGCAACCAGATTGTGGCTCGCGACGGTCGCTACGGCCCCTACGTTACCGAGGTGATCGAGGAGATGACCGAGGAGCAGATTCAGGCATACCTGGACGCGCAGCCGACCGAATACTACAAGAACGGTAAGCCCAAGCCGAAGAAGAAGCCGAAGCCCGCCAAGCCGCGCACCGCGTCCCTGTTCAAGTCCATGGACCTGGCGACCGTGACCCTTGAGCAGGCACTGCAGCTGATGAGCCTGCCGCGCGTGCTCGGTACCGACGCTGAGGGCGTGGAGATTACCGTGCAGAACGGCCGCTTTGGCCCGTACCTGAAGAAGGGCACGGACTCCCGCTCGATTGGCAGCGAGGACGAGATCTTCACGATTACGCTGGAGCAGGCGCTGGAGATTTACTCCCAGCCGAAGCAGCGCGGTCGTGCGGCGGCTAAGCCTCCGCTGGCTGAGCTGGGCGTGGACCCGGTCAGCGAGAAGAAGATCGTGGTGAAGGACGGCCGCTTTGGCCCGTACATCACCGACGGTATTACGAACATTACGGTTCCGCGTGCGGAGTCGGTCGAGTCGCTGACCCACGAGCGTGCGGTGCAGCTGCTTGCTGACAAGCGTGCGAAGGGCCCGGTCAAGCGTAAGACCGCCGCGAAGAAGACCACCACGGCTAAGAAGACGACTGCAAAGTCTACTACCGCGAAGAAGACGACCACTCGTAAGACCGCGGCGAAGAAGACCGCCGAGTAACGCTTCTACCTGAAGGCGCAGGATGCGTCCCGAACCCCTTAGTGGGGTGGGGCGCCTCCTGCGCCTTTTGCGTGCTCGGGCTTTTGCGTGTCCGGGGAACGTTTGCGCCCGTGTTTTGCGCGCGAAACCGGCGCGTTTTTAGGCTTGCGCTGTGCTGATGCTGGGCATCCGCCCGGATTGTTTGCGGAGTGACCCGCGCCTCTGACAGACTGGAAGAGGCGCCGCGCCTGCGGTACCGCACACAGACGATATCCCGCCGCGGGGCGGGGGAGGGGAGCGCATCGTGCGCCTGGGAGTTCTGGATGTCGGGTCGAATACGGTCCACCTGCTACTGATTGACGGCAGCCCTGGAGCGCGCCCCGAACCGTACGCGTCGCACAAGATTCCGCTGCAGCTTGTGCAGTACCTCGACGCCGAGGGCAATATTTCACAGGAGGGCGCGGACGCGCTGACCCGCTTCGTGACCAGCGCCCGCGACTTCGCGATCGAGAATGAGGCGGAGGACCTGCTGGCGTTCTCCACGAGTGCTATCCGTGAGGCGGGTAATGGTGCGGCGGTGCTGCAGCAGGTGCGTGAGCAGACCGGCGTGAGCCTGAACGGTATTTCGGGCGACCAGGAGGCGGCGATTACGTACTTTGCGGTGCGCCGCTGGCAGGGCTGGGGTGCGGGCCGTATCCTTGATTTTGATATTGGTGGCGGCTCGTTTGAGTTTTCGACGGGTACGAATGCGTTGCCGGATGCGGCGATGAGCGTGCCGTTGGGTGCGGGTCGTCTGACGCGTGAGTTTTTTGATGAGCAGCCGCCGAGCCCGAAGCAGGTGAAGCGTCTGCGTAAGTATGTGCGTGAGCAGATCGCCCCGGTGGCGGAGAATCTGCTGCGTTATGGTGCGCCGGATATGACGGTGGGTACGTCGAAGACGTTCCGTTCGTTGGCGCGTATTTGTGGTGCGGCGCCGTATTCGGCGGGCCCGCATGTGAAGCGTGAGATGCATCTGCAGGATTTGCGTCTGTGGACTCGTCGCATGGAGGCGATGACTGTGGAGGAGCGTAGCGATTTGCCGGGTGTTTCGAAGGCGCGTGCGGAGCAGATGCTGGCGGGTGCTATCGCTGCGGAGGCGGCGATGGAGGCGTTCGGGGTTGAGACGATGCGTGTGTGCCCGTGGGCGCTGCGTGAGGGCCTGATCCTGAAGCGTATTGAGCACCTGGCGGAGGGTACGGGTACTCCGGTCAACCCGAAGACCCTCCTGGGTGCTTAACTGATGTATAACGTGGCCGAATAGCCGCAACGAACCCCGCAGGCTGGTGTGTAGTGGGCACCCCGCCTGCGGGGCCACCGCTTTTCTTTTGTATATAACCCGCCGACAAAGATGTAGGAAAGGAAAAATCACCGATGAAAATCCAAGAAGTTATTGACGAAGTCAATGAAGCCTGGGGCGAAGAGCATGAAGAAAAAAGTAGAAAAATATTCCGAGATAGTGTACTAATAAACCCATTGTTAAAATTTATTGGGGTTACATTGATTTATTTATCTGGGATTATTATATATTCATTTAAGAGCTTTTTGGTTGACTCTTCAGCAGGGGTAGAATTGATTCAGGGGTGGGGGTATGTATTTAATATTCCCTACTTTTTATTTGATATTCGTGCAAGCATGATTTTATCCTTGGCGAGCATTCTTTTGAGTTTATATGTGAGTGTTGGTAAATTTGCAGAGGGGGCTGAGGGTCCTTCTGGGGATGCGCGGCGAGCTACTTATAGAAAGTTCGCACTTTTTACTAGTCGTTTCATGTTTGTGGTATTTGTTCTTAATTTTTGGCATGGTTTCCTTTCTGGTTATTTTCAAGGAAGTTCGTATGCTCCTGAAATTTTAGGTTCGTGGAAATATGGTCCTGAATGGGGTAAATTAATTATTCCTTCAGATATGAATCTGGGTAGATATAATGAAATACCTTTATGGATTTTATTGTTTTTTGCTTGGTTCACTCTATCTTCTGCTTCGTTTCTTGCATACAATGAAAAAGATATTCTTATACGAAACGCGTATCTTTTTGGAAGGAGTAACCATATTTACAGCAATGAATCGCTTAGCCTTGAATATCGGTTGGCTAGAGATTTAGTAGATAGTGTTCAGAACCCGGGTCAGCCTCCTTATAAACTGGGCTATCGATATAGTGGTTTGGATAAATATGACGGGAAGTTTTCTTATGATTCCAGCTATTTTGGATTTAAGTTTGATGTAAAAATTTCTACCTATTTAAAGGATTGTAAAGTCCTAGCCATTCTTGTTGTGTGGGCTATAGCAATTGCCTTGTTTGCTGTATGCTCGACTAATTATATTCAAGGTGGCAGGGTGTTTCTGGTTTCTCTGGTTGTTTTCTTCCCGATTTCTGCCTTTGAGCTCTTTAATTCCGTCCTTGACAGAAATCACTTGAATAAGAGTATTTATCGCGAGGTGGTTATGAATATGAGTTTAGGGAAAAGAATTCTGGATTATGTAAAATCTTTTTGGTCGGAGGCATTGGCTAAATTTATTGGTAGGGTTATTGCGGCAATGTTTTTAATTGTTGGATTCTTTTATTTTCTTGGTAGGGCTATGCGGGCGGGTATTCCCGAAAACCGGCTCTTCCGAGTTGAGTGTGGGTGACCG
>NZ_KV808292.1:0-423 GCF_001812205.1 Rothia sp. HMSC069C10
AGCGACCACTAGGGCTTTGTCCCGGTTTGGGAGCGCTTCTGCGCCTTCAGGGCAATCGATTTTTTTAGGTACGCCACCTGCGCCTCAAGCTTGCGCACACGCTCGGCAAGTTCCTCCTCACGCGTTGGCGGCACCGCCCGCACCGACCCCTTCGGCCTGCCCTTGGGCTTAGGCTTAAGCGCTTGCGCGCCGCCTTCACGGTATAGCCTGCACCACTGCTTCAACGGTGTTGCGCTTGCAATACCGAAGCGCATCATCGCTTCAGGCTTGCTCATCCCACCGTCAACCACGGCCGCCGCTGCGGCGACCTTGGTTTCATAGTCGTATTTGGTGTGTTTTATTCCCATGGCAAGAAGCCCGTCCTTCCCGATTGCGCGGTACATTTTCTGCCACTCTCTCACAGTCGCGGCAGACACACCAAGC
>NZ_KV808293.1:0-18869 GCF_001812205.1 Rothia sp. HMSC069C10
GTGTGTGGTGGAGCAAGGAACCTACCGGGACCTAACGACCGACCCCACATCACGCTTCAGGAAGCTCTTCGCCTCCCAACTGGAGGGGAAATAACCACGCAACATACCCGCACAACGTAGAGTTAAAAACATGGAACGTATTGAATCCCCCGTCTACCGCAGGCTCGGCAACTCCGGCCTCGTCGTACCCAGCGTCGGCATCGGCTGCAACAACCTCGGCCGCCCCGGCACCCCCACCCGCGCCCAGGAAGGCACCAACGAAGTCATCGCCGCCGCAGTCGACGCCGGCATCAGCTTCTTCGACATCGCCGACCTCTACGGCGCCGAACCCGGCCTCTCAGAAACCATGTTCGGCACCGCCCTCACCCAGCTCGGCCTCGATCGCGACGAACTGACCATCGTCACCAAATTCGGTCTGCCCGTCGGCGACCTCAACGGCAACGACCGCAACGCCCGCGGATCCCGCCGCTACATCATGCGCGCCGTCGAAGGGTCCCTCCGCCGCCTCGGCACCGACTACATTGACCTGTACTTCTACCACAGCCCCGACCCCAACACCCCCATCGAAGAAACCCTCAGCGCCCTCGACCAGCTCGTACGCGACGGTAAGGTCCGCTACCTGGGCCACTCCAACTTCTCCGGCTGGCAGCTCGCCCACGCCGAACACTGCGCCCGTGAACTCGGCACCGAACGGTTCATCGTCGCTGAAAACCACTACAACCTGCTCGACCGCCGCGCAGAACTCGAAATCCTGCCCGCCGCACGGCACTTCGGCATGGGTGTGCTGCCGTACTTCCCGCTCGCTAACGGCCTGCTGACCGGCAAGTACCGCCGCGACAACATTCCCGCCGGTTCGCGCCTGTCCCACTCCAAGAAGAACGTGCTCGACGCCGCCAACTGGGACCAGCTCGAAGCCTTCCACACCTTCTGCACCGAGCGCGGCATTACCGAGGTGCAGGCGGCGTTCTCCTGGCTCGCACAGCAGTCGCCGGTCACCTCCGTCATTGCCGGTGCAACCAGCGCCGAGCAGGTGCGCGCCAACGCACAGGCGGCATGCCTGCGCTTCGACGCTGAGGACCTCGCCGCCCTGGACGCCATCTTCCCGGCACCCGAGAAGATCGCGCTGTTCTAAACTCCGGCTCCCTCTCAAAGGGACACTCAGGCGGTCGCACGTGTCGGCCGTAATATACGCTGAAAAATGTCCGTGGTGAGAAATAAATATCACCCGCCGCACGTTTTCGCTAGGATTAGGTGAGGTGTGTCTAACCTGACGCACCTCACCTAGCCCACTGACAGTGCTGAAGAACCACCAATGTCGGTGTAATCTCACCTAACCCCTCGGCATAAAGGACACCATGAGCGCACAGAGCACCGCCTCCACCCTGCCCCCTCTGGGCACCGGGAAGCACAGTCGATACCTCGGCATCATCGCACTCATCGCCACCTTCGGCGGTCTGCTCTTCGGCTACGACACCGGAGTAATCAACGGCGCGCTCGAACCCATGAGCCGCGAACTCGGCATGGATTCCACCGCCCAAGGCTGGGTCACCGGATCGCTCGCTTTCGCCGCCGCTATTGGCGCGCTCGGATGCGGCCGCATCTCTGACCGGTTCGGCCGCCGAACCACCATCATTGGGTTGTCCACCATCTTCTTCTTCGGCGCCCTGGCGTGCGTCTTCGCACCCAACGTCGCCGTGCTCATCACCGGACGCACCCTGCTCGGCCTGGCGGTCGGTGGCGCCTCCGCCGTAGTGCCCGTGTTCCTCGCAGAGCTCGCACCCTACGAAATTCGAGGCTCCCTCTCCGGCCGCAACGAGCTCATGGTCGTGGGCGGTCAGCTTGCCGCGTTCATCGTGAACGCCCTCATTGGCAACCTGTGGGGCGAGCACGACGGCGTGTGGCGCTGGATGTTCGCCATCTGCACCCTGCCCGCCATCGGCCTGTTCGTAGGTATGCTGCGTGTGCCCGAGTCGCCGCGCTGGCTGCTGCGCGTTGGCAAGCGTGAGCAGGCGCTTGAGGTGATGAAGCGCATCCGCTCCGCCGAACGTGCCGAGGCCGAAATTGCCGATATTGAGCGCACCCTGCAGGCGGAGGCGACCACCCAGAACAACGCGGCGGGTAAGGAAAGCGTGGGCGTGCGCGGCTGGTTCGTGCGCATCCTGCTCGTCGGTATTCTGGTCGGCGCGGGCCAGCAGCTGACCGGCATCAACTCGATCATGTACTACGGCATTAAGGTGCTCAAGGAAGCCGGTTTCAGCGAATCCGCGGCGCTCATCGCGAACATTGCGCCGGGTACGATTGCGGTGCTCGGCTCGATCCTGTCGCTGCACCTGATGGAGCGTGTGCCGCGCCGCGTCATGGTGATTACCGGCTATAGTTCGACCGCGTTTTTCCACGTGCTGATTGCGGGCGCATCCATGCTGCTGCCCGCCGATAATGCGGCGCGCCCCTGGATTCTGCTGGTGCTCATCGTCTGCTTTGTGGGCGCGATGCAGACCTGCCTGAACGTGTCCACGTGGGTGATTATGAGTGAGCTGTTCCCGCTGCGTGTGCGTGCGGCGGGTATGGGTATTTCGGCGTTTAGCGGCTGGATGATGAACGGTGTGCTGTCGCTGGCGTTCCCCGTGATTCTGGGTGCGGTCGGTCTGACCGGTTCCTTCATCGGCTTTGCCGTGGTGAACGTGATTATTGCGCTGCTGATGTTCCGTAACCTGCCGGAGACTCGCGGTGTGAGCCTGGAGCAGGTGGAGCGCGGCGTGATGGACGGTAGCATCTACCCCTCCGCAGGCAAGCACTAGACCCGGCGGGTTTTTAGGTATAAATGAGGCGGGCGGCCCCTCCCCGGTGGAGGTGCCGCCCGCCTCGCAATATGTGCTGAGAGATTAGTCTGCAGGGTTCTCTGCAAGGAACTCGTCGAGGCCGATGCGGTAGCCGTCATCTTCGGCGCGTGCCTTGCGAAGAGCCTCAATGTCGAGGAGCTCTTCGTACTCTTCCAGCAGCTTCAAATCTTCGTAGGAGATGAGCGCGGCAACAGTCTTTCCGTTGCGGCTGATGAGGGGGCGTTCGCCGGAGAACACGGCTTCGTTGACTTTGGTTCCGAGGTTGTCGCGGAGTTCTTTAAGAGTCGTGACATTGGAACGAGTCCGGTGAGTGGTGACAGTCATGACTGGTTCCTTTCTGGGGTTTGTCCGTTAGCTCCGAGGATAGTTCCTGTGCAGGTTCTATTCAAGGGGCCGCAGTGCGAAGAAGGGTACAGGGCACGAGTAGGGAATTACCGCATTCTGTACACCATTGATAACGGGGCGGTTGTTGTTGAAGTTTTCCGAGTCGGGCATCGGCGAGAAGTCTACCGCGGCCTATAGAGTGAGTCAGCGTGATGGGTTGTAGTGCTGCCCCGACCGCGCTGTTCGTTGAATGAGAAGCAAGGAACCCCTACCCTGCGCCACCAATCCATAAGTGATACGGTCAAAGAAGAACTAATGGATTCACGTGCTGAAATGCACGCCCGACCCTGCACATACGCATCGCCCGGACGCCCGCATCCAGCACGCCACAACTCTATAACGAACACGGGTGAACAATGACTGAGAACGTACACAACGACTGGGACCTCCGAAGCGAAGAGGTCCAGAAGAACCAGGTAGCTGCCTACGACGCAATGCGCCGCCGTTGCCCCGTCGCCCACGACGAATTCATGGGCTACTCCGTCTTCAAAAACGCCGACGTACAGCACGTACTCGACCACCCCGAAATCTACTCCAACGTCGTCTCCACCCGCCACATCGCCGTCCCCAACGGCATGGACGCCCCCGAACACACCACCTTCCGCGCGGTCAACGACAAGTACTTCACCCCCGAACGCCTCGAAAAGTTCGCACCCGTCATCCGCGACGCCGTGAAGACCCTCATCGCAGAACTGCCCCGCGGCGAAGAAGTAGACGTCATGCAGGGCTTCGGTCAGGCATACGCAATGCGCGTGCAGAACGCCTTCATGGGCTGGCCCGCATGCCTCGAACAGCCCCTCACCGAATGGATCGAAAAGAACCGCGTCGCCACCCTGCGCCGCGACCGCGAAGAAATCGCTAAGGTCGCCCTCGAATTCGACGGCTACATCCGTCAGCTGCTCGACGAACGCCGCGAGGATGCCGCAGCCGGCAACCCCAAGGACGTCACCGCCGAACTGCTCACCGACACCGTGCAGCTGCCCGGCGAAGAACCCCGCACCATGACCGACGAAGAAATCGTCAGCCTCATCCGCAACTGGACCGTGGGCGAGCTGTCCACCGTCTCCGCAACCGTAGGCGTATTCGTCAACTTCCTGGCACGCAACCGCGCCGAGCAGGACCGCCTGCGCGCATCCCTCGCCGACGGCAACGCACTCGACGACCGCAGCGAAATCGCCCTCGCCGTCGAAGAAATCATGCGACTCGAAGACACCCTCGTCACCAACCGCCGCATCACCACTCAGGACACCGAACTCGGCGGCCGCACCCTGCCCGCCGGCTCCCGCGTGACCATCAACTGGGCAAGCGCCAACCGCGACGAGGACGCCTTCGAAGACGCCCTCACCTACAACCCGCACCGCGACCAGTCCCGCAACCTCGTGTACGGCGACGGCATCCACGTCTGCCCCGGCGCGCCCCTGGCACGCCTGGAACTGCGCATCCTGCTCGAGGAGCTGCTGCGCGGCACCGAGTCCATTGAGATCGCGGACGAGAGCGAGAAGCCCGCAACCGTAAACGCCGTGTACCCGGTCTCCGGCTACTCGGTCGTGCGCGCCATCTTCAACTAGGCACGCTCCAGCTCTAAAAAGTGCGAGGCGCCGAACCCCGAGAATAGGGGTCGGCGCCTCGCGCTGTTAAGAGTAAATATAAGAGTGAATAGTAGGGGAGCGGTGGCTCGTTTAGCCACGCACTATAGATAAAACGGAATATTCCCAGACGGCTATATAGCCTAGTGGAATACTCAATAAAGCTGAATCTAGCGGCCGGAACTCGTTGTCGAAGGCTTCACCGAAGAACCCGCAGAACCGCTCGCAGACGCACGAGCCGAAGCACTCGCAGAAGCCTCCGCCGCAGCCGATGCCGACTCCTCCGGGGACAGAACCGTACCATCCGCATGAACACCAGCCATCGCCGGAGTCACACCATTCACGAAGCTCAACTTCGCCTGCTTGAACTGGTACTCGGGAGAGCAGGTCAGCTTATACTTCGAATTCGCCAGCTCGCGAATCGACTTCACATAATTCTGAGTCTCCTCATACGGGGGAACACCGCCGTACTTCTCCACGGAACCCGGGCCCGCGTTATAACCGGCGAGAACCACATCCTGTAGCTCATCCTCATTGGAGGCGTACTTCGCCAAACGAGTACGCAACTCAGCCAAGTAGCGTGCCTGCGCCGCAATCGCATCGTGCGGGTTCAGAACATTACCGCCATTGCCGAAGCTGTAGTGGCCGCCGCTCCACGCGTCATCAGTGAACTGTGCAATACCCTTAGCGCCCTGGTGGGACTCAACGCCCACACGCCAGTGGCTCTCGGTCTCAATCTGCGCCGCCAGCACGCCGGGACGGAAACCAGACACCTTAGAGCCCTCCTCAAAATCGGAGCGGAGAGCCGCCGGAGCATACGAAAGCTCCGTCATGCCGCAGTAATCGTCGTAGGTGGCTGCCAAGCCGGCAACACCGCCACCCAGAAGGACCGCAGAGGCAATAATCTGCCAATGCGCAAGAACCCCGGCGAGAAAGCGAAGCGGGAAAGCTTTACGCTGCCGAGGAGAAATTTGTTGATCCGCCGGAACGGAAATGTGGTTGGAGGCGCTCGTAGCGTTACGCTCGGAAGGGGCGCCCGAAGTGCTATCTGCCATTCCTATAGACTAGCGCACCATTGCCGTTTATGGTGAAAAAACTCCCCTCCGTTGAGGTGAAAACCATAGTCAGAGAGTTCTTGGCGCGTCTTTACCGGAGTCAACATCAAGTGCAGGTACAGACTCCGTGCACGTGAAGGATGACCCCACCCGGTACACCTTTGACAGGGAGTACCAGGCGGGGTCAATCCATGATGGGGAGCTTCAGGAGTCCCTAACGGTTCGTCACCACGATCTTGCCGGCGGCACCGCGCTCCATCTCCGAGAAGGAGTGATTCACGAACGTGTACGTGCCAGACTCTAGGAACTGCATCTCCACGAAGCCGCCCTGAGCGGGCGCCAAATCGAGTGCCTGGCTGTGGCCGTCACGGCTACCGAACGCATCTGCGCCGCGGCGCATCAGGTAGCCGCCCTCCTTGTAGACCGTGTCGAATTGCGAACCGACCACGTGGAAGCTCGTGCCGTGGTTCGGGCCCGCAGCCATCACCCAAACACGGATACGCTCGCCCTTCTTCACCTGCAGCGGCTTCGCCTTGTACTGGGTCGCGTGGCCGTTGAACATGGTCAGCGTGGGGGTGCCCGCCGCGATCAGCTCCGGCGAGTTCTCCGCCAGCTTGTTACCGTCGGAGGCGGTCTTGCCGGTGTCGTGCAGGTACGCCTCGCCCTGAACCATCACGTACTCGTGATCGACCGGGTCAAGGTCCGCCGGGTCAATGATGACCGCGCCGTACATGCCCTGGGTCATGTGCAGGCTCAGCGGGGCGGTGCCGCAGTGGTACAGCCATATGCCGGCGCCCTTCGCCTCAAAACGGTAGACGAGACGCTCACCGGGGGCGATGGTCTTCATCGTGTTATCGGGGGAGACCATGCCCGCGTGGAAGTCCAGCGAGTGGCCCATCGTGCCGTTATTGATGAGTGTAATTTCAAAAATATCGCCGACCTTGCCGCGCAGAATCGGTGCCATGTTCTGCCCGTTGAACGTCCACATGTGAACGGTCACGCCGGGCGCCACCTCGCGGTCGACTTCCTCAACTTCCAGGGTGACCTTGCGGACGGTCTTGCCGTTCACCTGCGTGGCGGTGTTCGGTGCCGGGATGTTCGGGTCGCGGTACTTGTAGCCGCTGCCGGGCGCTGCGGACATGTCAATCCTGCTGTTTGCAACGGTCATGAGGGTCGGGGTGCTACCCGACGCGGCGTGGTTGTGGGTGCCCGTAGAACCGTGGTTGTGGCCGCCCTGCGCCACCTGGTTTGCGGAGGCGCCGGTCGCCTTCACCTTGAACACCATGCCCAGGGAGCGGTGACCCGCCACGGAGCAGTAGCCTTCCTGGTCGGCGGTAATGACGCCGGCGTCAACGGTTTTCGTTTCGCCGGGGTTGATGGTGCCGGTGGTTGCGCCGTTGTCGAAGGTCAGGTCGTGGGTCATGCCCTCGTCGTCGTTGGTGACCTCGACGACCAGGCGGTTACCGGCGGGCACCTCCACCTCTGCGGGGGTAAAACGGTAGTTGCTGGTCGCCTTCACCTGCACGGTGGTGGTCTGACCGGTCGCTGCCACGGAACCTGCCGAGGAGAACGACGGCAGGTTCAACGCGGACGGGTTCACGGCGAAGCCCAGCAGGAACGCCATGGCAACCGCCAACGCCGCCTGGAAGCTCTGCTTGGCGTGCGGGACGGGCTCCGGGGTCAGCGCCTCCTGGTTGAAGGCGGGCTTCTCGCCGCGGGCGCGTGCCGCCATCATTTCCTTGCGGGTGTTCACGGACGCCTTCACGCCGCGCACCATGAGCGGAATGAACGCCATGAGCGCCAACGCACCCACGATAGCGACGGCAATCTTAATGGACTGGCCCACCATGGAGCTGGGCATCATGAAGATAAGCAGCGCCAGGTTCACGGCGGTTACGCGTGCCGCCGCGAAACGGCTGAACTCCTTGTTGGAGGCGCGAACCACCGCAGGGCCGCCACCCATGCGCTGCGGCAGCAGGTAGCTCATCGCGCCGAGCAGCAGCTGCAGCAGGAAGCCGACCACAAAGATGGGGGTCACGGCGCGCATGTCCAGCTGCGCGAAGGGGACGGTCGCCACCATGTAGGCGGTCGCTGCTACACCAATAATCAGCCAGAGGAAGCCCATACCTACGCTCATGGGCGGGTACTCGTTCGGGCGCTTGGTGCGCAGGGTACGCACCATTACCCAGGCGACAATCAGCAGGCCGAGTAGGTAGACGACCAGGCCGGCTGCGGCGAGCGGACGCATCCCTAAAATCGCGCCGACAACGGTCAACGCCAAGCCACCGCACATCAGGTACAGGGCGCGCAGGCTGTGGGTGAGCGCCTTATCCACCATCTTGGTGCGCAGCATGGTCGGCCAGAACGTCACCAGCGTACCCACCGCGGTAATACCGACGAAGCCGAGCACGTTCACTGCCTCGTGCGCGAGCAGGAACTGCGAATGCAGGGTGCCGGACAGGTTCGGGTAGGCAATCATGCCGCCAAACGCCGCACCGAGGGGCAGCAGCAGCGCCGCAACAATGTAGAAGCGAATGGTCACACCGAACCGCGACGGCAGAGCCTGACGCACCTGCTTCAGCAGGTAGATGCCGTGCCAGGCGACCATCGACCCGACAATGAGGGCGCCCACCACCGTGGCGGCGTAGAGGCCGGGCACGCTCAGCTGACCGACCATGCCGATCATGAGCACGAGAATACCGGCGTTCAGAATGAAGATTCGGCGCACCTGGGTTCCGCGGTGCTCGTCAGGAATCTTGATTTTCATGAGCGCTTCGGTGAAGTGCTGCGACCAAATCAGGATCGAGTTCGTAATCAGGCCGAGGGTGACAATGTGCACCATCAGCCAGCCGCTATTCGGGATAAACCTGTGCAGCAGAAGTACGCCGACAAGGGTAAACATCCAGTGGGAGACGGGCTTGGAGGCGCGACGATGCCACGTACCGCGACCGGATGCGCGGCGTGCAATCTCTTCGGGGGTGAGGTTTGCGCCGGGCACATCAGCCGGGCGCGCGCCAATGCTCAGGCCGGAGGAGCCGCCTCCGGAGACGTTTGCGGGCTTGCCGCTCGTGTTCTCACCTTCGGGTGGGGTGCCGAGATGTTCACTCACGTGATCACTGCTTTCACTGCTGGTTGTTCGTGGACGTCGGTGTGCGGGTCGGCACCCGGTACCCCTGCGTTGGGGTGGGTGCCAATAAGCCCATTATATTGCCCGGATAGTACCAATTTTGAAGACATGACGTGCATATGAAGGCGGCTCATATCGTGATAGTTGTGCTTGCGCGCTCGAGTGATTCTTCCCCTGCGAATCTTCTCCTGTGAATCTTCTCTCCAATGCACCCTTCACAGGTGCGCACGATAAACTATTAGGATTCCAAAATCAGATGCCCGCCCACCCTACGCGCGCATCCGCCGGCACCAAGGTAAGGACAAACACCTCGTGACAAGGACTGACTCCACCACCCCCATCTGGGGAAAAATCGCTATTGTGGCACTCATCCTCATTGTTGGCGGTGGATACGTCGTCAAAATGCTCACCAACCCCTTCAGCGGTATGGACTTCTCCATCTACCGTCTGGGTGCGATGACCATTTTTGATAACGAGGGCTTCACCCAGGACCTGTACTCCCCGACCCTGAACGATCACGGCGTCATCAAGCCGCCGTTCACGTACCCGCCGTTCGCGGCGATGCTGTTCTTGCCGTTCGCGTTCATGCCCCTGGAGGTTGGCAAGGTCATTATGGTGGTCGGTTCGGCTGTGGTGGCGTGGTGGATTTCCACGATCATTTACAACTATGTGAATGCGCGCGGTCGCGAACTGCCCCTGCAGCAGTACTTTGGTCGTGCGGGCACGATTGCGGTGCTGACTATTCTGGTGGTTTCGGCGGGGCCGTGGCAGCGCACCCTGGACCTGATTCAGATTAACCCGTTCATTACGGCGCTGATTCTTGCCGATTTTGTGCGCCCGGCGACCCGCGTGCCGCGCGGCGTGCTGATTGGTATTGCGGGCGGCGTGAAGCTGACCCCGCTCGTGTTTGGTCTGATTCTGCTGGTCCGCCGCGACTGGAAGGGCATCGCGACCCTGGGTGCAACGTTCTTCGGCACCATTGCGCTGGGTTTCATTTTGATGCCTAAGGACGCGCCGGAGTTCTGGTTCTCTGCGCTGACGAACCCCTCCCGTGTGGGTGGCCTGAACTTTGTGGATAACGTCTCGATTCAGGGTTGGCTGCTGCACTTCGGTCTCTCTGAGAGCGCCGCGAAGCCCGTCTACTACGCCCTGGCGCTGGTCACGATTGTGCTGACTGCCGCGCTGCTGTACCAGCTGGAACGCCGCGGTGCCGCGCTGGCGCAGGTGGCGGTGACCGCCTCCTTGATGGTGGCGCTGTCGCCGATTAGCTGGTCGCACCACAACGTGCTGCTGCCCCTGCTGGCTGCCGTGTTCATCATGGACGCGTTCCCGACCTATTTTGCGGTTCAGCCGGCGTGGCTGCGGGTGACAGCGACCGTGTTCGCGGTGGTTGCGGTGTTGGGCCTGTACCTGTCGCCGATTAGGATTGCGTCCTGGTTCCACGGTAGCGCGGATGGTTTGGAGCAGCTGGCTCCGGGCGCGTTGGCGGTTTCGGCTATTCCCGCGTTCTGCCTGTGGGTGACGATGACGCTCTGGTCTATTGCCGCCCTGAGCGCGCCGGTGCGTGGCGCGAAGGTTGAGCCCGTGCAGTACGGTTCCGTGCGTAGCGACGCGCCTCTGGGCTGGTGGGGCGCCCGTGCACTGGTGACCCAGAGTGCCCTGGTGACCGAGAGCGCCGAGTCTGTGCGTGCCGCTACCTCCCGTGAGGCAACCGCGTGAGCCGCGAGAAGAATCGTGAGAAGAACGCCGAGGCGGTTGCGCCTATAATCCCGTGGGCTTCGGCTGGCTCTACTGCTGAACCTGCACCGGTTGCGGAACCGGCTGTTGAAAGCGCTGTAGAAAGCGCGGAGCCTGCCGCATCCTCTGTAGCCACCGCGGAAAAAGCGGCAAAGGAAGAAGTCGCCGAAGAAACCGCGAAACAGCCCACAAAACCTGCGCGTCGCGGCTTCTTTGACCGCATCCCCGGCATGCGCAGCGGTGCTCTCTGGGCGCACCTGCTGTTCATCCTGGTTGCCCTCTACGCCTTCGACTACGTAACGCACGCGGCGGCTGACGATATTTACGTGTACCGCCTGGGTGCTGTCTCCCTGGCGGATGGCCCGGACGGCTACCAGCTGTACACTTTCCGCACGCGCGGCCTGCCGTTCACCTACCCGCCGTTTGCGGCGCTGCTCTTCTACCCGCTCGCGTTCCTCACCGAGCCGCAGAGCATGCTGCTGATTACCGCCATTATTTGTGCGCTCAGCTACTGGTGCGCGTACCTGCTGTACTCCTACGCCCGTAGCCGCTCGTGGCGTCTGCCGTTGCAGAAGCACCTGGGTCATTGGGGCATGGTGTCGCTGATTGCGGCGCTGATTTGGATGTGCGGCCCGTGGCGTTTGACCACGCATTTTGGGCAGATTAACGCCATCATTCTGGCGCTGATTCTCGCTGATTTTATGCGCCCGGCAACCCGCGTTCCGCGCGGTGTGCTGCTGGGTATTGCGGCGGGTATTAAGTTGACCCCGCTCGCGTTCGGTCTGCTGCTGCTCATGCGTAAGGACTGGAAGGGCATTGCGACCCTGGGTGCGAGCTTCGCCGCGACCGTGGGTATCGGCTTCCTGGTGATTCGTGAGGAGTCGCTGACGTTCTGGTTCCACGCGGTGCGTGATACTTCGCGTGTGGGCTGGTTCAGCTACTTCGATAACGTGTCGATTATGGGCACGCTGACCCACGCGGGCCTGCAACACCACCTGACGGCGACCGCGCTGTCCGTGGTGCAGGTAGCGTTGACCCTGCTGATTGTGCTCGTCACGGCGGTTCTGCTGGTTCCGTTGATTCGTGCCCGCGCGCTCATGGCACAGCTGGCGCTGACCGCGTTCATGATGCTGCAGATTTCGCCGATCAGCTGGTCGCACCACAACACCTGGTACCCGCTGATGCTCGCCGCCGTGGTCATGGAAATCTTCCCGCTCATGTACCAGCGGGTCAGTTCCTTCGTCTTCACGCTGGCTGTTATTCTGGCGACCGCGGCGCTGGTGGGTATGTACATTTCGCCGTTCTGGATTGTGCTGGCGTTCTCCCCGCACTTCAACTCGGATCAGATTCTGATGGTGCCGGAAGGCTCCCTGGGCCTGATGGCGGGCACCATGCCGTACCAGCTGATGTACCTGTTCATCCTCGTCACGTTCTTCGTGTACCTGGCGAATCGTCAGCTGGTGGAGCGTGCGGCACGCGCCGCAAGTGACGAGCTGGCGGAGGCGAAGTACTCCCGTTAAGGCGGCGGGCGCCTCCAGCAGGTGCACAGGCCTCACCGGGCATAAAAGTATCCCCCGCACCCATCACGGATGCGGGGGATAACTTTATGCACAACCTGCTGACCTAGTCAGCCAAGCTGTTAGTTAGTGCCGATGCTCCAGGTGATGTTGGAGTCGGTACGAACCTGCAGGTAGCTCTTGTTGCTCTGAACCCACTGTATGTTGCTCTTCACGGTCGGGATGGTCGAGGAGAAGAACGGGTCGTTCTTGGTCGCGTTCAGAACGGTGAAGCCGCGGGTGGTCGGGCCGCTGGTCTGGAACTCCATGGTTGCCTCGGTGCCTTCGTAGGTGAAAGCGTAGTAGTTCATGGTGCTCTGGAACTTCTCCCCCTTCTTGTAGTGGGGTGCGGAGTCTGCATCGTAGACGCGGATGGTCCACTCGCCCTTACCGGTCAGATCCAGCTTGCGGGTGGGGGTGGAGTGGCTGCTCGCGTCAATCCACGCGGTGCCCTTGATCTCCTTGCCGTCGCGGCTGGAGTCGAGAACGCTCACACCCGAGGTGAGGTTGCCCTTGTCGTCACGGCTGGTGATGAAGGCGTTGACCACGCCCTCTGCGGGCTTGAACTCGTAGTAGATCAGGCCTGCGGACACATCGCCCTTGATCTTCTCAATGTCGATGGTGTCCTTGTTGTCGGCGACGGTCTTCTTGTATTCCTTGAACTCGCCCTCGGGCATCTTCGCTTCAGCAGCAGCAACGGGTGCTGCGGAAGAAGCGGAAGTACCTGCCGCCGCGCTCTCAGATGCGGGAGCGGAAGAAGCCTCAGAGGATGCTGCCGCGGAGGACGCCTCAGCGGAAGTAGCCGCCGCGCTCGATGCCGCCGCAGAATTGGAGGCGGGGTTCGAGTTACCGCGCGGAATCAGCATGACAATCGCCAGGATGATGACAATCAGCAGAGCCAACGCACCACCGATAACACCCCACAGCTTGGTGCCGGAGAGCAGGCCCTTCTTCTCGGAGCCGTCCTCGCCATTGCCCTGGTTGCCGGGCTCGGTCATGTAGGGGTTGCTGAGCGCCACGGTTGCCTGGTCCTGATCAGACACCTGACCCTGGTAGGGCTGCTGAGCGTTGTACGGCTGACCCTGGTAGGGGTTGCCCTGGTACTGACCGCCCTGCGCGTTCTGACCCTGGAAACCCTGACCCTGGAAGTTCTGGCTCTGGAAGCCTTCAGCCTGGTTCGGCTGGAAGCCGTTCGGTGCCTGACCTGCCGGGATGAACTGTGCGTTCTGGTCGCCCTGCACGTTCTGGACGCCCTGCACGTTCTGACCGGGCTGTTCCGAGAGGTTCACGGTGCGCTCGGACAGGTTGACGGTGCGCTCGGTTTCCGGAGTGTGGAACTCAACGAGCGGGGAGTTCTCGATGGTGTGGGGAGCCTCTTCGGTGGAGGCGGGAGCCGCAGCAACAGGTGCCTCAGCCGCGGGAGCCGCAGCAACCGGCTCGACTGCCGGCTCAGCGGCAGCGGGTGCCTCGGGGGCAACCTCGGCGACCGGCTCAACAACGGGCTCTGCAACAGGCTCGGAAACGACCGGCTCGGATGCAACGGGCTCAGAGAGCACGGGCTCAGCAACCGGCGCCTCAACAACGTGCGCCTCAACGGGCTGCTCGGAAGCAGCCTGCTCAGCAACGGGAGCCTCAACAGCGGGCTCTTCAGCCACAGCCTCTTCAGCAGAAGCCTGCGGGGTCAGAACCTGCTCGGGCAGAGCGGTACCGGTCAGCGGAACCTGAGTCAGGTGACGCATCGGCTTGGGCTCAGACTCCTCAGCGGACTCCTGAACGGACTCAACTGCGGGTGCCTCTACCTGCGGTGCTTCAACGTGGGATGCCTCAGCCTGGGGTGCGGGAGCCTCCGGAACCTCAACGATCTGCTCACCTTCGAGCTCAGCGGCGAGCTGCTCCAGGTCAACGTCCTCCACGGTCAGCGGTGCCGCGACCTCGGCGGGCTGCTCAGCCTCAACAGCAGGCTCAGCAACTACGGGCTCAGCAACCTGCTCAGCGGGAGCCGCCTCAGCAGCGGGCTCCTCGGGAATCAGCGGCTCAATAGTAGCCTCTTCAACCTGAATGGGTTCGGGCTCGGGCTCCTCGACCCACAGCTGCCAGCCTTCAGGAACGGGACCCCACGCGGGGTCGGGGCGCCACGTAGGAGTGGGGGCCCATCCGGCAGGAGGAGCGGGCCAGTTGGGCGGCGGATTGAAGACGAGTGCCATAAGAAAGCAGCCTTTCTGGTGCTGAAAAAACACCCCGGAAGAGCGGTCATCAGCGACTATGTATATGAGCGTATTGTCGCTACAAATTATGGCATAGGTTCAGAAAATGAACCCTGTGGATGGTGGGTTTTTAGCCTTATTCACGGCTTTTTCAATGGTTTTGGAACATTCCGTATCAATCAGTACTTGAAGGTTGCCGCATGCCCGGTCACCATCGACCCCGCGGAGGCTAGGATTAAAGAATGAACACGACACCGCCTCCCGCACCCCCGCAGGTAGCCACCGGAACCCCCGCTGCTCCTGCGCCTGTTGCAGGTCTTGCCTACCACCGCCTCTCCCACGCCGACCCGAAATCCCGCTGGTTCTCACCCCTGCTGGAAGGTCTGCTCGGCGTAGCCGTATTTATTGGCCTCAACCTGATCATTTCAGTTGCCCTGGCTGCGACGATTATGGGTTCGGGACTTTCCCTCCAGGATGTAGCTACGAACCGTGCCGTCATTATGGAGCACCCGGCGCTGTTCGCGCTGACGTTCCTCTCTCTGATCGCCATTGTGCCTTCGCTCTTTTTGGCGCGCCTGGTCGTGGGTCCGAAGCCCTGGGGTCTGATCCATTCGGTGGCGGGCCGTCTGCGCCGCTCGCTACTGCTTCCGTACCTGGGTTTGAGCTTCGCTGTCTACGGCATCTACTACGCTGTGATGCTGGCGTTGAGCGGTGAGAGCCTGCCCGAATACCGCTATTTTCAACCTCCACAGGTTGAATTTTGGGTTTATGTGGCGATGATGCTGCTCCTGGTACCCGTGCAGTGCTACGCCGAAGAGCTCGCCTACCGCGGCTTCATGATGCAGATGCTGGGCCGCTGGCTCCGCACCCCCTGGCTGCCGATTGTGCTGCCCGCCGTGCTGTTCATGCTCTCCCACGCCTACGACCCCTGGGGTCAGAGCACGATTCTCGCGATGGGTATTTACGCGGGTTTCCTCTGCTGGTACACCGGCGGTCTGGAGGCCTCCATCAGCCTGCACGTGGCAAATAACGTGATCCTGATGCTGCTGTCCATGGTGGCTGGTCTGGATCCGTTCGCCTCCGAGGGTGTGACCCCCGTGGATGCACTGCAGGGCATCGCGCTGGAAGGCGTGTACGTGGTGCTCGCCTGCCTGATCTTCAACGCGCGCGCTCGCCGCGGCGAGGTTTCACGTGAAACACAACCGCTCAAGGTTGATAAATAGGCTATTTGGTGGGTTGCTTTAGCCCAGCTGCCCCAGCCCGCCCACCCCGCTCCATTCGAGCCTCACCAGGGCTCATACTCCACGCCGCGTGGACTACCCGCCCCGGTCACCCCGTCAACACCCAAGAAAAGGTAGGGTTAAACCATGACTGTTGATGCTGTAAAAAATATTGAAGACCTCGCCGCATTCGTGGCGGAGTCGCCGGTCTCTTACCTCGCCGCGCGCACGGTAGCGCGCCGCCTGCAAGCAGCAGGCTTCACCGAGCTTGTAGAGACCGAAGCATGGGACCCGCAGATCGCAACCGGCCGTCACTTCGTCGTCCGTGACGGCGCGATTATCGCCTGGGCTGGCGGCGCGAAGGCGCAGAAGGCAAGCGGCTACCGCGTGCTGGGTGCGCACACCGACTCGCCCTCCCTGAAGGTCAAGCCTTCCTCCTCCATCACCACGAAGGGCTGGCACCAGATTGCCGTGGAGAATTACGGTGGTGCACTGCTGAACTCCTTCCTGGACCGCGAGCTGTGCGTGGCGGGCCGCCTCACCGTCCTTGAGGGCGGGGAGCTGAAGGACCGCCTGGTGCGCACCGGCGCGATTGCGCGCATCCCGCAGCTGGCACCGCACCTGGACCACAAGCGCAACGAACTGGTGCTGGACAAGCAGTTCAACATGTACCCCGTGTGGGGTGTGGACCCGGCAGAGAATGACGTGCTCGGCTACATGGCGAAGCACGTGATTGACGGCGAGCCGGTCGACCCGGAAAGCATTGTGGGTTACGACCTGCTGTTCGCTGATTCGCAGCCGCCGCGCCGCTTCGGTGCGGATCAGGAGCTGTTCGCTTCCGGTCGCCTGGATAACCTGTCTTCGGTGCACGCGGGTTTGACCGCCCTGGAGCGTTACGTTGCCGATAATGCGGACGAGCACGCTACCGAGACTGTGATGCTTGCGGCGTTTGACCATGAGGAGCTTGGTTCGGAGTCGCGTAGTGGTGCGGCTGGCCCGTTCCTGGAGGATATTTTGGTGCGTCTGTCCGCTGCGCGCGGTGAGAGCACGGAGGAGTACCGCCGTTCGGTGGCGGCGTCGTTCTGCCTGTCGGCTGATGCCGGTCACCTGGTGCACCCGAATTATCAGGGTCACCACGACCCGACCGTGCAGCCGCTGCCCGGTGGTGGTCCGTTGCTGAAGATTAACGCGAACCAGCGTTATGCGACGGATTCGGTGGGTGCTGGCGTGTTTGCTGCGGCGTGTGCGAAGGCTGGTGTGCCGTATCAGGAGTTTGTGTCGAATAACAATATGCCGTGCGGTTCGACGATTGGCCCGATTACGGCGACTCGCCTGGGTATGCGCACCGTGGATGTGGGTATTGGCCTGCTGTCGATGCACTCGATGCGCGAGATGTGCCATGTGGACGATATGGCGTACATGACGCGCGCGGTGGAAGGCTTCTTCCGCCTCTAAATTGAATCCCGCTGAGATATGAACAGTGGGGGGGGGAGTGGGCGCCGGGAACGTAAGGTTCCCGGCGCCCTTCGGGATAAGTTGAACTATGAGTATTTAGCTACGTTGCTATTAGAAACCTGGAGTTCTATATGTTGGTGCTGGGGAGGGGCCCACAAAGAGTGACGAGGCAAGAAGTAATATCTGGGTTTTCCTCATACAATAGAGAATAAGTGAGAGTAAATTCTAGATTCCACGTCTAAATTATTTTCTGAATCGTAGAAGGGAAGGTTCATGGAGAATTTTGATACTAATATTGACCCAAATATTCCAGAATCACGGGATAGGATTGCTGAGTGGGTTAAAGCAGTGGGAGATAAGGCAGAATCACAGGGGCTAGAAGTTAAAAGTAGCCTTGAATTTTCTACTAGAAGTGAGCGTAACAAATCATACGCTAAAATAACTAAGTTTATTTTGGCGTCTGCGAACCGTGACCAAAAACAGGCACTGAGAGACTACCAGGGGTACGGGGTGATGCTCATTGGTGTTACCCAAAATGAGGTATGCGGTCTTGAGGATATACCCGAGCAGCATAATTTCGAGGATGCTACAAGGGGCTATTTTGGGTCTGTAACTCCAGCATATCGCTTTGTATCTCATGGCTTTGAGGGCAAAGATATTCTGTTTGTAATTGTTGACCCTCCAGTAAATGGGAAAGAGATTTATATATGCTCTAAGGAATATCGATCCCAGGAAAAAGGTGGAGATCAACTTAAGGATGGTGCGATTTATTGCCGTGAATCAACGCAAACAATCGAGGCAAACTCTATCCAAATGCGTGGTATTATCGATCGTCTACTTGGTGGAAAGGTAGACTTCGAATTAGGAATTCCTTCGATATTTTCAGGTCCTCACATTGATAATGAAACACTTAAAAATATGTATTCTCAACCCAAGGAAAAACATGCAGAGTATCTTCGAGAAGAGCTTATTCGAGAAGAGCTTAATGGTAAAACATCCGTAAGTGAACATTTGGTTGCACAAGTTAAGGCTTTGAATAATTATGAGGAACGTCTTGATGAGTGCTTTGAAAGACTTCTGGAGCTAAAACTTGATTCTGCTAGTTTCTCAATTAAGAATACTGGGACTAGGGAGTTGAAGAGGCCGTGTATTGAGTATGAGTTTCCTGGAAATGTATATTTAGTGCAATTGGAAAATTGTGATTATAAAAAAGTGGGTGCCTATGAGGTGTACCCGTTTCTTCCGATTCCTGCGGATCCTACAGTCAATTACAGGCTATTTAGACCTAAGCCGTCGTCAAATTTTTATAAAACTCACAAACCTAATGTATTAGTTTGGAATCCTGGTTCCGTGAATCCTGGGCAAACCATAACTTCGGACGATGAGAATATTGGAATATTCTTAAGCAAAGATAATGATAATAAAACTGTTTTATGTCGAATGACTGACCCAAATCTCCGACACCCTTTTGAAGAGGAGATTGATATAACTCTATTGAATTTTGATGTATGTAATATATTTAATCTAAAATAGGTGTATGCTGTTTAAATAATTATTTATAACTTGTCTTTAATTATTTTCAGAATAATTTTTTAATGTGTACCTTATTTGTTCCTTGGTAGGGACACGGCATGGGCGCCGGGAACTTAAGGTTCCCGGCGCCCTTATTTTTTAAAAATTTTTCAAAATTTTTCGGGGGGGGGGG
>NZ_KV808293.1:18969-48212 GCF_001812205.1 Rothia sp. HMSC069C10
GGGGGGGGGGGGAGGTGTTTACCTCTTGAATAGGGTCTATATGTACTGTAAAGTAACCCACAACACGTTATACATGTGTTGCATACTACTTGTTTTTGAGAAGTTTTCACCAATGATGGTGCGCCATCAGCTCGTCACCGGCGTAGCGAGCGAACCCCCACATGAAAGGCGGTTCCCATGTTCTTCGATATTTCTCTGATCCCGCTGGCGGTTTTGATCCTTGTGGGTCAACTGAAAAAAGCACCACCAAGGTTGCTAAACAACCCTAGCTATCAAAAGGAGAGGGAGCAGGTGCTAAAGCACCGGCGCATCCTGGATACGCTCGGCGTGGGTTTTGCTCTTGCCCTGATGATTATTCAGTGGGGTAACCCCGCGTTATCGCTTGCCTTTCAGGCGTTCGTTATTTGGTTGATTCCCAGCCAGCTGTATGATCTCTGGCAGAAGTTCAATGTGCCGCGTGGGGTACTCTTCGCGTGCGCTGTCGCGCTGATCGTTATTGAGTTTGGGTTGGCGCTCCTGCCCTAACCTGCACCCTATAACAGTTGTGGCGGTGACCGAACAACGGTCACCGCCACAACTATTTTTAAGATGAGACAGACTCAGATTAGACGGGGTTCGATTAGACAGGGTTGTCGGGGCTGGGCAGGGTTACCACCTCAGACCAGCGAGTATCCTTAGCGGCCGCACGGTTCGCGTCGCTCTTCTGCTTCACATCGGCTGGCGCCTGCTGCGCCCACAACTCAAAAGCAACAATGTAGTTCTCGGGGTAGTTTGCCGCGAGCAGCTCCTGTCGGGTCGGGAAGTACTCCTTACCCTCTCGAATATCGACATAGTTGCTTGCCTTGTAGGGGTCTGCGCTCTGGATGTCAGTGCGCGGGCCGGAGGCTACCTTTCCGCTTGCCACGTTATTGTCATCGATAGCGCGAACCCATGCTGCGGCGTAGGCGTGATCGGCCTTGTTCTTCTCGTACAGTGCCAGGCACTCGGCTCCTGCCGATTCAGCTTCGGCGCGGGTGGGGAAGTTCGCCTGGTTGCGCACAACATGCCGCGCGGAGACGTAGGAGGGCAGTGCCGTACCGCGGTCGGCGCTCATGGCTTCCTGCTGCTTGAGGGTTTCAGCTTTCGCGGCTTCGTCAGGTTCAAGGCAAGGGGTGGAGCTCTTCTTCGCCGCGGAAGAGAAAGTGGACCCGGTGGCGCTTGTAGCTGACGGGGATGAAGTCACGGTCGTATTCGAGGGTGCGGGAGTGTTTGATGCCGTGCTGGTGGAGCTACCGCAGGAGGCAAGAAGCAGGGGAAGAATCGCCAGCGCGGCACCGCGTCGTAGACCGCTGGAACGGAGCGAAAGAAAAACAGGGGTGTGGGTCATGAGACCACCTCACAAGAGGGATGGAACGATATATTGCGTCTAAACATACCCAAATATTTGATACATGGTCAATGGAAAATACCATCTTAGTTTAAAACCAACACTCTAGACGCAAGATGTGCAACCCAGTAGTCTTAAAGTTCTGACCTGCTTAAACATGAGGTAGACGGGGTAAGAGCGCGGAGGGTTTGCAGGTCGCCTACTTGTCTTAGCATTGGCTTCGGGGCTTAGTGGATAAGAAAAACAATATTGAGGCTATGCGTTCGGTGTTCCGCTACTAGCTTTTTATGCTACTGAAAGGAAATGGCATCATGAATTCTACTTATAAAATGTTCGCCGTAAATGAGAAAATAATTTTGTATATCTTGTTTCTCATTGTATTGCAATTTTTCTATATTTTCCCAACTAGCCTGTATACAAGTTTCAATGGATTTGTCTCGCCATGTGATGGGTGGCAAGATAGCTATTTCGACCATATACCCTTCTTCGTGGTGGGAGTTGTACTTGCTAGCTTGTGGCAAATTTTTAGTATATGGCTGAGTGTAAAGCTTCGCATAGGCATTTTTTGGATTGCCTCGCTATATTTAGTTTTTAAAATGTATGGGACTTATGAAATTTTAAAAGGCAATATCTTAAGTTCATGTAAAGTTCCTACAGAATATATGCATGGAATATTGTGGCCATATGATCTACAGGCATTCATTCTCTTGGGTCCCGATATTGTCTCATACATTATTTTTATAGCAGTTTTTATCGCATGTTCTAAGCGTAGCTACTGGGTGCCAACCGTCGCAGCTATAGCCGCATTTGTTGCACAGTGCGTCCTCTCGGTACTGCTCTGGGAATACGTTAGGGGACTTATCTATTTCCTCCTGCAGTAGCGTTGGGCTGTTGAGGTGCAGGCTTTTGTAGGGCTGGAGGGTGCGTGACGGGCACTCTGAGTGTGCTCCTCCGGGCATGTTGGCTTCTGCTGATTATCGGGCAAATAGCAATATCTGATGCTGGTGTTTTAGCGCCATGTTTGCCTCAAAAGCCCGGTAGTCTCCGTGCTTACGCAGGTCAAGACGCTGAACAAGCTTGTATGCCGATTGTCTTCCGAGATGTTGGAGTTTAAAAAATAAACACATTTTTCTCTTGACCAGGTATCAAAACTGCCCGTATAGTGAGGGTCAATTCGGCATGTTCCAGCCCACAATGAGGTGACATTATGGCCCTGAATTCTAGGATCCCCAACCCCCGCTATAACGCACTGCGATACGGTGCTGCTCTTTCAACCCTGCCTCTGTTCCTTGCCGCCTGCGGCGGTGCAAACACTGCGGCAAGTAGCACCTCCTCGCCCTCCACGGCGAGCGCCTCAGCAACGGCAAGCACCACGCCCACCGTCAGCTGCTCCTCATACTCCGCTGAAGATCTCGCATCAGCAGAAGCCGCCAAGCCCGTCCCGCGCACCGATGAACAATACCCCGCGTACATCCAGTACCGGCACATCCTCGCAGACGGCGCCCACATCATTGAGCCCAGCGAAATCGACAGCAAGTGCCACGCCGCACTCAAAGCAGGGCGCAGCACCCTCCCCGAATACGTTCAAAACATCGATGTCTACAACGCCCGCCCCAGCGTCGGGCTCTCCGACCCCTTCGCCGGTAGCGAGTACCGAGACATCAAGGACCGCAACGAATTCATCCCCCACCGCGCAGACCTGGAAGAAGCCGCCTACCCCGAGATGATTATTCGTCTCTACGAAAAGTGGTACGAGGCAGCCCCCGCAGACATCAAGACGCTCAGCGACGGCAACCGTGCACGATTCCTCGCCACAAGCGCCTACCAGCAGTGGAAGGCCCAGCCCCAAACCCCCAGCAGCTCCCGCCCATAAGTCCACTCACGCATAAACCCGCGCAAAAACAGTTGTGGCGGTGACCGAACAACGGTCATCGCCACAACTCTTTAAACGGTCATTACCGGGCTTATTTTTTGGGGGAGGGGCTACTTGCCCTTCACCTCGCGTGCCAGAGCCAGTAGCTCCTCATGCACCGTCGTATCGCCCGTAACCTCCGGGTGGAAAGAAATACCAATCAGGTTGCCCGAACGCACACCCACAATCTTCCCCTCATGACGAGCCGTCACCTGCACACCCTCACCAGTGCCAGTCACAATCGGCGCACGAATAAACGCCGTATCAATAACCACCTCATCACCGGCAGGGGTCAGCCACGGCAGGCGCACCTCCGCAGAATCAACCTGCGAACCAAACGCGTTACGACCCACCGAAACATCCAAAACACCCAGCGACTGCTGACCCGGCGCCGGATCATCAATACGCTCCGACAACATAATCAGGCCAGCACAGGTACCCAGAGTCGGCAGACCCGAAGAAATCGCCTCAATCAGCGGCTCACGCACACCAAAAATACGGGTCAAACGGTCAATCGTCGACGACTCACCACCCGGCAAAACCAGCGCATCCAGACCCTCAAGCTGCTCACCAGTACGCACCCAACGCACCTGCGCACCCAGAGACTCCAGCATCTCCGCATGCTCACTCACGCCGCCCTGCAACGCCAAAACACCAACCGTCAAACCCTCACCCGGCAAAACACCGGTAGGCTGAACCTTCTCAACCATCACCGCTCCCTTCACAAAACAACAAACACAACAAACGCAAGGAGGGTGGGACCCGCCTCAGCGAACCCCACCCCCTCATCAAACACTCACCCCAAATGCGGGGTGCGCGCACGAATTACCAGCCGCGCTCCGCCAGGCGGTGCGGTGCCGGAATGTCAGCAACGTTAATGCCGACCATAGCCTCACCCAGGCCGCGAGAAGCCTCAGCAACCTTCTCCGGGTCATTGTAGAAAGCAGTAGCCTTCACAATAGCCTTCGCACGAGCAACCGGGTCGCCCGACTTGAAAATACCGGAGCCAACGAACACGCCGTCAGCGCCCAGCTGCATCATCATTGCAGCGTCAGCGGGGGTAGCCACGCCACCAGCGGTGAACATCACCACGGGCAGCTTACCGGTCTGAGCAACCTCACGAACCAGCTCGTACGGTGCAGCCAGTTCCTTAGCCTTCACGTACAGCTCGTCGGGCATGGTGTTGTACAGGCCCTGCAGCTCAGCAATCTGACGCTTAATGGTGCGGATGTGCTTAGTCGCCTCAGAGACGTCACCGGTGCCAGCCTCGCCCTTCGAACGGATCATAGCGGCACCCTCGGTGATACGGCGCAGAGCCTCACCCAGGTTGGTAGCACCGCACACGAAAGGCACCTTGAACTGGTGCTTATCAATGTGGTTCACGTAGTCAGCGGGGGAAAGAACCTCAGACTCGTCAATGTAGTCGACCTTCAGGGTCTCCAGAATCTGAGCCTCAACGAAGTGGCCGATGCGTGCCTTCGCCATGACCGGAATCGAAACAGCATCAATGATGCCCTCAATCATGTCCGGGTCAGACATACGAGCCACGCCGCCCTGCGCACGAATATCCGCGGGAACGCGCTCGAGAGCCATGACGGCAACAGCGCCAGCATCTTCAGCGATCTTAGCCTGTTCGGGGGTGACGACGTCCATGATGACGCCGCCCTTGAGCATGTCGGCCAGGCCGCGCTTAACAAGCGGGCTGCCGGTTACGGTGTTGTTATCAGTCATGACCTTATCTTCTCACGTTCTGAGTGTTCGCGCGCACTCACAGGGGCGGATTTTCTGTTCTCTGACACAGTACGACCCCAAGTTCACGTCAGAACGACACAAAACGTCATGAAAAGCGGTTAGAGTAGGGCGGTTCATGGGCTGAGCAGGCCCGGCTGAGCAGACCCGCCGGATGCACGCAGGTCGCCTCCCATAAACTCACATCCCGAGCGGCCATAAGGCAAGGTTTTGCTCAGGGTAAACATCCACCCACCCGCACTGAACAACGGTAAAATACAGAAGCTACGCCCGCACTCGTCCCCACGCGGAAGCCTCACGGCCCAGGGAACGAGCAAAACATTTTGGGCACCTCGGCACCCGCACACTCGCGGACATCAGCCGTCTATCAGACGCACACCATGAACCAGCCGCCACATCCAAAAGGAACACACCAAATTGCTTGAAGTCATCATTGCCCTATCGCTGGCAATTCTTCTGGGTAATATCCTCGCCCATAAAATACGGATAACCCCCGCCATTCTGCTCATTTTCCTGGGGCTTGTGCTGGCGCTCATCCCCGTTCACGCCATGCACGAGGTGCGCGAGGTCGGGCTGCCACCGCACGTGATTCTCGAAATCTTCCTGCCCGTGATGCTGTTCTGGGAGACCCGAAACACCTCCTGGCGTGAGGCGCGCGCTCGTCTGCGCGGCATTCTGCTCTCGGGCACGGTGCTCGTAATTTTCACGGCGTTCGTTATCGCCTGGGTGCTTCACACATTTATGGGCGTCTACCTGTGGCATGTGGCGCTGATTATCGGTGTGGCGCTCGCCCCCACCGATGCTGTGGCCGTGGCAACGCTCAACGGCAAACTCCCCAAATCTTCCATCACCACCCTTAAAGCGGAAGCACTCATTAACGACGGCACCACCCTAGTTCTTTTCGCACTCGCCCTGCAGCTTGCGGGTGGTCATGAACTTACCCTGGGGACTGCATCCGGAATGTTCTTCTTCTCGTTCCTGATTGGAACTCTCGTTGGCCTGGCCGTCGGATGGGGTGTAGATAAGCTGCGTGCGCACATCGGCAACCCCATGAACTTCAGCGTGTTCATGTTTACCGTGCCGTTTATTGCTTTCTTCCTGGCTGAAGAGATCGAGCCTTTTGAGGGCATGAAAGGTTCCGGAGTGGTGGCTGTGGTGGTCGCCGCTTTCTACCTGACCTATCGCGGACCGGATACCATCAAACCCCAAAACCGTTTCTACGGTCTGCCCATCTGGTCGTTTGTCTCCTATGTCATGAACGGTGCGCTCTTCGTGCTCGTGGGTGTTCAGCTGCCCAGCGCCACAGCGCCTGTGGATGATGTTCTTCGTGAATACAACTATGCGTGGGCTTTGACGTTCGCCGTGATTGTGGTGGCATGGCTTGTTTCCATTGCGGCGCGTTTTATTTTCCTGCACGTCTCGATCGGTATTATTCGTGCCCTTGACCGTTCAGAAAAGCAGAAGCAGCTGCGCACAACTTTCCGTGGCCGTGTAGTGAGTACCTTTGCGGGACTGCGCGGCGGTGTTTCCCTCGCGGTGGCTCTCTCCGTGCCGACTGATGTTCCCGCGCGTGACTTTATTATCTTTGTTGTTGCGGGCGTGGTTCTGCTGTCGATGGTGGTTCAGGGGATGCTCCTGCCGCTCGTTATTAGGTGGGCGAAAATTCCGGTTGATACCACCGAAGAAGATGAGATTAATGAAGCAATCCGCACGATCATTGCCGAGTCCTTCGACTCTGTGGCTGAGATCGGCCAGGAAATTGGTGCACCACAGTGGATTATCGACCGCATTGCCGACGAACAGATGTACAACGCGAGTATACACCGCAACCTGCACGCCGTTCGTAAAGACGGTGCGAATGCGCCGGAAGAAGCCCGCCGCATTATTGAAGCGGGCGACCTTGAGAAAGAGCTGCGCCTGCGGCATTTGGAGAAGCAACGCAGCGTGCTCAAGCGCCTGCGTAATGAGCGCATAATCGACACGAATGTGCTCCACGCGATTCAGGAAATCCTGGATATTGAGGAGGTTCGCGTGCTTGGTCCGGTTGAACTCGAATAGCTCACACTCCTACATGCGATACGTATGAGGCGAGGCGCCCCACCCCGAATAGCGGGGGAGGGGCGCCTCGTTACTTTTTATGGCTAAACCCCTAGCCCAACCACTACGTGGAAACGGTACAATACACTAGCCCGTTTTTTGTGCGGACCACGCTTCTTACCGCGCACCGGACACCACGCAGACCAAGGAACCTATGACGTCCCACCAGACTGAAAATAACGCACCCAAAAATAGCGCACCCGCCGCAGGACACCGCCCGCACGGCGTAAGCGAAGACCCGCAGAACATCTACCTGCTCAAAGACGCCCCCATCCTCAAGGCGCTCCTCTCCCTCGGCGTGCCCATGGCACTCGGCCTCGCCATCACCAGCATCTACAACGTGGTGAACTCCTACTTCGTCGGCCACTACGGCGGCACCGAAGACCTCGCCGCCACCAGCTACGGCGTGCCCGTCTTCGGCGTCATCATGGCGATCGCAGGCCTGTTCGGCCTGGGCTCCTCAACCCTCGCCTCCCGCAAGCTCGGTGAAGGCCAGCCCGCCCACGAAATTCACCGCGTCACCTCCTTCGCCCTCTACTCGGCGCTCGGTGCCGGTATCGTCGCGGCGGCTATCGGCTTCATCCTCGCCGACCCGATCACCAGCATCATGGGTGCATCCGGCGGCTCCTACGAACCGACCCGCATCTACGTGCACCTCATGTTCCTCGGCGCGCCCCTCGCTATCGGCATGTTCACCCTCGAACAGCTCGTCCGATCCGAAGGCTACGCCAAGCAGTCCATGTACGGCATCATCGTCGGCACCGTCGTCACCTGCATCTTCGACGTGCTGTTCATCGCCATCATGGGCATGGGCGTCGCCGGTGCCGGTTGGGCGATGTTGCTGGCGAACGGCGCATCCATGCTGTACTACCTGCTGTTCCTGATGCGTCAGAGCGAGAACTTCTCCGCGAACATCCGCGACTTCTCCCTCGACCCCGCCATCATCAAGCCCGTGGTCGCGGTCGGTGCCGCCGAGCTCATTCAGAGCCTCAACCTGATCTTCGCCGCCCTGCTGCTGAACAACCTCGCCGCCTCCTACGGTGACGACACCGTCGCGGCGTTCGGCCTGGCAATGCGCCTGAACATGGTGCCCGAAATGCTGTGCATGGGCCTGTGCATGGGCGGTATCCCGCTGTACGCCTACGCGTACGGTGCCCGCAACGGCGCCCGCGTGAAGGAGGCGCTGCGTACCGCAACGATCCTGTCCGTGGCGACCTCCGCAATCATCACCATTCCGGTGCTGATTTTCCGCCGCGAACTGCTCGCCGTGGTTGGCGATGCAAGCCTCATCGACACCGGCGAAGAGGTCATGATCGCGCTCATGCTCGCCGCCGTGTTCAACGCGGTCAGCATCGTGTTTGTGTCTTGGTTCCAGGCGGCCGGTAAGGGCGGCCCGGCAATGCTGATGACCATCGGTATTGCGTTGCTGTTCTTCCCCGCCGTGTACTTCGGTAACATGTGGTTCGGATTTAAGGGCCTGACCTGGGCGTTCCCCTTCACCCAGGTGCTCGCCTGTGCGCTGGGTCTGGTGCTGTTCCTCGCCACGGGCGGCTCGAAGGTACCGCCCGCTGAGCCTGAGGTAGAAGCTGAAGGTTCTGAGGATTCAGACGTTCAGGCTGCCCAGGTTTCTGGCGCACAGCCCGAACAGAAGGCATAGTCCTCGGTCTGCGAAAACATAGTAAAAGCCCCGGACTCCCACCAAGGGAGCCGGGGCATTTACGTTAGTTCTATGGCGGTTAAAGCGCTAGTGTTTCGGCGCTAGTTCTTCCACCTAGTTCTTCCACCAGGAATCAAAAATCGTCACCGGAGTAGTGCGCTTATGGCGGCTACGCAGGTAAATCTGCTCCAGCTTCGCAGCTGCCGCCTCGTCGATTTCCTTACCCTCCAGGTAGTCATCAATCTGCGGGTACGTCAGACCCAGCTCATCCTCATCGGTACGGCCGGGCACGCCGTCCAGCAGGTCAGCCGTCGGCGGCTTAGCCCACAGACGCTCAGACGCACCCAGCACCCGCAGCAGCAACTGGTTCTGGCGCTTATTCAGACCAGCCAGCGGCAGCAGGTCCGCGCCGCCGTCACCGAACTTCGTGAAGAAACCCGTAATGGACTCCGCCGCATGGTCGGTACCCACCACCAGGTAGCCGGGGCCGCCAGCAACCGCGTACTGGGCGATCATGCGGGCGCGCGCCTTCACATTACCCTTGTTGAAGTCGCTCATCTGCTCGCCTGTCGCGGCAGCGTAGGCGGTGTCGAAACCGTCGACAGCCTCCGCAATGTTGAAGGTCAGGGAACGGGTGGGCTGGATGAAACGCAGCGCCTCCTGCGCGTCCTCTTCGTCGTGCTGCACACGGTAGGGCAGACGCACCGCCACGAACTCGGTGGTGCGGCCACGCTCGTTGAGGCGGTCCACCGCCAGCTGGCAGAGGCGACCCGCCAGGGTGGAGTCGATACCGCCGCTGATGCCCAGTACCAGGCCGCGGCTTCCGGTGGCTTCCAGGTAGTCGCAGATGAACTGGATGCGGCGCTCCACTTCTTCGCGTGCCTGCTCTTCGGTCATGTTGGGCTTGACGCCCATTTCACGGATGATCTGTGCCTGTAATTCACGCATGACTTAAGTGTACGCTCCACCTTATAGCCCGTGCGGTGAACCGCCGAGGGAAGCAAGGTAGTGTTCCACACGGTGCGTTCAGACCCGCCCGCGCTAACTAGCCCACCTCGGGCAGGGTGAGGCAAGCAAATACCCCCGGCAGACGCGTACAGCATCCGCCGGGGGTATTTAGCTAGAATGAGAATGGCGTCAAAAAATAAATTACATCCCTAATAGTATTAAATCATTTTAGGTGTATTAATTTTTTCGACGATCTTCCTTGCGGGAGATTTTTTCGATTGACGCCTCTATATTATTTTTTTTATAGTTAAGCCACCAAAGGCTAAACATCCCGCTAATAGTATTTTTGCCAATATCGACAATACTTGGAAGTCCTTGGTCTTTGAGGGATTTTTCAATCTCTTCATGTGAATAACCCTGTTCTTTCATGATTTCAACAAGGCTACTAGCTTCGGCGTGAGGCCCAGAAATCATTGGGTGGTGATCAATCTTGTTCTGTATGTCAACAATCTCGTCGTAGAGGGCTTCTTTATTTTTTGCCATGAGTATCAACGCCCCAACGAAGATTGGAAAAAATATTAGACATAATTTCCTCCTAATAATAAATCGAAAAATTAACGGTGTGTTGTGTTTCATAGATTAGCAGATTTGGAGTGGATTAATCCAGGAAAAATACTGTTGAAAATATCACATATTGCACTACATTGAAATATGTTTGATTTTGTGCTTTTCTATGGTTTTCATAAAATATTTTCATAAAAATTTCTTGGGTTTATGTGGGTTTAAGGGCTTGTGGTGTTTACCGGGGGTATTTCTTTCGAAGGAATATCAGCGGCTTAGATGTTCAAAGACGCTCTCATAGCGATCAACGAAGTCCACCGCCGCGTTCAGAAGCTCCTCCTGGTCGAGGACATCCCGAGTAGCTGACAGCGTCTCATCCTCGCCGTTCTGAACCTGTAACTCACGCATAAGTTAAGTCTACGCCGCAGACATAACAGCCCACAGAAAAGGCCGTGCCGGGGCAGAAAACTCCACTCCGACACGGCCCTCACATCCGCATCCGACTAGCGGTTATTCAGTACACGCACGTTATAGCGGTGCAAGAACGCCGCCATCGCGCCACGCTCAATCGGCTGAACCGGACGGAACGAACCATCAGCCCAACCAGTCGTAATACGCTGCTCAGCCAACCACGAAATCTCACGATAGAACTGGCTACCGGCCGACACGTCACTAAACGGCGACGCCACCGGAGCAGAATACGCCGGCGAACCCGCAAAACGGTAGAAGAACGCCGCCATAGCGTCACGGTTCACCGCAGCATTCGGACGGAACGTACCATCCGACCAACCGGTCGTAATACCGCGGGCACGCATCCACTCAATCTCCTTGTAGAACGGGTGATCACGCGGCACATCCTTAAAGCTCGGAGTGCTCGGCGCAGTGAACTGCGGCGAACCCGCCATACGGTAGAAGAACGCCGCCATCGCGCCGCGCTCCACCGAACCGTTCGGGCGGAACGTACCATCCGGGTAGCCGGTCGTAATACGACGCTGAGCCAGCCAGTTAATATCATTCACGAACGGGTAATCCGCCGGAACATCCGTAAAGTGCGCGCTCGCGGCGGTATCCTCAGAGTTCGACGAGACACGCAGAACCTGCGCACGCTCACCCGCAGCCCCATTCACACCGGACAGGTCGCCGGTCGCATTGTGCATGTGCAGGAACAGCGCAGAAACGTTCTTCGCGTCGCCGTTACGGTGCGCCACCAGCTGAGTCTCCGGTGCGTCCACGAACAGGTTCGGCACGCCCGCCGAATCGCCACTGAACCACAGCTTCGGCGCCGCATAGTTGAACACCACCGAATCAGTCGTATCAACCACGGTCGTCGCGGAGAACGCGCTAGAAGTGGTCACCGAGTACGAAATCTCAGTGGACTCGGCGTCCGGGTCCAGACCCAGAACGCTCAGCGGAACAGTCATCACCAGGGTGTTCGAATCCATGATGTTGGTGTCCGTATCACCCCAGGTGCCGTTCAGCGGGTACAGGGCGTTCTCAATGGCCTGCCACTTGCCGTTGCTGCGCTTAGAAACCTTCACCAGCGGGTAGTCCAGGCCCTTCTCACGCACCGTCTGCAGGCGGTAGTCGCTCGTGCCGTCCTTGTCGGTATCAATGAACACGTAGTAGGTGCCGCGCGGGGTCACCTCCTGCCAGTTACCCCAGGTGGAAATACCGAAGGACAGGCGCGCCTCGGAGGTGTCCGCACCGGCAGCCTTCAACGCCGCCACGTTCGAGGCGGCACCCACGTACTGCAGGTCCATGCGGGAATCCGAACCCACACCCAGCTTCGCGGTCGGGATGCGCGGGCTCGAAGCGCCCAGCTCAAAAGCACCCAGCAGGGAGCGGTAACCGCCCTGATCCACCGCGGTACCCTGCAGGGTCAGGGTCTGCTCTAGCGCGCCCGGACCGTTCGAATCGAAGGCGATATCGGAGCCAGCCACACGCATCGCGGAGACAGGCTTCGGTGCCACATGCAGCGGCATGCGCAGGGTCTTCACCGCAGCCGAAGAGTCAGCATCGGTCAGAATCAGGCGGCCCGAAGCGCTCGCAATGTACTGGCGGGCACCCGAAATGGTGACCGTACCGGTCGAGTAGTTCACCGAATCCTGGTTCGGGTACATGGACGGGTCGCGGGTCTTTTCCAGCTTCGACGGGTCAATGCGCACCGTCACGGTGAACGTTGCCTTCTGACCGGCACCCACAGACACGGACTGCGGGTAGGAGAACTCCACACCCGGGATGCTCGTGCTGCCCTCATAGTTCAGGGTGTAGGTGTGCGCCACCGAGTCGGTATTCTCAACGCTCACGCGGTGCTGCAGGGTCTGCACACCGGCGTTCGGGGTGTACTCGAGCACACCGAAAGTGTCCGAAACCTGTTCGGGGCGTGCCGCGTTGAACAGCATGACGCGGTCAGCCACCGCCGCACGCGTGTTGATGCGGCCGGTACCCACGCGGTCCACCGCGTAGGGGTTGCCCCAGGCGTCCTGCATGTGGTGGTCGGCGGTGTTCATGATGACGGTCTTAAGCATGCGCGGACCGTACTCCGGGTGCGCCTGCATGATCAGCGCCGCAACACCGGCAACAAACGGCGTGGACATGGACGTACCGGTCTTCACGCTCGAACCGGTGCCGCTACCAACCTCGATGGAGGAAATGTTCGTGCCCGGTGCCGCAACGTCCGGCTTGGTGATGCCGTGCGAACCGTGCAGGCCACGCGCGGTGGAGGTGTTCGCCTGATCCAGCTTGCCGTTGGGCACACGGATTGAGTCGCGCAGGTTCTCGCCGAGCTGCAGGGTCAGCTCACCCGAATCAATCTGCGCGGAAAGGCGCTCCACCTGGCTCTTTGCCAGGCGCACGCCCGGAATGGAGGAGTTACCGCCGATAGCGGTGTCACCAACCTCAGTGTTCGAGGTGAGCACCACGCCGGTCGCGCCAGCCGCCTGCAGGTTGTCGAAGCGTACCTTCGAACCGCAGGGGGCGGTGCCGTCAGCGTCCGCCCAGTCGATGAGAGCCCACTTGCCCTTCAGTGCTGCAGCTTCCTCTTCGGTGAATGCCTCGCAGGCGTAGCGGTTGCGGGAGGCGGCACGCACCACGGTGCCGCGTAGCTGCTCCTCGGTCGCCTTCGAGTAGTCGAAGCTCACCGAGTAGTCACCGTAGGTGTCTGCCTCGTTCGCGGGGGCGAGAATCTTCACGCGGTCTACCAGCTGGGTCGAGCCGATGGAGTTCGCCACGGTCAGGCCGTAGGCGCTGGTGCCGGGGCCGCCCGAGTTGGAGTAGGTGTCGCCCACGGCGTTGTAGTTGTTGGCGTTACCCGCTGCAACCACGGAGAGGATGCCCTCGCGGTAGAGGGAACCGACCGCGTAGTTCACGGTCTCATCGAACACGCCGAACTCGTTGCCGAGCGACAGGTTCGCGATGTCAGCGCGGTCGGAGAAGTCGCCGTCGTCGTTGGGGTCGAGCACACGGTCCAGGCCCTTGGGGACGAACGCGGTGGTACCCTTACAACCGAAAATGCGCAGGCCAATCAGCTGGGCGTCCGGCGCGGAGCCGGGGCCGATCTTCATGTCCTTGAGCTGCTCTTCGGTGAGCTTGGAGTAGTCGCCGTGGAAGGTGCTGCCGTCCGCGTTCACGCCGTAGCCTGCCGCGGTGCCCGCCACGTGGCTGCCGTGGCCGCCGCAGTCGAGCGGGTTGTTATCCGGGTGGGGAGTGGAGGTTTCCTTCTTACCGGAGTTGTAATCGTCACCGACCAGGTCGTAGCCGCCGAGGAACTTCTTCGGATCGTAGGTGCCCTCGGGAATCGTGTCGGATGCCTTTGCCTTCTCGAAGGCTTCCTGCGTGCCGGGGCCACCCAAATCGGCGTGCGTGTAGTCGATACCGGTATCGAGCACGACAATCTTCACGCCCTTGCCGGTGTAGCCGGTGGAGGCGGGGTTTGCCGGGCTCTTCGCCCACACGGAGAGCGTGTCCGTATCAATGAGGGTGCCGCTGTTCTGCGGTGCCATGTCCTCAATGATGCTGATGCGTTCCACATCGTCGCGGTTCGCGAGCGCACGAATCTGCTCGACGTTACCGTAGAGCGCCACGCCGCGCATCGTGTTGTGGGTGGTGTACAGGACCTGCGCGCCGGATTCCTTCGCCGCGGAGGCGCCCTGCTGCTGCACGCTGGCGCGGATTGCCTGCACCTGTGCTTGCGCGTTGACGGGTGCCTGCGCGCGGGAGCGGACCGCGTCCGGCTGGGTCTGGGCGTACGCGCCCTGACCCTTGAATCGGACGAACACGGCGCGTTCGCCGGTGGCGCCGTCCAGGCTGGGGGAGAGAACTTCGTTGTTGTTCTCGCCGGTGCCGGTGTTCTGGTGGGGTGCGTCCCGGTCTGCGCCGCGTACTACGCCCGGTGCCGCGTAGGCGGCGGTACCGAACGGCAGGGCGGTCAGCCCGAGGGTGAGCCCCAGGGTGAGTGCGCCGCAGCTGCGTGCCAGCTGCTTGAGGCGACCCGGCTGTGTGTGCCGGGCGGCTCGCGCGGGGGTAGCTTCAGGGAAGGTTGCCACTGAATGCTCCTTTTTAGTGATGGTGCGTTTCTTAGCGGTTTCTGCGCCGAGGTTCTGCGCCGAGGTTCTGCGCCGAGAGTTCTACTCGGAGAGCTGTACGGCAAGGGTTCTGCACCGAGAGTGCTTCGGTGCGTCTGCACTGTGTTTCCAGTGCGCCTCCAGTGCGTCTGTGCGGCGTGAACGTCAAGGTTCATGCCGATGGTGAAGAAACCTTCACTTATTGTCTCAACGATTCTTTATATAACCCAGTCAGAATCGTATTACGGAACATTACACGTAAATAAAAAGCACCCAACCACAGAAAAAGGGAGCCGCACCGCCGCAGATAAACTGCAACGGTACGGCTCCCTCGGTAAAACCTGCTGAGGTAGCACCTACAGCGGTAGAACCTTACAAACCCTAGATTTCAGGGTTTTTAGATCCTGTGCCTCTAGATTTCAGGGCTTTCCTTCAGCACACCCGTGCTGTAGCGGTACACGAACGCCGCCATAGCGTCGCGGTGCACCGGCTCCACGGGGCGGAACGAACCATCGGGCCAGCCGGTGGTCACGCCCTGCTCAGCCAGCCACGAAATCTCGCGGTAAAACTGCTTGTCGGTCGGAACGTCCGTGAAACGAGCCTGCGCGGGGGCAGTGTACTCGGGCGAACCCGCGTAACGGTAGAAGAACGCAGCCATCGCGTCACGGTTCACCGAACCCTCCGGGCGGTACGTACCATCGGGCCAGCCGGTCGTGATGCCCTGAGCCTTCATCCACTCAATCTCCTTGTAGTAGGGGTGGTTGAGCGGAACATCCGAGAAGCTCGGGGTGGACGGTGCGGTGTACTGCGGCGAGCCGCTCATACGGTAGAAGTACGCAGCCATGGTTGCGCGGTCCATGTTGTTCAGCGGACGGAAGGTGCCGTCCTGGTAGCCGCGGTCAATCTGACGGGCAGCAATCCACGTGATTTCACGGTAGAACTGGTTATCCGCCGGAACGTCGGTGAAACGTGCATCGTGGAGGGTGCGAGCCACCTTCACGACCTGCGCACGGTCGCCAGCGGCAACACCGTTAGCGGTCTTACGGCCGCTCAGGTCACCGGTCGCGTTGTGCATGTGCAGGAACAGAGCCTGACGCTCCTTGTTGTTGTTCTTGCGGTGAACGGTCAGCTGACCGCCGTCACGGTCCACGAACAGGCCGGGCACGCCCGACTCCTCACCGGTGAACCAAACACCGGGGTTGAAGGGGGAATACTCGATAGCCGAGGTGGTGTCCACGTAGGGGTTGCCATCGTTGTGCCAGGTGTCGGTCTGCACCGTGTACTTGATGGTCTGAGCCTTCTCAGCGGTCAGGCCCAGGTCCTTCAGCGGCACGCCCAGAATCATGGTGTTGGTGTCCATGATGTTGGTGTCGGTATCGCCCCAGGCGTTGTTCAGCGGGTAGCGAGCCACCACGGTGGATGCGTTACCGGAGATGGACCAGACCTTCACCAGCGGGTAGTCCAGACCCTTCTCGCGGGTCACCTCCAGAACGTAATCTGCGGCGGAGTCGTTGTTCGTATCAATCTGAACCTGTACCTGACGGCCCCAGTGCATAGTGTCCCAGGTGCCCCAGGTCGAAATACCGAAGAACAGAGAACCATCGTTCGGGTTCTTGCCCGCAGCCTTCAAAGCCGGAGCATCCGAGGCGGCACCCACATACTGCAGGTCAACAGACTGGTTCGACGGCAGCTTCAGCTGACCGGACGGAATGCGGTCACTGACCGCACCCAGCTCAAACGCACCCAGAAGCGAACGGTAACCACCCTGGTTCAGGGTCGTACCGCGCAGAGTCACCGTGGACTCCTTATCTGCAGTGCCTTTGTAGTCAATACGGGACGCATCAACACGCATCGCCGAAACAGGCTTCGGCGCCACATGAATCGACTGGCGGATCGCTTCGCGGCCATTCTCAGAGAAAATCAGGCGACCAGAAGCGCTCGCAATGTACTGGCGCTTACCAGCAGCCAGAGTCTTACCGGTCGTCCAGTCCTGAGCGACCTGGTCGGCGCTCATCGCCGGGTCCATGGTCTTCTCCAGCTTGGACGGGTCAATACGCACGGTCACGGTCACGTTCTTACGCTCACCGGCGCCCACGCTCACCTGCTGCGGGTAGGAGTACTCCACACCCGGGATGGTCGTGCTTGCCTCGTAGCTCAGAGTGTAGGTGTGAGCCTGCGAATCGGTGTTGTCCAGCACGATTTCACGCTGAACAGTTTGAATACCCGAATCGGGGGTGTACTCCAGCACACCAAACGCGGTCGAAACACGCTCGGGGGTCTTCGCATCGTACGCAATGACCTTCGCGTCCACGGCTGCGCGAGCATTCACCATGCCCGTACCCACACGATCCACCGCGTACTGCGCACCCTGCTCATTCTTGATCGGGGTGGACGCGCCGTTCATCAGCGCAGCCTTAATCATCTGCGGGTTGTAATCCTGATGCGCCTGCATCACCAGAGCGGCAATACCGGTCACATGCGGGGTCGCCATGGAGGTACCGGTGAAGGAAACGCCCTTATTACCCATACCCACAGCGGCAGACACAATCTCAGTACCCGGTGCCGCAAGGTCAGGCTTAATGAAGCCATCAGAACCGTGCTGACCGCGAGCGCTCGAGGAATTCAAATCAAAAGCGTGCGAGTGAGGACCGCGGCCCGAAGCCTTGTAATCCAGGTTCATCTCAACGGTCACCGGACCGGCTGCCAGAGCCTTCTCCAGGTCCTTCGTCGAAGAAGCAGTCAGACGCAGACCCGGAATGGTCGCATTACCACCAATGCCGATCGTGTAGCGCTCAGCCTTACCGGCCATCACCACGCCAACACCGCCGGCAGCCTGAACGTTATCGAAACGCACCTTCGAACCGCACGGGAACGTCAAATCGTCCTGATCCCACTCGAAGTAAACCCACTTACCCTTCAAAGCCTTCGCCTCTTCAGCGGTGAAAGCCTCGCAAGCGTAACGGTTACGCTTCGGCGCGGCAACAACCTCGCCGCGCAGCTGATCAGCGGACGCCTTCGAATAATCGAAGTTCACCGAATAATCACCCTGCAACCACTCCAAACCAGTCTTCGTGGTCGCGCGGACACGGTCAATCGGCTGAGTGGAGCCGTAGGCGTTCGCCACCGACAGCGCCGCAGCCGCATTCGCCGGGCTACCCGAATCGGAGTAGGTGTCACCCACACCGTTGTAGTTATTGGCGTTACCGGCAGCAGCCACAGTGAACACACCCTGGCGCGCCATCGTATTAATCATGTACGACTCAGGGTCGTCAGCCGGAGCGAACTCGCCACCGAGCGACAGGTTCACAATGTCGGCGCGGTCAGAGAAATCACCGTCACCATTCGGGTCCATCACGGTATCAAGCGCCTTCATCACAACACTCGAATTGCCGTAGCAACCGAACACACGAATCGCCAAAATCTGAGCATCAGGAGCAGTACCGGGGCCAATAGACATGCCCTTCAGCTGCTCCTCCGTCAGGTTCTTGTAATCGCCACGGTAAGTCGTACCGTTCGCCGTCACACCATAACCGGCGGCAGTACCCGCCACGTGCGTGCCGTGACCGCCAGAACCGAAACCATCCGGGCGGCAATCCAGCGGGTTATTATCCGGCTGCGGAGTCGACTTCTCAGCCACCGACGCATTGTAGTCATCACCGACCAAGTCAATGCCGCCAATGAACTTATTACGATCAATCAGACCCGAATCAGCGGACGGAAGCTCCGTCATCGCCTTAGCCTTCAGGTACGAATCCACCGTACCGGGGCCACCAAAATCAGCGTGCGTATAGTCAACACCAGAGTCAACAACCGCAATCTTCACGCCCTTACCCGTGTACCCCGTATTCTCACGAGTCCACGTGGCAAGAGTCTTCGTATCAATCTCGCTACCGGAGTTCATACGCTCCTTCGCGATAATCGGCGAAATACGCTCCACATCCGGGCGCTCCGCCAACGCACGAATCTGCGCAGCATCACCAGTAATCGCCGCACCACGCATCGCATTATGCGTGGTGTACATCAGCTTCGCGCCAGAAGCAGCCGCCACAGACTGAGCCTGCGACTGCACCTGAGCTGCAATAGCCTGCACCTGCGCCTGACGGTTCGCCGGCGCCTCCTTACGTGCCAGAACAGCCGCGGACTGGGTCTGCTCATACGCGCCCTTGCCCTTGAACTGCACATACACGGTGATTTGGCCTTCAGCCTTCTGCAGGCCCGGGCTGATACGCGAGGCAGCGTCACCGGATGCGCTCGCAGTGCTTCCTTCGACCTGCTGGGGGCTCTGAGCGTGAGCTGCAGAGAAAGTGGCGGGAACGCCGAGAGTAAGGGCAAGAGCTGCACTCAAACCGGTCGCACCGACAGCCTTCATTCTGCGGCGTGGCGCATGAGGCGTTGTCATGGAATCCTCCTTCGGATTTTCTATTTTTCGGTAATGCTGTGTGCTCTGTGGTTGTGTATCGGTGATACGCGGAGGCGGCCCCACCGGCAGACGACGAGTGAGTGCATCCGCCGGTGAAACCGCCACCAAAACTTGAGAGGTTCCGGGGTCTTCAGGCCCCGGAGCCTGCCGGTTCCAGGTACCCCTCCCACCCCATGCAGGAGGTGGGAGAGGACCCGAACCATTCGCTACCGTCTAGCGGCCGGCCTGGTTAGCAACCTTCTCGGTGTAGCGGTAGATGAACGCAGCCATTGCGTCGCGGGCAATGGGGGTCACCGGGCGGTAGGTGCCGTCCGGCCAGCCGGTGCTGATGCCCTTCGAAGCCAGCCACGTGATTTCACGGTAGAACTGGTTATCGGTGGAAACATCGCTGAAGTGGCTGGTTGCGGGCAGATCTACGTGCGGGGAACCCGCTGCACGGTAGAAGAACGCAGCCATGGCGTCACGGTTCACCGGTGCGGAGGGGCGGAACGTGCCGTCCGAGTAGCCGGTGGTGATGCCCTGAGCCTTCATCCACTCAATCTCCTTGTAGAAGGGGTGCGTGGTGGGCACGTCCTTGAAGCTCGGAGTGGAGGGGGCAGTGAACTGCGGGGAACCCTGCATGCGGTAGAAGAACGCCGCCATCGCGCCGCGCTCAACGGACTCCAGCGGGCGGTAGGTGCCGTCCGGGTAGCCGGTGGTGATGCGACGCTGAGCCAGCCACGAGATTTCGGTGTAGAACTGGTCACCGGACTTCACGTCGGTGAAGCGGGACGGGGTGATGTACTCGTCCTGCTGCTCCTTGACGTTCAGCACCTCGGCGCGGTTGCCCTTGGCGCCGTTGGTGCCGGAGAGGTCGCCGGTGCCGTTGTGCAGGTGCAGCAGCAGCGCCTTGGCGGGTGCGCCGGATTCGCCGAGCGCGGGGATTGCGTCAGCGGAGCGGTGCGCCGTCAGGGTGGTGGTGGAGGCATCCGGGTGGAGGCCAGCCACGGCGGAGGAATCGCCGCTGAACCACAGCTTGGGGCTGAAGGGGCGGTACTTGATCCAGCCGGTTTCGCTGACGTTACCCCACTCGTACTGGGTGGTTGCGCTGACTCGGTACTGGATGTCCGGGTTGTTTGCACTGGTCAGGCCCAGATCCTTGAGGGGTGCACTCATGATGAGGGTGTTGGTGTCCATCATGTTGGTGTCCACATCACCCCAGGCGCCGTTGAGCGGGTAGTAGCCGAGCTCGACGAGGTTGCCGTTCTTGTAGCCGTAGAGGCGAACCAGCGGGTAGTCCAGACCCTTAGCGCGGTCGGTGACCAGCTTGTAGTCGGCGCGGTTGTTGCCGTCGGTGTCGATTTCTACGGTGAAGGTGTTCTCGTAGGAGACAACATCCCAGTTCGCCCAGGTGGAGATACCGAAGCGCAGGGTGCCGTCATCAGCGTTGCCGCCGGCTGCCTTCAGCGCGGGCGCATCCGAGGAAGCACCGACGTACTGCAGGTTCGCCTTAACGTTGCTGTTCAGTGACAGGGAGGTGGGAGCCACACGGTCCACGCTCGCACCGTACTCGAACGCGCCGAGCAGGGAGCGGTAGCCGCCCTGGTTGACCTCGGTGCCGCGCAGCGAGATCTGGGACTTGGTCCAGCCGGTGTCTGCCTTCTGTGCCTCGTCGCTGGAGGGCTTTTGGGTGAAGGTGACGGTGTCTTCGGCAGCGTGCATGGTGCTCACGGGCTTGGGTGCCACGTGAACGGGCAGGCGCAGTGCCTTGGTGCCGTCTTCGGTGAGGACGAGTCGGCCGGATGCGCTGGCAATGTACTGACGGTACTGTTCGGGAACGATTTCGTTGCCGGTGTAGTAGTCAGTTGCGTTCTGGGTGGTGTCCATTGCTGTGTCGCGGGTCTTCTCCAGCTTGGACGGGTCGATGCGCACGGTGACTTCGAACTTCTTAGTTTCACCGGGTGCGAGGGTGACCGCGGAGGGGAAGGAGTATTCCACGCCGGGAATATTAGTGCTTTCAGCGTAGGACAGGGCGTAGGTGTGCGCCACGGAGTCGGTGTTCTCAACCGTCACCTCGCGGGTGAGGGTCTGAACGCCAGCATCCGGTGCGTACTCGAGCACACCGAAGCTCAGGGACACGGTACCGCTCTTGTCAGCGTTGTAGACGAGGGACTTCGACTGCACGGCAGCGAGGGTGTCGACTCGTCCGGCGCCCACACGGTCCACCGCGTATGCGGCACCGGATTCGGTGCGCACATCGTGGGTTGCGGTGTTCATGAGGGCGGACTTGACCTGTGCGGGGGTGTAGGTCGGGTGGCTCTGCATGACCAGGGCGGCGGAGCCGGTCACGTAGGGTGCCGCCATGGAGGTGCCGCTGAAGGTCACGGAGTTGTTACCGGTCGCCACCGCCGCGGAGGTGATGTACGAGCCGGGTGCCGCAATGTCGGGCTTGGTGTAGCCGTAGCTGCCGTGGAAGCCGCGGGCACTCATGGGGTTCAGCTGATCCAGCTTATCGGTGTCCACGCGCAGGGAGGACTTCAGCTCGTTGCCGAGGCGCACGGTCAGGGGCTTACCTGCCGCTTCTGCTGCGGTGATCTGTGCACGCAGGTCCTTAGCGGCGGATGCTGCCAGGCGGAAACCGGGCAGGGTATCGTTACCGGCAATACCCAGGCCGGGCTCTTCGTCATTGCCTGCAAGCAGCACGCCCTTGGCGCCTGCCGCCTCCAGGTTGTCGAAGCGCACCTTGGAGCCGCAGGCGAGCTCACCGTCATCTTTAGCCCAGTCGATGAGAACCCACTTACCCTTTACAGCTGCCGCTTCGTCGGTGCTGAGGGCGTTGCAAGCGTAGCGGTTGTTCTCGGAGATTGCGGTGACTTCACCGGTGAATTCCTTGCTACCCGTCTGTGCCCAGGGGTAGGAGACGCTGTAATCGCCGCGTACCTTGCGGGTGGTGCCGGTGGCGGGGTCGGTCAGCTCTGCCGCATCCACAGCACGGGTGGAGCCGTAGGCGTTAGCTACGGTGATTGCGCTGGCTGCGGTGGCGGGGTGACCGGAGTTGGAGTAGGTGTCGCCGCGCAGGCTGTAGTCGTTGGCGTTACCTGCGGAGATCACGGAGAGCACGCCGGCGCGGGTGAGCGCGTCAACGGCGTAGGCTTCGGGGTCGTCCTGCGGGGAGAATTCGCCACCGAGGGACATGTTGACCACGTTCACACGGTCGGAGAAGTCGCCGTCACCGTTGGGGTCGAGGGCACGGTCGAGCGCCTCGATAACGACGTTGGTGCTGCCGCTGCAACCGAAGACGCGGAAGGCGTAGATTTCAGCGTCGGGTGCAACACCGGGGCCAATCTTCATGGTCTTGAGCTGCTCTGCGGTGAGCTTGCTGTAGTCGCCGGTGAAGGTGGTGCCGTCGGAGTTCACGCCGTAGCCTGCCGCGGTACCCGCCACGTGGGTGCCGTGGCCGCCGGTGGTGCAGTCGAGCGGGTTGCCGTCGGGGGTTGCGGTGTTGGTGCCGTCGTAGGCGTCACCAACGAGGTCGTAGCCGCCAGCAACCTTGGTGCGGTTGATGAGCCCGGAGTCTGCGGAGGGCAGCTCGGTGAGCTTGGATGCCTTCTCGTAGTCTTCGAGCTTGCCGCTACCGCCGAAGTCGGTGTGGGTGTAGTCGATGCCGGAGTCGATGACGGCGATCTTCACGCCCTTGCCGGTGTATCCGCCCGCGCCGGCGGGGTTGGTGGTGCCGGTCCAGGTGGCGAGGGAGCCTGCGTCAATGGCGGCGCCCGCGTTCTGGCGGTACTTGGGCAGGATGGGCGAGATCTTCTCTACGTCGGGGCGGTTGGCGAGTGCCTTGATGGAATCTGCGTCACCGCGCACTGCCACGCCGCGTACTGCGTTGTGGGTGGTGTAGAGGACCTGCGCGCCGGACTGGCTGCTGACCTGCTGTGCCTGGCTCTGCACCTGGGAGGCGATTGCCTGCACCTGTGAGCTGGTATTGACGGGTGCCTGCACGCCGGCGCGTACGCCTGCGGGCTGGGTCTGTTCAAAGGCGCCCTTACCCTTGAAGCGGACGAAGGCGGTGACGGTGCCGCTGGCGTTCTTCATGCTTTCGCTGAGTACCTGCTTGACGGCGTCGGGGTCTTCCGCGGCGTGGGCGGTGGTGCCCAGGGCTGCGAGGGGGCTCAGCGCCATGCTGAGGGTGAGTAGCCCGCTGCCGATTCGGCGTCGATGCGACCGGCCGCGGGGGTTTGGGGAGGCGGTGTGTGTCACGGTGCTCCTTTGCTTGGCTCCCGGGGTGTTTCTGGGAGGCTTGTGGTGTTGTTCTGGTGGGTTCCAGCTGAACTGGAACACACTAGATGTGAACTAGGATACACCTCAAAATGGCTTGTGAAGCGTTTATTACTTCTAAATGCATCAAATTGTGGACATGTTCGACCCTTTTCTTTTTCACGTTTTTCATTTGCATTTGGGTTCAGGTTCTTTTCAGGTTCGGTTGTTACTGTAAAACCATCTATTGAACATCTATCAAAAATGATGGGATAGGGAGGGCCGAACCATGGTCAAGCGACGCGTTTTCATCGACGATTCTGTTCTGCTGATGTCCTCCCAGGTTATTTACGGCCGCCCCGGCTCACTATTGGAACGCATCCATAGAGGAGAGGTGCAGGGCATCCTCACCGAGTACAGCTCATCCGCCTGGCAGATTGGCGAGGTGGTGGGCTATGTTCCCATGGAGAAGTCGCGCGAAACCTTCGATGCGAAGGGCTTCTTCACTGATTGGGACGGCTTCACCTTGTATGTGCTGGGACCGGTACTGCGGATGGCGTTCTGGTCGTCTCTTTTTATCGCGCTGGTGAGTCCGGTGCTCCTCTCCCAGAGCCATATAGAAATCAGTGAAGGCATGGAGCTGGTGCTGATGAATATCTTCGCGCCGTTCTTTTACTTTCCGCCGCTGATTCTGGTTGGGGTCGTTGTAGGAATCTGGTTGCTGTTTCTCAGTGCAGGAAAGTTTCTGAAGGCCGTTGAGGATGCCGTCGAGTCGATGCGCCTGTTCATCGGGCAGCACAAGATTCAGCACGATCTTGAGTTCCGGCAGGTGTACGAGTGCACCCCGCTTGACGGTGGTTCAGCCACGGCGTTGCTACACCGCATCTTTGAATCGCGCGATGAGGAGGAATCATGACCGCCGATAGTAGCTGGGGGATAGCCCCCGCGCACTGAACACACAGTGTAGATAACACAACAGACACATAACAGCAGACAAGCATTGGAGGAGACCACCGTGGCGGAGCATAGCGAAGCACCGAAAAACCCTCAGAACCCAACCGAGAAGAGCGATAGCAGGTATCAGCCCCTGTGGGATACGGATCAGCCCGCCCCCGATTACTCGGCTTTGCTGCTTCATGGAACGCTGGTTGCCGCGCCGACCGGGGAGATTCCCGAGCCGGTGAAGGAGGTCCTGGCGATACAGAAGGCTCGTTCTGCATCCGCGCCTGCCGATACGGTTACACCCGCCCTGACAGCGCCCAGTCCCGCTGTGCCCGATTCTGCAGCGCCCGCTCTGTCGGTTTCTGCTCCCGCACCCTCTGCGCAGGCTGCAAACTTTTTCCCGTCGGCGACAGGGCACCCGGTGCTGAACCGACCGCTGTACGGTCGCCCGGGCCCTACGATGCGCCGCATGTCCCCCATGGGCACGGATGCTGGCGCATCTGCACACCGGCAGGTGCCGACCGCTTTTCCTGCCTGGATGGATGAGAAAGTAGTCGGTACTCCGCGACCTATCGGGTATATCTCAGCAACCCCACTTGCGGGCAAGGTGCGCGGATCAGACCTGTGGAAGAAGGCCTGGCCTGAGCTCATTGCCCTCTTCTTCGTGGGTGTGGTGTTTAATCCCCTGACTTATCTTCTGTTGGCTACCGTTACAGGGGACCCTCAGATCGGTGGGTATGTCTTCTACTACTTCTTGATGCTTTCTCTGCTGACGATGGGTCTTCCCATGTTCTTGTGGGCTGGTGCGCTGATTTTTGCGCTACTCCGAGTGAGCCGAAAGTATCGGGCGCTGAAATGGAAGGCCATGCCTCTCGGGTCGTTCTGGTTCTACCTGGTGTATGACCGCCTGCCTAGGGATGCCGAGGAGATGCAGGGAATCCTGGGCGCGGCGTCTTCGATGTCTTCCGTGGTGCCAGCCCCTCAGCCGCCGAGTGCCCCGAGCCCTACCTCAAGCCCTGTTCCAAACTCAGCGGATGCATCGTAGCCGACTTTCCGTGGGTCCCTGGGCTCCAGTGGTGCTGAACCCCCGGCAGTGTTAACACGTGCATGTTTGCGCTTGTCGGGGGCTTTTTCTCAGCTTTTATCAGGCAGGTTTCAAGGGACTGCCCAGCGCACGCTGGTACGGTGGTGCCACTAGGAGTATGTCTGGTAAACAAAGGAGATGACCATGGCAGACCGCCCCGCTGTAAAGAATGAAGCCGCAAAGAGGAAAACTGCAAAGAAGGACGAGGCATACCAGCCCCTCTGGGACACCGACCAGTCCGTCCCGGAATACATGACGCTACTCATGGATCAGCAGGCCTCAGAACAAGAAGACGCTGAGCTGCACGAAAACTCCGACGACATCGAAGACGAAGAGCTAGAGCACCCCGACCCCGATTATGAATACGTTTACCCGGGTGCCCCCAAGCGCTACGACTCCGCGCGGAAAGACTCAGAAGACGAACCCGAAGACTCTCATGACACCGACAAAATCGACGAGCCGGAAGACACCTCAGAAGATACCTCAGAAGACACCCCGGAAGATACTCACGAATCTCGCAAGGACGACGAGGCGAACCACCCGGTAGCGCTCGCCTCCACTGAACAGGCTCAGCAAGAGCAGGCTCAGGCAACGCACGCCTACGGCGAGTACGTTCGGCTGGAACACCTCGGTCTGCAACCGGGCGCTATTCTGCCGGTTATTCCTGAGCCGTTCTTCGGCATCCCCGACTCGGAACTTATCGAAATGCGCCTGCTGGACCGCTCGCACGACGAGTCCGCACCCATGCAGGCGTGCGCTGCCCACCTGAACCCGGTCAAGAATGAGGAGAACCCCACCTCGCGGGCGGCAATGATCCAGCCGGTAGGCTACGTTCCCATCAATAATCCGTTTGCTGGCTCCAACATTGAAGAGATCGAGAGTCAGCGCACATTCTGGAAGACCGTGCTTATTGTCCTGCTGATACTGAACCCGTTTGTGCTGGTTCCTCTGGTGAGTATGTTCGATAGTAGTGCTGGCATGTCGATGCTGCTCTTCTTCATCACTATCGGCGTGGGATCGTTGTTTGTGGTGCCGATCCTATGGATTGTGGGTATTGTTCAGGCGGTGAAGCGTAAGAATCAGCTGAGGGAACTCCTCCAGAAAATAGAGACGGCACATGCCGAGTTCTGGTACTACCTCGTGTACAACCGCCTGCCGGACGGCTACACGGGCGTCAATGGCTTCACGAAGGAAGAAGAGGATTCTTTCTCGGTGTACGAGTTTCTGAAAAAGCAAGAACACGCAAAGCTACACGAGGCCGCCGCACAGCGCGAGGCTGCCGCACTACATAAGCCCGCCGCGCATCCTGCGCTCGCTGATGAAGAGAAACAGGACTAACCTCGGCCAGCCCACACCGTATAACGACCTGCCCCTCCACGTACATAACACCGCGTGGAGGGGCAGGGGCGTCTTTTTGTGTCATATTCGGGTTTCTTCGTCTGTTGTCCGGCGAGGGTTAATATTCCATTTACTTTGCCTTGATAGGGTGAAACCATCACGAGCGTTGCGACCAAGTAGAGCGAGGCGGGCACCCTCCGAGAACGGCGAGTTAGCCTGCCGCCGCGCCTCAATGATTAGCCGCGCCTCAACGATTAGCTGTATCCACTCATCGATAGATTAAGGAAAAGAACGATGTCCCAGAACCCGAACCCTGAACAGTACAACCAGTACTCCCAGCAGGCACCCTCCTACTCGCAGGCGCCGGGTCAGCAGCCCAACGGTTACGTAGTCTCCTCCAAGGACGACCAGAACATGGCGATGCTCGCGCACCTGGCTTCTGCAATTCTGTCTCTGCTGTCCTTCGCATCCGCAAGTATTCTCGCGCCGCTGGTCATGTGGTTCATCTACAAGGACAAGCCCGGTTACTCCTTCACTAAGGAAGCATCCCGCCGCGCGTTCAACTTCAACTTCTCCCTGTGGGTCATCAGCATGGCTTCCTGGCTGCTGATTATTCTGACCTTCGGCATCCTGGGCATCATCCTGTGGGTTGTCCCGATGGTTGTGGCTATCCTGATGGTTATCTTCCACAGCCTGGCTGCTCTGGCCGCAAACCGCGGTGAGCAGTACACCTACCCGATGACCTTCATCGAGATCATCAAGTAGTCTTCATAAGCTCATACCGGTAGCGCCCCCGTCCGAATATCGGATGGGGGCGCTACTGTGCCCGGTGAGGCTCACCGGCACCGGATCCGGCACGCCTACCGCCCCGTAACACGGGACTTAAAGGGGCGGGCACGGTATCATTAGAAGAGGTGTGCCTACCCGGATCATGAGGCGGTAGGTCGCCGCCGCGCCGTGAAATCCGGTGCGTATCTTCAAGGCTTTCAAGGAGCACAAAATGTCAGCTGTCGTGATTGTGGGCGCCCAGTGGGGCGATGAGGGTAAGGGTAAGGCAACCGACCTGCTCGGCCCCCGCGTAGACTACGTGGTCAAGCCCAACGGCGGTAACAACGCCGGTCACACCGTGGTGGTGAACGGCCAGAAGTTTGAGCTGAAGCTGCTGCCCGCGGGTATTCTGAGCGATAACGCCGTCCCCGTGATTGGTAACGGCGTGGTTGTTAACCCCGAGGCTCTTTTCGCTGAGATTGACGGCCTTGAGGCCCGCGGCGCTGACACCTCCCGCCTGAAGATTTCCGCTAACGCACACCTGGTCGCACCCTACCACCAGACCATGGACAAGGTGACCGAGCGTTTCCTCGGCAAGCGCGCTATCGGCACCACCGGCCGCGGTATCGGCCCGACCTACATGGATAAGGTTGGCCGCCTCGGCATCCGTGTTCAGGACATCCTGGACGAGTCGATCCTGCGTCAGAAGGTTGAAGGCGCACTGCGCCAGAAGAACGAACTGCTGGTGAAGGTCTACAACCGCCGCCACGTTGAGGTTGACGAGATCGTTGAGTACTTCATGTCTTACGCTGAGCGTCTGAAGCCGATGATTGTGGACACCACCCAGCTGCTGAACAAGGCACTGGACGAGGGTAAGACCCTGCTGATGGAGGGCGGCCAGGCAACCTTCCTGGACGTTGACCACGGCACCTACCCGTTCGTGACCTCCTCCAACCCGACCTCCGGCGGCGCGTGCGTCGGTTCGGGGGTGGGCCCGACCCGCATCTCCCGTGTGATTGGTATTCAGAAGGCGTACACCACTCGCGTGGGTGCTGGCCCCTTCCCGACTGAGCTGTTCGATGAGATGGGCGAGTTCCTGCGCACCACCGGCGGCGAGTTCGGCGTGAACACTGGCCGCCCGCGTCGTTGCGGCTGGTACGACGCCGTGCTGGCGCGTCAGGCTGTGCGCATCAACGGTTTCACCGACCTGTTCATCACCAAGCTGGACGTGCTGACTGGCCTGGATAAGATCCCGGTCTGCGTGGCTTACGACGTTGACGGTGTGCGCCACGACGAGATGCCGATGACTCAGACCGAGTTCCACCACGCTAAGCCGATTTTCGAGTACTACGATGGCTGGACCGAGAACATTTCGGATGCGAAGAGCCTGGATGAGCTGCCCGAAAACGCCCGCAAGTACGTGCTGAAGCTGGAAGAGATTTCTGGCTGCCGTATTTCTGCGATTGGTGTGGGCCCGGACCGCGACCAGACCATCGTGGTCCGCGACCTCATCAACGAAGACTAAGCTAATAAGCTCAATACGTGAAAGCCCCCGGAGGGTGCCTTACAGGTGTGAACTGCCTCCCGTTTCTTGGACAACGAA
>NZ_KV808294.1:0-463 GCF_001812205.1 Rothia sp. HMSC069C10
TCCCGGTAGGTTCCTTGCTCCACCACACACCCACCATCCAACACCACCACAGAATCAACACCACGCAACGTCCACGCACGATGAGACACCAACACCACCAAACGCCCAACAGCAGCCACCTTCAACCGAGCAAAAATCTCCTCCTCAGTCTCAGCATCCACAGCACTGGTCGGCTCATCCAACACCCACACCGGCGCATCCCGAAGAACCACACGCGCCAACGCCAAACGCTGCCACTGACCACCCGAAAGACCAACACCACCAAACGACTCACCCAACTGAGCATCCAAACCACCCTCAAGACCACGCACAAAATCATCAGCACAAGCCACCGACAAAGCCGACCACAAATCAGCATCACCAAGACGCTCAACCGCCTCCTGCGACAAACCCAGAAGAAGATTTTCACGCACAGTCAGTTCATAACGGCCGTAGTCTTGACTCACCAAACCAACATTTGCCA
>NZ_KV808295.1:0-48477 GCF_001812205.1 Rothia sp. HMSC069C10
ATGCGTCCAAGTTTCGGGGCGCAGTTCAAGCCCCAGTCAAAACCGCATTGTTATACTGACCGGACTGGGTACTTGCGAGGCTGGGTGCTTGCGGGCTCCCACAACAATCACAGTCACGAATGGGGACCCACATGAAAATACTGGTTCTAGGTGCAACCGGCCGCACCGGCTACCTCTTCACCCGCAAAGCCCTAGAGGAGGGGCACACCGTCACCGCCTACGTGCGCAACCCCGATAGGGCACAAGCGCTTTTGGGGGCGCACCAAAATCTCACTATCATTCCGGGGACCCTGAACGATGCCGAACAGCTCGCCGCAGCATCCTCCGGGCAGGACGTCATGGTCAGCATCCTGGGCCAGAAAACCACGGTGCGAGAGTTTCTCTCCTCCACGTTCATGCAGGAGCGTCTGCCCCTCATCATGGAGGCGGTCACGGGCGCAGGCGTAAAGCATTGCGTTCTGATGAGTGCCTACGGTGTGGGCGATACGGTACGGACCGCGTCCCTCCCCATGCGCCTGGTGTGCAAGGTCATCATGCGCGGCATTTTTACCGACAAGGTTAAGGCGGACGCCCTGGTTGCCGAATATCAGCCGTATATTTCGCGTGCTCATCCGGGCAGGCTGACCGATAAGCCCGGTAAGGGCGGGGTGAAGGTATTTGACATGGCGAGCGTCGAGCGAACTCCGGGCATCCCCACGATTGCCCGTGAAGACGTTGCCGATGCACTGCTCACTATCGCCAAGAACCCTCAGAATGCGGGCACAGATTTTTTGGTGACGATTGGGGACGTTGCCCTACACTCGCCCCAGAAATAAACCGGTAGGCTTAATGACATGACGACTACGAACACCTTCCCCGCCGCCATTCTCTTCGACCACGACGGAACCCTCGTCGATACTGAACCCGTATGGGCTGCCGCAAAGGTTGCTCTCACCGCAGAATTTGGCGGCACCTGGACCGAGCAGGACACCCTCGATTGCCTGGGCCTGTCGATGCAGTTCACCCTGGATCGTCTGCGCGAGCGCGGCGTGAACCTGCCGGACGAGGAGATTAACGATCGACTGGTGGCGAAGGTGCGCGAGGCCCTGGCGCAGCAGCCGGTCGAGTTCCTTCCTGGCATTGAGCGTTTCCTCTCGGAGGTTCACGATGCACAGATTCCGGCCGCCATCGTCACAAACGCAACCACCTCCGTGGCTCGCCGCACCGCAAACGCGGCACCCGAGGGCACGTTCTCGGTGGTTATTGGCAACGATGAGACCACCAACCCCAAGCCGGACCCGCAGCCCTATCTTTTGGCGGCGGAGCGTCTTGGTGTTGATCCGACTCAGTGCGTGGCTCTTGAGGACTCCCCGTCGGGCGTGCGCAGTGCGACCGCGGCGGGTATGCGTGTCATTGTTGTGCCGGGCGAGCTGGAGGTTCCGGCGGAGCTGGGCACCGCGCGCCTCAAGCATGAGGAGCTGACTCTGGAGGCGGTTCGCGCGCTGGCGTAACCGCCCGATTCGCACGCGGGAAGCCCTACAGAAAGGCCGGAAGCTCTGTAGAAAACTGAATACGCTTCACCATAAAGGGTGGGATGCGCGATATGAGATACCGCGTGTCCCACCCTTTGTGCGTGCTTGGGCGGTGAGCCACGCGGGCATTTGGGGCTGACACGTTTAAGCAGCGCCTTTTGAACAGGGGCTTTTAAGTGCGGCGCGACACATAGATGACAATTTATTACGAATTACTCAAAATAACCTTGACAATGGTTCCTTAAAATGATTTACTCATAATAACGATTCGGCGGGGCGACAAATCCCACCGAACCACAAGCATCACAGCATCATGAAGGAGACCATCATGGCATTCGCAAACTACACCGCACCCGGCCTGACCCTCGAAGAAGGCAAGGGCATTTCCGAGGTTCTCCAGGCACGTCTGCACGACCTGAACGACCTGCACCTGCTGCTGAAGCACGCTCACTGGAACGTGACCGGCCCCGGCTTCATCGCCGTTCACGAAATGATTGACCCCCAGGTCGACACCGTCCGCGAGTTCGTCGACGCCATCGCAGAGCGTATGGCAACCCTGGGCGCAACCCCCAATGGCCTGGCTGGCGCACTGGTCGCACAGCGCACCGTCGAGGACTACCCCGTCGGCCGCGCACGCGTTGCTGACCACCTGCACGCTCTGAACGACGTGTACACCCGTGTGATCAAGGATCACCGCAAGGCTATTGCTTTTGCCGGTGAGTCCGACCCCGTCACTGAGGACCTGCTGATTGGTCAGACCGCTGAGCTGGAGAAGTTCCAGTGGTTCATCCGCGCGTTCCTGGAAAACGGCGAAGGCAACATCTAAGCCATCGTTCTAAAGACACGAATTTTTAGAATCACGAAACCGGGCGGATGCGCTCTCCTTTATGGAGGGTGCACCCGCCCGGTTTCTGTGCTGTTTCGGTGCTTTTTCCCGACGTTTCGCCTCGCCCGCGGGGTACTCTAGAGTACGTTGAGGCGAACATTATTATCGGGTTAGGCCGTCCTAGATTTTCTGTTCAGAGTGTTCTAGAGTGGTTCACTGTTCATGACAGAGCACACAGACATGAACGCATCATCAGGCGCAGGGATCCAGCCCTGCACGCACGGCACCCGTGGAAAGGGAACTATGAGCACGCACGCCCAGCACGAGCACGGCGAAGAAACTGAGAAACTTCAGCCGGAAAACACCGCTACCGAGGCTCCGCAGGCCACCCGCCATAGCGCCGTTACCTCCCCCTCCCCCACGCAGATTAAGCGTTGGCGCCGCTACCTTGCCGATGAGGAGTCGGAGGCGCGCATCTACCGCTACCTGGCTCGCCGTGCCGAGGGTACCGACCGTGAGATTTTGCTGCAGGTTGCTGAGGCGGAGAAGCGTCACCAGCAGCATTGGCGTGACATGCTCGGCGAGCACGCGGATGTACACGTGCGCCCGTCCCTGCAATCGCAGCTACTGCAGTTCTTGGCGAAGAACTTCGGTTCGGTGTTTATTCTTGCGATGGCTCAGCGCGCCGAGTCCCGCTCCCCCTACGCTGAGGACCCGGACGCCACCGAGGAAATGGCGGCTGACGAGGCGATTCACGAGGAGATTATTCGCGCCCTGGCGACTAACGGTCGCGAGAAGCTTTCGGGTAATTTCCGTGCGGCGGTCTTTGGCGCTAACGACGGTTTGGTGTCGAATCTGGCGCTGACTATGGGTATTACCGCGTCGGGCGCGTCCAGTTCGATGGTTCTGCTGTCGGGTATTGCGGGTCTGCTGGCGGGTGCGCTGTCGATGGCGGCGGGTGAGTTCGTGTCGGTGCGTTCTCAGCGTGAGCTGCTGGATGCCTCCCAGCCGACCCAGGTGACCCTGCGTGTTGCGCACGATTTGGATTTGGATTCGAACGAGCTGGAGCTCATTTACCGTGCCCGCGGCATGGAGCCGGACGCGGCGCATCACCGTGCGATGGAGCGTTTCGGCTACCTGGATTGTGACTGCGATCCGTCGCTGTCTCACCGCGAGGAAGAGGATCGTGAGGAGAATGTGGCTTTGGGTACCGATATTGGTGCCGCCGCAGCGTCGTTCGCGTTCTTCGCTTCGGGTGCGTTGGTTCCGATTCTGCCGTATATCTTTGGCTTGTCGGGTGTGTTCGCGATGGTGTTGTCCCTGCTGTTTGTGGGTGCGGCGCTGGGCTTCACCGGCGGCGTGGTGGGCCTGCTTTCGGGTGCTTCCCCGCTCAAGCGCGGTGTTCGTCAGATTCTAATTGGCTTTGGCGCTGCATTCGTGACCTACCTGCTGGGTCTGGCGTTCGGCACGACGGTCGGCTAGTTACAACACCCCCAATAAGCTCTCGACAAGTGTATATAGCCGCTCTGGAATTTGTTTTCAAGCGTTTGAGAACTATTCGGATGCAGAAATCCCCCGGTGGATACATTCAGTGTATCCGCCGGGGGTTTTCTATATGTTCTTACCCTGCATGAGGGGTTGATCTATTACGGGTGAATCTCCGCGGTGGTGGCCTGACCGGAAACGCTCTCCGAGCCGGTTGCGCCATTGCCGGAGTAGGTCAGGTTTGCAACCTGCACGCTGGAGGTCTGCTTGTACGAGACCCAGCCGTCATTTGCAGGGAAGCGCAGCTGCGCCGGCATGAAGTTGGTCTGGCTGTAGTACTTGGTGCCGGTCTGCTTCATGGTGTACGCCTTGCTGGTGGTGTAGACGATACGACCCTTGAAGGTGTAGGTGCCGTCAGAGTTTTTGGTGACGGTCGGTACTTCTGCGGTCCAGGTGCCGGCGGTCTGCGCCACGGACAGGTACTTTGCCTGGCCTGCGGAGGCTACCAGTTCGGTGGTCTTACCGGTCAGCTTGCGACCAGAGGGGGCCCATGCCTGGCCGTTGATCTTACCGAGCTTAAGGAGCGACTGTGCGCTGGCGGCGACGGTGTACTCAACCTCGGTCACGAAGGTTGCGCCAGCTGCGAGGGTTACGTTGCTGCCGGGGATGTAGCCGGTGCCGGTTGCGGTGTCCTTGGTCGGTACGGACCACCAGAAGCCGCTGGAGGACATGTATGCGCCGTTTGCGCCGGTCTGGGAGTTGGTGACGGGGGTGAACTTACCTTCGCCGTTGACGTAGGTTGCGCTCTTGGGCTTGGAAGTTGCGTCGTCCCAGTTGATGTCGGAGTCGGGGGTGCCGGAGGCGGTGAAGTGCGCCTCGGGGCTTGCCGGGTTGATGGTGCCGGTGTTGTTGGAGGATGCGTAGCCGACGTAGCCGCCGTTGTTCTGCACGCTGACGTACACGCCGTACTGCACGCCGGGGGTTTCCTTAGATGCGGCGTAGGCGGGAACGGCCGCGGAGGCTGCGACGACGGGTGCGGACCAGACGCCTGCCTTGGCGATGGTACGGCGAGAGATGGGCTGAGTCATGAGTGTAGTGATCTCCTGTGAGTGTTTGATGTTTCTTAGAGCCGCTCAAAATGATTCTGACTAGGCTCAATGCACTCCAGTATACAAAGGTTAAGGTTATATCTGCACCTTATGAGGGCGGATGTGCACAATCTTACTTTCTGTCGCAAGTTCTACCGCTCTGGTTCAAACATCTCAAAAGCACCCTCAAATCCCAGCACTGTTCGACAGCTGGAGCGGCTCTATCCCTCCTCTTTTCCCCAGCGCACTCCCCCAGCGCCTCTGAGCGTTCTTCGGCGCTGTCTCTGTTAAGTTCTCGGTTAAAGCACAGATGCCGGTAGCCTCATGGACTACCGGCATCTGCCGCAATACTATGCTGTTTACTTCGCTGCGAAGATTTCGCGCATCAGGTTTGCAGCCTCGGAGGGGGTCTTACCGACCTTCACGCCTGCTGCTTCCAGAGCTTCCTTCTTCGCCTGAGCGGTACCGGAGGAACCGGAGACAATAGCGCCTGCGTGGCCCATGGTCTTACCCTCAGGAGCGGTGAAGCCTGCAATGTAACCAACGACGGGCTTGGTCACGTTTGCCTTGATGTACTCTGCAGCACGCTCCTCAGCGTCACCACCGATCTCACCAATCATGACGATTGCTTCGGTCTCGGGGTCAGCTTCGAAAGCTTCCAGAGCGTCGATGTGGGTGGTGCCGATGATGGGGTCGCCACCAATACCGATAGCGGTGGTGAAACCAATGTCAGACAGTTCGTACATCAGCTGGTAGGTCAGGGTACCGGACTTGGAAACCAGACCAATCTTGCCCTTACCGGTGATGTTCGCCGGGATAATACCAACCAGGCACTCCTCGGGGGAGATGATGCCGGGGCAGTTGGGGCCAATGATGCGGGTGATCTGCTTGCCGTTCTCGTCCACGGATGCCTTAGCAGCTGCCCAGAACTCTGCGGAGTCCTGAACCGGAACGCCCTCGGTGATGACGACGACGAGGCCGATCTTAGCCTCGATAGCCTCGAGAACTGCTGCCTTAGTGAAGGCCGGGGGAACGAAGACGATGGAGACGTTCGCGCCGGTCTTCTCCATAGCCTCAGCTACAGAACCGAACACGTTCAGCTCGATGTCGGAGCCGTCCTTCGCCTTGTGGGTGACGGTGGTGCCAGCCTTGCGAGCGTTCACGCCGCCCACAATGTTGGTGCCTGCTGCGAGCATGCGTGCGGTGTGCTTGGTACCCTCGCCACCGGTGATGCCCTGAACGATGACCTTGGAGTCCTTGTTCACAAAGATAGACATATTACTTCCTTGAAATCCTTTGCTGGCGATTACGCCTTGTGAGCGAGCTCTGCTGCCTTGTCAGCGCCGGAGTCCATGGTCTCAGCCAGAACAACCAGCGGGTGGTTCGCCTCGGAGAGGATACGGCGACCCTCAGCAACGTTGTTGCCGTCCAGGCGCACAACCAGGGGCTTGGTTGCTGCGTCGCCCAGAATCTCCAGAGCCTTCACAATGCCGTCTGCCACTGCGTCACATGCGGTGATGCCGCCGAAGACGTTCACGAAAACGCTCTTGACCTGCTCGTCGCCCAGAATGATTTCCAGACCAGCAGCCATAACCTCAGCGGACGCGCCGCCACCAATATCAAGGAAGTTTGCGGGCTTGACGTTGCCGTGGTTCTCACCAGCGTATGCAACGACGTCCAGGGTGGACATAACCAGACCTGCACCGTTACCAACGATGCCGACCTCGCCGTCCAGCTTCACGTAGTTCAGGTCGAACTGCTTTGCCTTAGCTTCCAGCGGGTTCTCAGCGGACTTGTCCACGAGAGCCTCGTGCTCGGGCTGGCGGAATTCTGCGTTGTCGTCCAGGGAGACCTTGCCGTCCAGGGCGAGGATGGTGCCCTCGGGGGTCAGAACGAGGGGGTTAACCTCAACCAGGGTTGCGTCTTCCTTGGTGTAGACTTCGCCCAGCTTGACGAGAACGGGAACAACCTTCTCCTGCAGTTCTGCGGAGAAACCTGCTGCCTTAGCAATTTCCTCAGCCTTAGCCTGGTCCAGGCCAACCAGCGGGTCAACCTCGATCTTTGCCAGTGCCTCGGGGCGCTCAGCAGCGAGCTGCTCAATTTCCATACCGCCTTCTACCGAGCACATTGCCAGGTAGGAGCGGTTTGCGCGGTCCAGCAGGAGGGAGAAGTAGTATTCTTCGGCGATGTCTGCGCCGTCAGCGACCAGCACGCGGTGAACGGTGTGGCCCTTGATGTCCATGCCGAGAATTGCCTTAGCGTGCTCGTAAGCTTCTTCGGGGGACTTTGCGAGCTTAACGCCGCCAGCCTTACCGCGGCCGCCGGTCTTAACCTGAGCCTTAATGACGGTCAGGCCGCCAATTTCCTCAGCTGCTGCCTTTGCTTCTTCAGGGGTGGTCGCAACAATGCCCTTGAGCACGGGTACACCGTGCTTTGCGAAGAGCTCGCGCGCCTGGTATTCGAAAAGGTCCACAGGTGTCCTTCTTCTTCGAAGTGGTGCCGAGTACTGGTGCACTCGGCCTGGTCATTAGAGGAGGTTCCCCCGTGTGGTCAGTACGGTGCGATAGGGGTCTCTCGCACCCGGCGCACACGCATCATTGACGCGGGGAATTTCTCTCGTCTCTACTCTATCGGATTCGGCGTGAGCTCGCACTCACAGAGCCCCAAATCTGAGATTTTAGCGACTCAGCTCACAAATATTTTGGGTACATTCCACCCAAAGGCTGTGCACCGGGTAACTAACCCGAACTCGCGCTCCCCCATCCGCCGCGAAATACCGGCGAAAATGCGGCGTTTACCGCCGTGCTCTGCGAAGCCTCGGCCACCTTCTCAGCAGGCGGACAACACGCCCGATACGGCACACAAAAGCGGGGCGGGCACCCTCAAGTACCCGCCCCTCCAGCGGCGTTGTCAGGTTCTCACCCCCTGACGCGTTAGCTCACCTTCTCCAGCGGCGCGTAACGCAGCAGCAGGCGCTTCTCTTCCGAGCCGAAGCGAACCTTCGCCACGGTCTTATCGCCGCTACCCTCAACGGCGAGCACGCGGCCCTCACCGAACTTGGTATGGCGCACGGTATCGCCGACCGCCAGAGTCGGGATTTCCTTGCTCTGATGCACGCGGGAACGGTTCGTCACCTTCGAGGAGGCAACCGCCGCCAGCCCGTAGCTTGCCGAGCCGTTAATATCCGCGGTGGACGGCTCAGAGCGGCGTGCGGGGCGAGACTCGTAGGGGTCGTATGAGCCGCGCGAGCTACCGACGCTGTAACCACCCGAGCCATAGCCGCCCGAATAGCCACCGTAGCCGGAACGGGAACCACCCGAATAGCCGCCACCATACGAGCTACCGTAGGAGCTTCCTCCATAGGAACCGCGAGCGCCGTACGCACCCATGCCGGAGGCACCAAAGCCCGAGAAACCGGCGGTGCGCTTCCACTCAATCAGCTCCTCCGGGATCTCCTCTAGGAAGGGCGAGGGCGGGTTGAACTGGCTCTTACCCCACATCGTGCGGGTCTCGGAGCGGGTCAGGTACAGACGCTCCATGGCACGGGTCAGACCCACGTACGCCAGGCGGCGCTCCTCGCTCATTTCCTTCTCATCGGTCAGGGCGCGCTGGTGCGGGAACAGGCCGTGTTCCATGCCGGTCAGGAACACCACGGGGAATTCCAGGCCCTTGGCGGTGTGCAGGGTCATGAGGGTGACCATGCCCTGCGCCTTCGCCTCGGCTGCTTCCGCGGCAATCTGCGCTGCGGAGGCGTTCTCACCCTCCGCGCTGGCGGGACGGTTCGGAATCGAGTCGGCGTCGGCGACCAGAGCCACATGTTCGAGGAACTGCTCCAGGTCGGCGCCGGGGTTCTCGGTCTCGAACTCGACCATGGCGTCGAGCAGTTCGGAGAGGTTTTCCACGCGCGATTCGTCCTGAATGTCCTTTGAGGCGCGCAGGGCCGCAAGGTACCCGGTCTGCTCCAGGACCGCTTCCAGGCAGGTTGCGGCGGGTTCGGTGCGGGCAATCTGCGCCAGGTCGTCCATGAGGCGCACGAACTCGGCGTACTTCTTCACGGCGGCAGCGCCCAGGCCGGGGATATCGGCGGCCTGGCGTGCGGCGGCGTAGAAGGAGATGCGGTTCGCACTCGCGTACTCCGCCACCACGGACTCAGACTTGGCACCGATACCGCGCTTGGGTTCGTTGAGGATGCGGCGCACGTTCACGTCGTCATCGGGGTTGCTCAGGGCGCGCAGGTACGCCAGCGCGTCCTTGATTTCCTTACGCTCGTAGAAGCGGGTACCACCGACCACGCGGTAGGGCAGGCCGGCACGCATGAGCATGTCCTCGAGGGTTCGGGACTGCGCGTTGGTGCGGTAGAAGATTGCGACGTCACCGGGCTGCACGCCGTGCTCATCGGCAAGGCGGTCAATTTCGCGGGTGATGTAGCGCGCCTCGGCGTGCTCGGATTCAGCAACGTAACCGATGATTTTCGCACCCGCGCCGGAGGCGGTCCACAGCTTCTTGGGGCGACGGTCGGGGTTGCGTTCAATGACCGCGTTCGCCGCGGAGAGGATGTTCTGCGTGGAACGGTAGTTCTGCTCCAGCAGGATCGTGTGGGCGTTCGGGTAGTCCTTCTCGAAGTCCGTAATATTGCGGATATCCGCGCCGCGGAAGGCGTAGATGGACTGGTCGGAGTCACCCACCACGGTCAGCTCGGCAGGGGGCACGGCGTCCGGGTAGGGGCCGCGGTCAGCCGGTGCCTTCGTGTGGGCGCCGACCAGTTCACGCACGAGCTGGTACTGGGCGTGGTTGGTGTCCTGGTACTCGTCCACGAGGATGTGGCGGAACTTGCGGCGGTAGTAGTTCGCGATTTCGGGGAACTTCTTGAGCAAGAAGACGGTGCGGCCAATCAAATCGTCAAAGTCGAGGGAGTTGGCGGCGCGCAGACGCTGCGTGTAGACGGTGTAAATCTGCGAGATGGTCTTCTCGTACGGATTATCGCTCGCCACGCGGGATGCGTACGCTTCAGCGCTGACCAGCTCGTTCTTCAGCGCGGAGATGCGGTTACCTACGGCCTTGGCGGTGAACTTCTTGGTGTCCAGGTTGAGCTCTTTAATGATGAGGCTCAGCAGGCGCTGCGAGTCGGTCGAATCGTAGATGGTGAAGGTGGACTTCAAACCCAGCGCGGCGGCCTCACGGCGCAGCACGCGCACGCAGAAGCTGTGGAAAGTAGAAATCCACATGTGCTTGGCACGCGGACCAACCAGCGCCTCGATACGCTCACGCATTTCGGCGGCGGCCTTGTTGGTGAAGGTGATGGCGAGAATCTGGCCGGGGGTCGCGCGGTGGGTTGCGAGCAGGTAGGCGATGCGGTGGGTGAGCACGCGGGTCTTGCCGGAGCCGGCGCCCGCGACGATGAGCAGGGGCGCGCCGGAGTGCAGCACGGCTTCTTCCTGGCGTTCGTTGAGCCCTGCGGTGAGTGAGGTAGGGTCCACGGCGTTGAGGCTGTGGGCGCGTTCGCCGTAGGGGTCGGCGGGGTCGAAGTCATCGCCGTAGCCACCGACGCGGTAGGCGGGCGGCATGAAGTCGCCGAGCGGGTCTGCGGCGGTGAAGGCTGCGGGTGCGCCGGGTTCAGGAACGGGCGCGCTGGTAGCAGGGGTACCGTAGGCGGGCATGCCGGTGGGCAGGGCGACGGGTACGTCCTGTGCGGGCGCCTCCATCATCGGGGCGTCCATCACTGCGGCGTCCATGGGAGGGGCGTAGTAGTCGTCCTCGGCAGGGGGTACGTCGTAGTAGGGGTCGAAGGGCGGCTCGTCATCCGCTACCGGTGCTGCGGGGGTGACGAGTTCGGCGGCGAACAGGCCGTCCTGTTCGGTGAAGGGCTGCTTCTGCTGTTCGGGCTTGTCGCTCATCATCTACCTCGCTGCCTAGAATACACGTTCGATATTCCATGCTACCGCATTTGCTCCGCGGCTCCCACCCGCTCGGTCATCCGCCGCCCTCTCATTCGAGCAAAGATAAGAAAACCGCCCGCGCCTGCTAATGCAAGCGACGGGCGGTTTTCTCGTACCGGCGTGAATACCGGTTCTGTGTGCCCCCGAGACGATTCGAACGTCCGACACCTTCTTTAGGAGAGAAGTGCTCTATCCCCTGAGCTACGAGGGCGTACCTATCCAGTATAAAGCACCCCGCGCCGCGAGTCCGCACAGCCCGTGTTCACCGCCTGAGGACACCCGCACCCGGCGGCAGAACCGCTCATACAATGTACGAATGAGCATCTACATTGACCCGCCCACCTGGCCCGCACACGGCACCGTCTTCTCACATCTCATCTCCGATGTGTCCCTGGCGGAACTGCACGAGTTCGCCGCGACTGCGGGCATCAGTGAGCGTGCCTTCGACCGCGACCACTACGATGTTCCGGCGCACCTCTACGACGAGCTGGTGCGGGCGGGTGCGAAGGAACTCAGCGGCGCACAGCTGACTCGCACGCTCATTGCCAGCGGTCTGCGCATTCCCCTAAAGGAACGCCCCGAGAAGATTCGCCCGCGCCTGCTTCGCGCCTGGGAGGCGGCGTTTGCACCCCGCCTCGAGAAGGCTCCCGCTACATTCCAGCAACAGGTCGCGGAGCTGGGTGAGAGCCTGTTGCAGGCGTGGGAGCAGCCGCACCGCGCCTACCACCACAGCGGGCACCTTTCGCAGATGCTCACCGATCTGGACCGCCTCTACACACACCGCACGCAGGGTTCTACTCCCCTGGCGTTGGTTCTGGCGGCGTGGTTCCACGACGCGGTGTATGAGGGCGCGCCGGGTGAGGATGAGCGCCGTAGCGAGCAGCTGGCGAGCGCCTCCCTGGAGCCGCTGGTTACCGCGGGTCTGCTCAGTGGTGACGAGCTGCAGATGGTGAGCCTTCTGGTGCGTGCCACGGCAACCCACGAGCTGCCCGAGTCTGCCGACCTACCGGTGGGCTATGAGCCGGAGGATATTCAGTTTTTCCTCGATGCCGATATGGCTATCCTGGCGGCTGATTCGGCACGCTACCGCCGCTACCTGCGCGGAGTGCGTAGCGAATACTCCCATTGTGACGATGAGGCGTTCCGCACCGGTCGTACGACCTTCCTGCGTTCGATCCTGGGTCGTAAGCGCATCTTCCTCTCCGAACAGGCTATGCAGCTCTGGGAGGAGCCCGCGCGGGCTAATCTGCGTGCTGAGCTCAGAGAGTGGGAGCAGGACCCGCAGGGGCTTCTGCAGGTTCTCGCGCCCTAGCCGCACACACCTCAACACATACCGCCGAGAATGCACCCATACTAAGGTGCCCTCTCGGCGGTATTTTCATGGAATCTCTCGGGTACGCAAATCTCAGGTACACAAAAGGCGCCCACCCCGTGCGGGGTAGGCGCCTTTTGAGAAGTATGTTGGGCTAGACCCAGCTCTTATATGCTAAGGCTTAGAGAGCGGTGTAGTAGCCGTCAACGGACATCCAGGAGGTGGGGTGCACCAGGGTACCGTTGGTGGGGTTCAGAGCGGAAATCATCTTGCCGTCGCCCAGGTAGATACCAACGTGGCTGTAGCCGTTCTGGAAGACGATGTCGCCGGGCTGGGGGTTAGCGGTCGGGCGCAGCTCGTTCTTCATTGCGTAGGTGAAAGCGGTCAGCTTGATACCGTGCTGAGCGAAAACCCAGGAGGTGAAGCCGGAGCAGTCCCATGCACCGAAGGTCTTGCCGCCCCAAACGTATGCGCCGCCCAGGCCGCTCATTGCGGTTGCAACGATTGCGTCGCGGGATGCGTTACCGGTGGAAGCTGCGGGAGCAGCGGGTGCCGGAGCTGCAACGGGTGCAACGTAAGCCTGCTGTGCCTCAGCCTGGGGTGCTACGTAGGAGGTCTCAACTGCGGGAGCAGCGGGTGCCTCGGTTGCTGCGGGAGCAACGTAGGTCTGCTGTGCCTGAGCCTGGGGTGCAACGTAGGTGGTTGCGGGGGTGTTGTAGCTGGTGTAGTCGAACTCGTAGTTGGTGTAGTCGTAGGACAGATCAGCAGCAGCGGGGATCTGTGCAAATGCGTTCGCGGGAACGGTCGAGCCGAGCAGGATTGCGCCTGCTGCGAGGGTTGCACCTGCGGTACGTACGATCTTCTTAACCATTGATAATTCCTCCATTGCCTGACGAGGTGAGCTGTCGGACTCGAGCATGGATTCGCTCGGCCACCGAAGTGACTTAGCCCCGAGGCCTCTCGATTGAGAAGCCGTATCCCAGCTTGGGGATTGGGTCCCCCGCTTCTGCCATATTGGGTAGACGTTCATCGAAGCGTTGGCAGAACTCAGCGGAACCGCTTCGACGGTGCCCTCTTACGATTAGGATTTAGGCACAAATCGAGAATACACAGAAAACTCCCAGTTGTCACTTCATTCGGACTTAAATTTTGAGCTTTCACCCCCGGCGGAACGGAGCGGGTTTGGGCAACTAGAACCCCGTTTATTTATGGGAGCTTAAGCAGATTAAGGCGTTTGACTAGGCATTTCACAAGGATGCACATTCGCTTTTAATACACTACCACCCCTTAAGGGCATGGTTCAAAACTCTTAAAAATGACCCTCGTCTCTTAAGCTTTTGCTCCCATATACTCACTCAGAAACCGGCGTGTCTCTTAGCTTCAACCTCAGATTTAAGCGAAAAACGCGAAAAATGCACTCAAGCGCAGTTGCCAAAAAGTTAAGAGAGGAGTATATGCTCGCTCACGTGAGGGTAGCCTGGGCCACTGATCTACGCCACTTAGTCCACCTTTTGCAGCCCGAATACGCCTCGTTCCTCCGCTTTCCCCGATTCTTCCCTTATATGCGGCGTTTTACTCCGATTATTGAGCTAAATCGTCCATTATCTAAGACAAAGCCGGTTCTCAGGGAGCTAACGGCACAAAAAACGGTGGTACCGCCTCCTCAAGTGAGGAGGCGATACCACCGTTTAGCGTGAACTGGGTTAGCGGACTCTCAGAATTAGAGCTTAGAGGTTGCCGCCGCGCTTGACCACAATTGCGTTTGCCACGTCCATATCCAGGGAGAGGGTGTCCTCTTCACCGTCGGCGTGAACAATCACGTCATCGTCCTGACCGGCGACCACGGACACCGAAGCGCCGTAAACAATACCTGCGTCAGCCAGCAGCTTCAGCAACTCAACGTCAGTCTGAATGGACTCGGGGAAGCGAGAAATAGTGAAACGGTCCTCGGGACCGGAGTCGCGTGCCGCCAGGGACATGGGCACGGTGCGCTCGTCGTTCTTCTCGCTAGCGTGGCCCAGGTCCTCCAGGCCGGGAATAGCGTTACCGTACGGGGAGAACTTGGGGTCCTTGAGCATCTCCAGGATGCGCTTCTCCACCTTGTCACTCATGACGTGCTCCCAGCGGCATGCCTCTTCGTGCACGTACTCAAGTTCCAGACCAATAATGTCGGAGAGTAGCCGCTCAGCCAGGCGGTGCTTACGCATCACCTCGACCGCCTTGTGGCGGCCTTCCTCGGTCAGTTCGAGGTGGCGGTCCGGCTCAACGGTGAGCAGGCCGTGCTTCTCCATGCGTGCCACAGTTTGGGAAACGGTCGGGCCGGAGTGCTCGAGTCGTTCAGCGATGCGCGCACGCATGGGGACGATGCCCTCTTCCTCCAGTTCGAGGATGGTGCGCAAATACATCTCTGTGGTATCGATGAGGTCTGTCATATATCTCTCCCAGCTATCACCGCAACAGTACTTAGATAGCACTGCCTAAGTCGTTACTTAATTCAATAATCTATTATGTACTTTTTCAGCGGCTTTTGCCACGGCTTAAGTCATTGAGTCGCCCAATGAAAACTCATTGGACGACTCAAGACACCTTATATATACGCTTTTGCTAACCCACCCCTTATTAAGAGGAGTAGACGGTAGGCTTACTCTGCGGACTCAGCCTCAGCGGTTTCTTCCACGGCAGATTCGTTCTCTTCCGCTTTGTTCTCTGCGGGCTCAGCAGATTCCTCTGCCTCAGCGGTTTCGGCAGACTCTGCGTTCTCCTGCTCGGCGTTCTCCTCCAGGTCTTCCGGGCGAACGCGGTCAGCCCACGGCACCCAATCCGGCGCAATGAGCGCGTCGTCGCCGGGCAGCAGGCCCACCTCGCAGATCGTTGCCACGCGGGAACGAGGCGCACGCGAGAGGGTCGCGAACCAGAACCAGCCGCGGTAACCGGGCAGGGTGCACTCGAAAAGGTGAGTGCTCAGACGCTCTTCCTCGGCGCGCACGTGGTGCACCAGGCCGATAGCGTGTGCCGGGGCGATTTCCTGAACGCCCTGCAAAGCCACATCCTTGGCGGCGGCAAGAATCTCATCCACCTTGGAGGTGCGGCGCAGCTTGTGCGGAACACCCAGGGAGGGGGCGCCCACCTCTTCATCCAGCGGGGTGAAGGGGTCGGGGGTGGAGTCTTCGTTCTGTGCGGTTTCTTCGGCAGCAGATTCCCCGGAGGCAGATTCCTCAGCGGTAGATCCCTCAGTGGGCGTATCAGCCGCCTCAGTCTCCTCAGCGTTCACGGAGGGCTGAGTCTCAGCAGGTACAGCGCTACCCTCGTCGGTGCTCTCAGGCGCGGCAGAAGGCACAACGGACTCTGCGGGCGCGTCAGTAGCGGGCGTAGTTTCGGGGAGCAGTTCAATAACCTGTTCAGACATACCCCTATTAAAGCATCTCGCGTGCGCAAACATTGCGGCGCCCGCTCCAAGCTTCGCATACGCTGTGAATTTGGGTCTCAAACCGCTAAATCTGGGGCTTCGCCCACGAACAGCTGTGTGTGAGCTGATACCGTTAATTTCATGAGTAATGAACCCGCACAGGATAAGCACAACACTGCAGAGCAGATCCCTGCACCCCTGCCCTACGCCGGAGCCATCCGTTGGCTCGGCGCGGCAGGTGCGCTTCTCGCCCTGCTCTGTCTGCTCACCGGAGTTGCCATGCTCGTGATGAAGTGGGTTGGGGCAACGCCGCCCGCCCTCATGAGCCAGATTCCGCTGGTCCTCCTACCCGTCGCCTTTATTGCACTCATGGCCGCACTCATCCTGTCGGTCATGCGCCGCAACAAGGCATAAAGATTTGAGCCGCAAGCTCACACACATCATTCACTTATCAAGTACAGCCTGCCATTCAGAGAGAAAGATAGAGTATGTCTGCTGAAGCAAAACTCCTAGTCGTCGATGACGAGTTCAACATTCTTGAATTGCTCGCCACCTCCCTGCGTTTCGCCGGTTTTGAAGTAGTTACCGCCGGCAACGGCCGCGAAGCCCTCGAAAAGGCGCACGCCGAAAACCCCGACCTCATTGTCCTGGACGTCATGATGCCCGGCATGGACGGCTTCGAGGTGACCCGCCGCCTGCGCGAAAACGGCACCACCACCCCCGTACTCTTCCTGACCGCAAAGGACGCCACCGAGGACAAGGTGACCGGTCTGGGTGCCGGTGGTGACGACTACGTCACCAAGCCCTTCTCCCTCGACGAGGTGATCGCCCGCATCCGCGCGATTCTGCGCCGTAGCCGCAGCGTCCAGGAAGAGGACGACGCCGTACTGCGCGTTGACGCCCTCACCCTGAACGTGGACACCCACGAAGTGTTCCTCGGTGACGAAGAGATTGACCTCTCCCCCACCGAGTTCAACCTGCTGCACTACCTGATGCTCAACGCCAACCGCGTACTGTCCAAGGCGCAGATTCTCGACCACGTGTGGGAGTACGATTTCAACGGCGACTCCTCCATCGTTGAGTCCTATATTTCGTACCTGCGCCGCAAGATTGACAACAACCGTGAAAACCACGAGCCGCTCATCCACACCAAGCGCGGTGTGGGCTACATGATTCGCGGTTCTCGAGGCTAACGTGGCGCTCAAACCCCTCGACCGGATCCCCCAGTCTCTTTCCCTTCGCACCCAGCTGGTACTCATTACCTCCATGCTCATCGCCCTCTCCATTGCGGTGACGAGCCTGGTGGCGATTTCCGCTCTGCGTGCCCAGATGGTGCACCAGCTGGACGAAGAGATGAAGAACAGCGCCCCCTCACTCGTGCAGCTGGCGACCGTGCGCCCTTCCGGCAATCAGGAACAATCCCTGAGCACCTACCGCCTGTACCTGCTCGATAAGGACGGCAACGTACTGTACTCGCTCAAGTCCGAGGACAGCGAACAGTTCAGCGAGCCGGCGCTGCAGGGCTGGACCGAAGAGAAGGTTCGCAAGCAAAACGAGGAGGCGGTCACCGTCAACTCGGTGGGAAGCTCCTCCGATTGGCGTGTGCTCGCCGTGCCCATTGAAGCCAACGACTCTTCAGGCTTGCCGGAGGCGGCTTCCCTCATCATTGCCATGCCGCTGAAACAAACGAACCAGGTGGTCGCCCTCGTAGGTGTGCTGACCTTCGCGTTTGGTTTGGCGACCCTCGCCTCCGCGATTGCAATGACCTGGGTGATTGTGACCCGCACCTTCGAGCCGCTGGCTCGCGTGGAGCAGACCGCCGCCAAGATCGCTGCCGGTGACCTCTCTCAGCGTATTGAGGACTACAACCCCAGCAACGAGATCGGTAACCTTGCGGTTTCGCTGAACACGATGCTCACCCAGATTGAAATGCTCTTCAAAGCCCGCGAGAAGAGCGAGGCAAAAATGCGCCGCTTCGTGGGTGACGCTTCGCATGAGCTGCGCACCCCTCTGGTCAGTATTCGAGGCTACTCGGAGCTGTACCGTCAGGGCGCGCTACCGACCGATGAGGCCGTCGCTACCGCGATGAGCCGCATCGAATCGGAGTCCAAGCGTATGGGTCAGCTCGTGGAAGACCTGCTGACCCTGGCGCGTATTGATGAGCGCCGTGAATCCAAGCTGGCACCCTTCGACCTGTTCAACCTGGCGGTGGACGCAAGTAACGACGCCTACGCTACGGCACCCGACCGTGCGGTGTCCCTGGTGGGTCTGAACGAAGAGGTGGCACCTACCTCCGCAACCGTGCTCGGCGACGAATCGCGCCTGCGTCAGGTCGTGGCAAACCTGCTGACCAACGCCATGCGTTACACCCCCGACGGCTCTCCCCTGGAGATTGCGGTGGGCGTACGCGAAGAGGTTCCCGGCTTCCCGCTGTCCGTGCTGGAGGTGCGCGACCACGGCCCCGGCATTCACGGCGAGGACCGCGAGCGCGTCTTCGAGCGTTTCTACCGCACCGATGCTTCACGTTCGCGTGAGACCGGCGGTACGGGTCTGGGTCTGTCCATTGTGGCTGCGATTATCGAGCAGCATGAAGGCAAGATTCACATTGAAGAGACCGATGGTGGCGGCGCTACCTTCGTGATTTCTTTGCCGTTCTATCCGCCGCCCGTCTCGGACGATCAGCTGATGAAGTAGTACTGATGCATAAACCCCCGGATTGTGGAACTTGAGTGTTCTGCGGTTCGGGGGTTTTGCTGTGCGCCGGAGGCGGGATGATAACTCGCGGCGGCGCGAGTAAAGAGAGCGTGAGTAAGAAGGAGCGGCACGGCTAAAGAACAGCGGGAACAACCTAGCGCGCGTCATGGCGACGTCATTTTCGGGAGGGCTTTCGATTTTTTCGAGATGCGGAGTGAATCTGGCGGGTTTATCCACAGATTTATTTAATAATCACTTTTCAGCTCATTTGATGCATTTTGAAAGATATAGTGATAACAAGCTTCCGGTCAGGAACTCAACCCTTCCAGAGATCCACACCCCAAGCGCCACCACGGGGCAACCGCCCCACCTATCTCACATATCTCAAAGGAGAAAAACCATGGCACAGTTCAATGTCGATTCCGAAGTCATCGCAGCCAAGAGCGCACAGGCACGATCCTACGTCGCATCCATCACCGCAGACGTCAACGGTATGACCGCATCCCTGCACGATTTGCAGAGCTCCTGGACCGGCTCCGCATCCGCCAACTTCCAGGGCGTACTGGACCAGTGGCACGCAACCCAGCGCCAGGTCGAAGCATCCATCACCCAGATCAACGAGGCACTCACCCGCGCAGGCGTGAACTACGCAGACACCGAGCAGGCTAACGCCTCCATGTTCGTCGGCTAAGGGGTCAGGGCGGCAAGCCCAAAACCCCACCCGCAGCCAGGCAGCAGGCCGGGTGGTTTAAAGGTCCCGGACGCACGGCACACCGCCCGCCAGATTTGCCAGAAGGCGGCGAACATCTATTGAGAAAACCCCGCCGCATCCTCGAGAATGAGGATGCGGCGGGGTTTTATTGCACGGAAATCTTTGCGCCCAAGAGCCCATTCCTTAGGAGCTGAGCTTTAGGAGCTGAGCTTTAGGAAGCAGGGGTCTCCTGGCGGAAACGCAGACGCCACAGGCCGCGCTCAGCATCGTAATGCCAAATGCTCGAACGGCTCACGCGACCACGCGCGGTCGCAACCGCCGCCATAACCAGCACGCTGGAAGAATCCAGCACCTGCATACCCTGCTTGAGTGGGGCACCCTGCTGGGTGAAGGCGCGTTCGCGGTACTGCAGCACCGAGGAGCGGGACACCGACTTACCGGTGGCGGTCACCCACACCAGACGCTCGTGCAGCATGGACTCCAGCTGCGGTGCCTCCATGACGGAGCCGCGGCTTTCGAGTAGCTGTTCTGCGGCGGCGGCTTCCTCGGGGTTCAGAGCGGGTGCCGCGGGTGCCGCAGGGGCAGAAGCGGGTGCGTCCTTCACGGGTGCCTCAACCTGAGCGGGCTCTACGGTCTGTGCGGGCGCCGCGGCGGGCTCTACCGCCTGCTCTTCTGCGTGCGCTTCCGTCTCGCCCAGCAGTTCCGCCGGGTCAACATCGTTCGGGTCCAGACCTGCGAACTCTTCCAGACCGGTCAGGTCATCCTCTTCTTCCGCCTGCGCGGCACTCGATGCCTGCTGAGCGGTCTCCTCCTGCTGGCGTGCCAGTGCCTTTGCGTCACGCTCAGCGGCACGCTCTGCCGCGAGCGCCAGCTGTTCCTTGCGGGTGCGGACCGCCTCCGGGTCGGGGGCGTTCACCGCGGAGGCGGGGCGCAACAGACCGGACAGGCGCAGGCTCTCCACGCCGCGCTGGGCGTTCTCGATCTCGGCTGCGGTGAATTCCTGCATGGGCAGGTGGGCGTCCGCGGAAGACTCGGAGGGCGCCGAATCAGAGAGCGCAACGTCAGAGAGGGCAGGTTCTGCAACCGGAGCGTTCACAATCGGCACTTCAACAGCCGGAGCCTCCACAGGCTCAGCCGCAGTAGTGGGTTCAGCAGCCGCACCGAAGCCGGGGCCGTGCGCGGGTTCACGGCCCTCCTGGTAGGCGCGCGCGGCACCGTTCGCCAGGGAATCCGCCTTCTCATTGAGCGCGTGACCCGCGTGGCCCTTCACCCAAATAAACTCGTAGTCGCGGCCGGTCAGCGCCTGATCCAGCGCCTCCAGAAGGTCGCGGTTGAGCACGGGCTTGCCGTCGGATTTCTTCCAGCCCTTCTTCTTCCAGCCGGGCATCCACTTGGTCAGCGAGTTAATGACGTACTGGCTATCGCAGTACACGCGCAGCTTTGCCTCCGGGCGGGATGCGGTCGCCTCGAACAGATCCAGGACAGCCTTGAGCTCACCCATATTGTTGGTGCCGTGCGCCCAGCCGCCGCTCGCCCAGTGGTCGTCGTCGATATACCATGCCCAGCCCGCCGGTCCGGGGTTGCCCAGCGCCGAGCCGTCTGCGGCGGCAATGATCTCTTGCGTGCTGTTCACGGTACCTTCTTTCTGCGCCGCCGCTCTATTGTGCGGGCGGCAGTCCGTAATGATGTCTGTGATGACTTTACCGCACCGGCGGCGAGGGTGCGTAGCGCGCGGTCACGGCTGTGGACAACCTATAGGAGCCCACCATAGCCGGGCGGGTACACTAAACCTATGAGCTATTCTGCCCCCGAAACACCCAGCGCACAGCGCCCAGAGCGCCCTACCGCCCGTCCGAGCGAGCGCGTGCAGATTTTCGCTCTTCCCACCCGCACGATGTACGGTTCCCTGCGTTTTAGCTGGTTGAGCTACCTGGGGCTTGCTGAGCAGCAGCATGCGGCGCAGTTGCCGACCTCCACGGCGGCGGTCAGCTACCTGAGCACTCAGGCGCTCATGCGTGCCATGGCGGCGGCACGTTTGGATGTTCCCTCGAGTGCTGCTTCTGAGATTGAGGTGGATCGTTCCTGCACCCTGTGCACCAGCGGTAAGAAGCACGGTAAGCCGCGGATTGCGGGCGTAAATTTCAACATGTCGCAGGTGAACCCGCTGGTCGTGGGCGCTTTTAGCCGTAACCCCTCGGCGGTGCTCGGTGTGGATGTTGAGACTCTGGATGCGCGCCTGTTCTCGGGTTTTGCGCGCCTGGCACTCTCCGATGAAGAACGTACGTTCTATGAGCGGGTGGCTCAGGAACGCCCCGCACCCGTACTGCACCTACTCTCGGTGGCACTGTGGACAGCTAAGGAGGCGGTACTCAAGGCGACCGGTCACGGTCTGAGCGTGGTACCTTCCCTGGTCCGGGTGCAGCTCACCGATGACCAGTTGGATGCGCTCGAGTCTGCCATGAACGAGGAGGTTCCGGGCGACCTTCTGGACGGCAGCACCCCCGAGCCGACCGCCCTGCGCGTACTGACTCAGGACAGTTTGACCACCCGCGCGACCTTTAGCGCACCCGCGACTCAGGGCGGCGGTGAGGCTATCGAGCGTAGCTTTAGCCTGCAGTGGGTGCCCGTGGCGCTACCCGATACTGAGAACCCCGAGCACGCGCAGAAGATGCTCATCGCCCTGGCTGTGGAGAACCCTGCCCAGAGCGAGCCAGCCCAGGGTGAGCCCGCGCAGGTTGAGGCTCAGCTTCTGCCGGTGGCTACTCCCCTGGAACTCAAGCGCCTACTCACCGATTAGCCACGCTCAATCCTCTAACAGCTCATACAACGGCTGAACGCACCCGCCATGCCAGCGAGCGCGTTCAGTCGTTTTATTCTGCTGTTTTATTCTGTCGTTTTATTCCGCCTCGTCAAGGCGTTCAAGACAGAGCCTAGGGGGTATCCTCACCCAGCGTATCCACGCCCAGTGCGCGACCGAAGCTGCCGAGCTTCGTACCGGTCTCCGTGTGCTCCAGCTCCGGGTCGGACTCAGCCACAATACCCGCACCCGCGTACAGCACCGCCTCATCCGGGCTGACCTGAGCGCAGCGCAGCACCAGCGCCCACTCGCCGTTACCCTCGGCGTCCATGTAGCCGACCAGGCCGCCAAAGTAGCGGCGCTCGAAAGACTCTAGCTGGCGAATCAGATCGAGTGCTTTCTCGGTGGGGGCACCGCAAATCGCGGGGGTCGGGTGGATCGCGCGAGCACCGTCCAAGCAGGTCAGCCCCTCCTTCAGCACACCGTCGATGGGGGTCGCCAGGTGCCACAGCTGCGGGGTCTGCAGCAGCGAGGGCACCTGCGGTACGTTCAGCTCCTCGGCAATGGGTGCCAGGCGCTCGGCAATATCGTTGATGACGTAGGCGTGCTCGTGGCGGTCCTTCGGCGAGGCGAACAGGCGGTCACGAATCGCCTCGTCCTCGGCGCTACCGGGCTCGGCAATACGCGGGGCGCTACCGGCAAGCGGGTGGGTCTTGAAGGCGCGGCCCTCGGCGCGGAACACCAGCTCCGGGGAGGCACCCATCAGGTAGCTTCCGCTCATGCCGCGCTCGCCGTCGGGCAGTCGCACCGCAAAGTTGAAGGCGGAACGCTGCTGGGCGCGCAGATTGTTGTACAGCGCCTCCAGGTCCAGGGCGCCGGGGGCGTAGCGGGCGGTGAGCACGCGCGAGAGCACAATTTTGCTCAGCTCGCCCGCCTTCATACGCTCCACGGCGGTCGCAACGGCGGCACGGAACCGGTCGTTCTGCCGGCCGGTGACCGACACCGGCTCGGCAAGCGCCACGGTCTGCTCGGGGACCGGCACCTGCTGCTCCTCCAGGCGTTCGGGCACGAAGAGGTAAGCGGGCATATCAGGGTCAAAAGGAATCAGACCCACGACGGCGCTACCGGCACGTTTCGCCTCGTCCAGGGCATTATCGAAGGTGACAGGGGTCATCGCACCGGATGCGCGCAGAACGCGGGTGCCGGTGGCAAAGATAAAGTCGGGAAGGTTCGTCATCGTACTTCTATCAGTGGTGTGTGGGTTCGCGCCGGAAATACCTAGAGTACATTGCGGGCGCGGGTATATTGCAGTCACATCAGTGCCGTTAGAGGGTCGCACCGCCGTCAGCGACAATCTCCTGCATGGTGATGTGGCGTGCCGCCTCAGAAATGAGGAAAGCATTCACCGAGGCAATATCCGCCGGATCGGCAATACGGCGTAGCGGAATGCCCAGGCGGAAGGTCTCCGGGTTGCCGGCAACCGGCAGGGCGGAGCGGTCCTCACCCTCCCAGGCGTCAGTAACCATGGGGGTTCGGGTGGTGCCGGGGCAGACCGAGTTCACGCGAATACCGTGCGCGGCAAGCTGCAGACCGAAGCTGGAACTCACGCGCGCCGCCGACGCCTTCGATGCGCCGTAGGCTCCAAACTCCGCGCGGGGCACACGTGCCGCGTTGGAGGCGACTGTCACCAGGGAGCGGCTGTTCGCCGGGTCGCTCTCCTGCTGGTCAATCATGATGCGCGCGAATTCGCGCAGGCACAGGAACACGCCATCGGAGTTGACCGCGTGCAGGCGCTTCCAGGTATCGAAACTGGTTTCCAGCAACGGCTGGCTGTGGGCGATGCCCGCGGCGAGCACCGCGCCGGTGATGGGTTCGTCGAGTGCCGCTACAGCGTTGGCGAGGGCGGTGACGGACTCTTCGCTCGTAACGTCTACGGCGCGGTAGCGGAAGATCGCATCCCCGTAGGTACCGAAGGAGGCAATGGGCTGCTCCGCGAGGTCAGCCGCAAACACCGAATAACCGTTCTTGATGAGCTGGTGGACGGTTGCCTCACCAATACCGCCGTTCGCGCCGGTCACAATGACCCAGCTCATGCGCGCGCCTCCTCAGCAGTCTCAGCCTTCTCAGCAGTCTCAGCCTTCTCAGCACCTTCTGCAGCATGCAGGTCGGCAAGTACATCGGCGGTGTTCAGCACGCGGGCGCAACGACCCGAAGCGTACTCGCACGCCGTGCGGTGCTCACCTTCCGAGAAGTCGGCGAGCGCATCCGCGACCATGAACGGCTGAATATCGCGCATGAACGCCTCCAGGGCGGTGGTCAGGCAGCCAATGTGCGCGTACACGCCGCCGATAATGAGCTGATCGCGGCCAGACTCCTTGAGCAGGTCCTCGAAGGGGCTGCGCACGAACGCGGAGTAGCGCCACTTGGTCAGCACGGTGTCGCGGTCGGTGGGTGCCAGTTCGTCGAGGATGCGGGCGGACTCGTCGTTCTGCAGGCCGTCGCCCCAGAAGTCGATGAGCAGACGGCGGTCTTCGGGGTTCTGGCGCGGCGGCTGTGCGGTGTAGTAGACCGGGATTCCGGCGGCGTGGGCGGCGTCAATGAGGCGGCGCAGGTTCCGAATGGCGATGTTAATCTGGGCGTCCGGGTTGTTGTTACCCTCACCCAGGTTGGCCCCTTCGAAAGCCTGGACGAAGTGTACCTGCATGTCGTGTACGAGCAGTACAGCGCGGGAGGGGTCCACGGGCCAGCTCACGCGGTTGCTGTGTTCACGGTCGACGTAGGTGTAGGGCTTGATTTTGGGCAGTGCCATGATTCTCCCGGTTCGTGCCTTTGGTTTTCGGTTGTATGCGCGGCGCAGGCGGTGCGCTGTGGTGGGTGTAGCAGCGAGTGGGTGTCTCCTCCGAGCCCTCTCGCGCTGACCACCCAACCGGTGAGCTTGCGCTTATCTCATAACCATCTTAGGGCATGCTTAGGTGCAAGGTATATATGAGCCTTAACAAAAATGCTTCCCCACCCGCACCCCCGTTGACAGCACAACGGGCGGAACGGGCAGGGAAGCACTCAGACCAGCAGAAACGCTATACGAACCGCGAATCCAGACGCGATTCTAGTTCAACTAGTTCACGGGCGCCGTGACGGCAAGAACCTCATTCAGACCCTCAGTGATCGAGGGGTGAGTGTAAATCTCATCGCGCAGCTGCGAAGCAGTAATGCCGTGGCGCATCGCCAGAGCCACCAGGTTAATAACCTCCATGGACTCGATTACCAGCAGCTGGGCACCCAGAATCTGGTCGGTCTGCGCGTCAATCACGAACTTCATGATGCCGCGCGGGTTCTCCTGGGTCTTCGCGCGCGGCATCGCGGCAACCGCGGCAACCGGCTTCGAAGCGACCTTCACCTTGTGGCCAGCCTCAATCGCCTCACGCTCAGTCAGACCAACCGAAGACAGCGGCGGGTTCATGTAAATGGTCGAAGCCACTGCCTTGCGGTCCTTGGTGGAGCGGGAACCGTCACCGACCAGCTGGGAGAGCACCACGCGGTAGTCATCCATGGAGATGTAGGTGAACTGCGGGCCGCCGTTCACGTCACCGAGTGCGAAAATGTTCGGCACGGTGCTACGCAGGTGCTCATCCACGACAATTGCGCCGCGGTCGTTGGTTTCGATGCTGGTATTCTCCAGACCCAGACCCTCGGTGGCGGGCTTGCGGCCGGTCGCAACCATCACGTAGTCCACCTCCAGCTCCCGGGTAGCGCCCTCGGAGTCGAGGTAGGTCACGGTCACCGAGTCAGCGCCGTCCTTGAAGGACTGCACGCGCACGCCGGTATGAGCGGCAATATCCTGATCTGCGATAATCTCGCGGGCAACCTGGGCAACGTCCTCGTCGTAGCGGCCGAAGAGGGCGGGTGCACCATCCAGAATGGTCACCTCGGTACCGTAGGAGGAGAAAATACCGGCAAACTCAACACCGATGGGGCCGCCACCGATAATGCCCAGACGCTTGGGGCGCGGGGTGAGCTTCTGCAGCTCGGTGGAGGTGAGCACACGCTCAGATTCGCGGATACCCTCAATCGGCGGGATAACCGACACGGCACCGGTATTGACAATGAAGTAGTCGGCGGTAACGCGCAGGGTGTCCTCGCCCGCGGTGACCTCAACCTCGGTGTCGGAGATGAAACGTGCGTGACCGTCAATGAGCTTAGCGGTCTCGTTGGACAGCAGGATCTCGCGGTTCTTGGCGCGCATCATGCCGGTCAGCTTGTCACGGAAAACCACGGCGGATTCGTAGGCGGCGTTTGCCTCTTCTAGGGTGCGCTCGCCGCTGGCGCGGAACTCGTCGGCGCGGTGAACCAGCGCCTTGGTGGGCACGCAACCGATGTTGATGCAGGTGCCGCCGTACATGCCGGTGGACTGTTCGATGAGGGCAACGTTCTTGCCGGTCTTGGCGTATGCACCGGCGAGGGTCTTGCCGCCCTTGCCGAAGCCGATGACGACCATGTCAAAGTGCAACTGAGCGGGGGTGGTCATAATATTCTCCTGTGAAATTTAGATGATGATGTCTTCACAGAGTTCAACGGGAAGAAATAAGTATTATTCCCGCGCGCCACATTTTTTCTTCCAAACCGACTCTTTCAAGGCGACTCTTTCAAGGCAGCGAACACGCGGGCGTAGACTGAAACTACCCGGCTCCCTGCGAGGAGCCAGCATCTTCAGGAGGATTCCATGAAAACCCACGACATTCTGCGTGACGCCGCCAGCCGCCCCGGCATCGAAGCCGCCGTAGCCGTCAAGGGGCTATCAGCTGAGGCGCTCAACGCCCACCCGGGCGGGCACCCGAACTCTATTGCGTGGCTACTCTGGCACGCCGGACGACAGATGGACATGCAGCTTTCTGCTCTGAACGGTCAGCCGCAGGTCTGGGAGGCTCAGGGCTTCAGGGAACGTTTCAACCTGGGCGAGCTTGGCGACACCATAGGTTACGGCCACACCCCCGAGCAGGCACGCTCCATCGTGGTTGCAGATTCTGCCCTGCTGGTGGAGTACCTTGTGGCAACCGGCGAGGCGCTCGCGGCCTACGCGCAGACGCTGAGCGAGGCTGATTTGAGCGAGGTTATTGACCGTTCGTGGACTCCGGCGGTGACTCGCGGTGTGCGCCTGGTCAGCCTGATTGACGACGCAGCCCAGCACGTAGGCCAGGCGGCGTACGCGGCGGGTATTCTCGCGGCACAGGATTTCGCGGCGCAGGGATAGAATTTCACGCCCGCTAGAGGGGAACGAAAAAGCGGTGGCGCCTCGGACACAACCAGCCCGAGACGCCACCGCCCGGTTGCGGGCAACCCCGATAACACCGCGAGCAGATAATATTTCGGCGAGAAGATAACGGACTGTTATCTGCTCGCGCATCTTGTGTCTTGTTTCGCCTCGGTTACAGCGTTCTTACCCGTGATAGAATCCACAGTATTATGAGACGCACCACAGACCCTTCGCCTGAGCACCCTGAATCACCTGCGTCGCGCATTCCAACAAACACATCAGACGCGACCGCAAAACCCACATCAGCAACGCCGCTGAACGCACGCGGGCAGCTCACGCTCCTGACCGCGCAGGTTTCTGATGCTCTTGCGTCCAGTATCCAAGCTATCGCCATGCCCCTGCTGACCTACGGCGCCACCGGCGACCTCGCCCACTCCGCTATCGTCATGGTCGTCGAGGCAGTCCCCGTCATCCTCTTCGCACCATTCGCAGGCGCTATCGCCGACAAATTCAACCGCAAAACCCTCACCGTCAGCTTCAGGCTCGCCAGCGCCGCCCTACTCATCGCATCCCCAGCCCTCTACGCCGCCGCAGGACTACCCGCCTTCCTCACCATCGCATTCCTCGTCTCAACCTTCGGCACCTTCTCATCCCCCGCAGCCTCCGCCGCCATGCCCTCCCTGCTCGGCGACGACTACCAAAAATACATGGCACGCCGCGGCAGCCTCATCTTCCTCGCCCAAACCCTCGGCCCCACCATCGCAGCCGCCGTCGCATCCTTCACCACCCCAGCCCTCGCCGTCGGATTCGCAGGCACCCTCAACCTGCTCGCTGCCCTCACCGTCGCCACCATACGCAACTACGACCTCACCCACGCCGAACGCACCGCCACCGTGCAGGAACACCACACCGGCAGACTCCTGCGCGAAGGCGCCGCCTACACCGCACACAACCCCATCGTGCGCGGTATGCTCACCTTCTGGTTCCTCTCCATCGCCGCCGTACCCATCACCACCCTGCCCATGCTCGAATACCTCACCCGCGGCCTCGGGCACGACTACACCGCCTTCGGAATCGCAACTTCCGTCTACGCCGCCGGATGCGTGATCAGCTCCTGGCTTTCAGCCAAACTCGGCGTCGGTACAGGCGCCGGGCGGGTGCGTATGACCAAACGCGGGTGGATGTGCATCTCCGGACTCGGCTACGGCGCCGTTTGTCTGAGTATGGGACTACACCCGGCGCTGTGGGCGGTACTCGTGCTCTGGTTCATCTGGGGCATGTTCTACGGACCCGAAGAAGTGCTCGGGCAAGTCCTCTTCGCAGACGCTATCGACGAACACATGCGCGGGCGCGTCTACAGCTTCATGGGTGTGGTTTTCTCCCTAGCGGGTATGGTCGGGTACCTCATCACCGGATGGGCGGTACCAGCGTTCGGCGCGATCAACACCATTGTTACCGGAGGGGCACTCTTCATCATCGCCACCGTATTCACGTTCATTCTCGGCCCGACTGCGCGAGCGATACGGGCGCAGGAATCGCGGAATGAGGCAAAGAGCCGTGCGGGTGCATGACTGTGCTCTGTATATCGCCTCGGGGCATCATCGCCTCACCTCCGCCACGTTGCGGGCAACCCTGATAACACCGCGAGCAGGTGATTTTTGGCCGAGCATGCAGGAAAAATACTACCTGCTCGGCCAAAAATCACCTGCTCGCGCCCTAGTGTTATGTATCTGCTCGCGGACTTGGGATAGGAATGAGCGCTTGACCCGAGAAACCTACCCGCGCTTCAGCAACGTCATAACCTCATAGTGGTCCGTATGCGGGAACATGTCCAGCACACGGCCCTGCACCGGCGCATACGAGGGCATACGCTCCAGATCCTTCGCCAAAGTCACCGCGTTACAGCTCGAATACACCACACGGTCAATACCCGAACCCTCAATCCACGCACACAAGCTCTCACCAATACCGCGGCGCGGCGGATTCACCACCAGCATCTGCGGCACCGCGCCCGAAGACACCGCGAACTCCGGCGCGTCCTGAGCCGAAAAGTCCACACCCTCCAGGCCATACTCAGCCACCGTGCGCTGCGCCGAAGCGACCGCCTCCGCACTAATCTCAATACCCGTCACCGAGCCGCCGTCCATCACCGAAGCGGCATGCAGGGCAAAACCGCCCACGCCGCAGTACAGGTCCCACAGCGAGCGCGGAGCCACCTCACGCACCCACTCACGGCCCTGCGCGTACATCGCCTCAGCAACCTTCGTGTTCGTCTGGAAGAAGCTCTGCGGGCGCAAATGCAGAGTCAGGTCATTCACCTGCATCGGCAGAGTCTGACGCTCCGAAAGGATAATCTCCTCATCACCCTCAACGCGCGCCACCGGTTCACGCAGCAGGTTCACCGACAGCACCGCCAGGTTCGGTAGCTGCTCCTGCAGCCAGTCCATCTGGCGGCGAATCGGCACCAGAAGCTTCTTCGAACGCAGCACGAAACGCACCATCAGCTCACCCGCCGCCGAAGCAGTCACCAGGATATTCTTCAGCTCACCGCGACGATTCGGAATGTCATAAGGGGTCAAGTCCGCGCGCTGAATCAGCTCACGCAACACCGGTATAGCCGCCTGAATCGGCTCCATATAGAGCGGGCATTCTCCAAGATCCGTGGAGGCGCCCGTACGGTAATCCACAATGCCGAGGGTCGGGTTCTTCGCCGAACCTCCCACCACGAGCTTCGCCTTGTTGCGGAAGCCCGCCTCCGCACTGGTCACCGGGTCCAGCCACTGCAGCTGAGGGTGGGCGGCAAGCAGGGCGCGGGCGTGCTCCTGCTTCGCCTGCACCTGCGCGGTGTAGGCGGTCTCAATGCTGGGGCAGGAGGAGCAGAGGTCATCACGAAAATAGGCGCATTCCATAAGGAGCCATTCTACCGCCTCCACCGGCGGGACAGGACGCATGGGCACACAAAAGCGGGGGCGACCACCCTTCATGGGTAGCCGCCCCCGCCTCATACGGATGCGTGGACCTGCGCCGGTTTGAGTACCAGCGCCGGGTCACCGCCGAAGGCCACTTCGTGCCCTTCGGATTCCATAACTTTTTGCCCCATCAGGGACAAAAAGTTATTACATCATTCCGCCCATTGCGTCCGCACCGGGAGCAGCCGCACCAGCGGGCTCCGGCTTGTTCGCAACAACAGCCTCAGTGGTCAGGAACAGACCAGCAATAGACGCAGCGTTCTGCAGAGCCGAACGGGTCACCTTCACCGGGTCAGCAATACCAGCAGCCATCAGGTCCTCGTACTCGCCGGTCGCAGCGTTCAGGCCGGTACCAGCGGGCAGGGAACGAACGCGGTCAACCACAACGCCCGGCTCCAGGCCAGCGTTAGCAGCGATCTGCTTCAGCGGTGCGTCAATAGCTACGCGCACAATGTTCGCGCCGGTCGCCTCGTCGCCGGTCAGCTCCAGCTTGTCGAAGACCTTCACGCCAGCCTGAATCAGAGCAACGCCACCACCGGGGACGATACCCTCCTCAACGGCAGCCTTAGCGTTACGCACAGCATCCTCAATGCGGTGCTTACGTTCCTTCAGCTCAACCTCGGTTGCGGCACCAGCCTTCAGCACAGCAACACCACCGGCGAGCTTAGCCAGGCGCTCCTGCAGCTTCTCACGGTCGTAGTCGGAGTCAGAGTTAGCGATCTCTGCGCGAATCTGAGCAACGCGACCCTCGATAGCTGCTGCGTCGCCTGCACCCTCAATGATGGTGGTCTCGTCCTTGGTCACAACGACCTTGCGAGCGGAACCGAGCATGTCCAGGGTTGCTGCGTCCAGGGACAGGCCAACCTCTTCGGTAATGACCTGGCCACCGGTCAGGATAGCGATATCAGCCATCTGAGCCTTACGGCGGTCACCGAAGCCCGGAGCCTTCACAGCAACAGACTTGATGGAGCCGCGCATCTTGTTCAGCACCAGCAGAGCCAGAGCCTCACCCTCAACGTCCTCAGCAACGATCAGCAGCGGCTTGCCAGACTGCATGACCTTCTCCAGGACGGGGACGAGGTCCTTAACGTTCGAAATCTTCTGGTTCACAACCAGGATGTAGGGGTCCTCCAGGACTGCTTCCTGACGCTCCGGGTCGGTCACAAAGTAACCGGACAGGAAGCCCTTGTCGAAGCGCATACCCTCAGTCAGTTCGAGGTGCAGACCGAAAGTGTTGGAGTCCTCAACGGTGATGACGCCTTCCTTGCCGACCTTCTCCATTGCCTCAGCAATGAGCTTGCCGATCTCAGCGTCGCCAGCAGAAATAGACGCGGTTGCAGCGATCTCTTCCTCGGTCTCAACTTCCTTCGCGGAGGAGAGCAGAGCCTCGGTCACAGCCTCAACAGCCTTCTCAATGCCGCGCTTGAGGCTCAGTGGGTCAGCGCCAGCAGCCACGTTGCGCAGGCCCTCGCGGACCAGTGCCTGAGCCAGAACGGTAGCGGTGGTGGTACCGTCACCTGCGATGTCGTCAGTCTTCTTAGCAACTTCCTTGACGAGCTCCGCACCAATCTTCTCGTACGGATCCTCCAGCTCGATTTCCTTCGCGATCGAGACACCGTCGTTGGTGATGGTGGGGGCGCCCCACGCCTTCTCCAGCACAACGTTGCGGCCGCGGGGGCCGAGGGTCACCTTCACTGCATCGGCGAGGGTGTTCAAACCGCGCTCAAGGCCGCGGCGTGCCTCTTCGTCAAAAGCAATGAGCTTTGCCATAAGTGTCCTCCTGGACGATCGGATTTTTTCCTTCACCCCTGCGGGTGCGGTACATCTAAAATCGGGCGGCTGCCCCTCCACAACGCCCCCGTTACGGAGGTGCGGGCAGAGCAGGGCATAAAGCACCCGAACGCTACATCAATTGTGGCACCCGCACCGGCATGGAGCAAACGTTTAAGCCCAAGGTTGAAGGGTTAATCGCCCAGTGCTTAATCTGCGCTCATCAACCCCGTCAAAAGGGGCGTTATCGGTGTGCCCGCCGGGAGTGCGGGAGGGGTGTTAAAAGCATCAACCCCACCCGGCGCATCAGTGGAATTGCGCGGATGGGGTTGAGCAGAAGTCGTTATGGATGAAACAGCTGGCACGGGCTTAGAATCACCCGAGCAACCGCCTAAACCTATTCCGCGGCAGTAGCGGAGGCGGTGTAATCCGACGACAGAATCACGATGACCTCGTGGTTGCCCATCTCAACGTTGGCGGTCGCCTGGCGCACCTGAGTAATGCCCAGCTTCGAGGCGATGCTCTGCGCCTGCGACTGGTAGCCCTCAGCGTAGTAGACCACGCTGGTTGCAGGAGCCACACCGGTGTAATTCGCGGTCTCGTTAATGGTGTAGCCGGTCAGCAGAGCCGCCGCGCTGGAGGCGCTACCCGCCGGAGCCGCCGCATTGTAGACCGCCACAGAGATGGACTCAGCCAGACCAGTCTTCGTAGCACTTGCCGAGGCGGAAGCCTTAGCCGGCGCAGAGGACGCCGACGCACTTGCGGGGGCGGAGCTGCTCTTCGCGGTGGACGCCGAGTACTGCGGGGAGGCGGTGCGCGGCGCGTACACGTACATTGCGCCGCCGATGAGCAGACCAACTACGCCTGCAGCTACCAGGGGGATAGCGCCCTTGGGGCTCTTTGCCGGGTCAGCATTGACCGCGCGGTAGGTTCCGCGGCGGGCGGTGTTTTCGTCTACCTCGTCAAATTCGTCGCGGGGGTAGCTCATTTATCCTCATTTCACGGGTCTCTGTTTACCGGCTGGTACCGTACCGCCCTACCGGGCGCGCGGGCGCGGCTGCGGAAGGTGCGGTCTTGGTGTTCTAGTACCTAGAGTACCGTCTCAACTAGCGAGAACCAACGTGAACGCCCCGCAACCGGCTGTGAAAGAGACGGACACCGCACAGTGTTCAATCTCTGGTTGAACTTGAGGTGCGCAGGGCTAAAAGCAGGAGTTGGAAAGCTCGCACGGCTCTCCCAGTTTGAGCCCCTAGTCAGTGTCTCGGCGGGCGCGCAGAACGTCGATTATCTGCGGCGCTGCGGCGCGTACCCGCTCATCGTCCAGCATCACGTTCAGGCGCTGGTAGTAGGCAATGGGCGTGAATCCGGCGGCGATAATCGCCTTCTCTTTGGAGCCCTGGTGCTTGAAGCGGCGGCGCTCCACCTCAAGGATGCGGCGCTCCACCGGGGTCAGGCCACCGGGTTGGCTCCCTACTTCCGGCTGGTTCTGTGCTTCCGGCTGGTTCTGTGCTTCCGGCTGGGTCTGCTGTTCCGGCTGGGTCTGCGCGGTTTCAGCTCGTTCCCGTTCTGACACGTTCCCTCCTGTCTGCAGCTCGCCTGCCGCGGCTGGCGTCTCCTAGCGCGTGTATCCGTCATCCCCTAGTCTAGAAGAGAAACTCAGTCTAGAGGAGAAACGTTCATCCCGCGCCCGGTTCCGTCACCGTCCGGGTCGCATCAGCATCAGGAGATTCCCGAGGAGATTCATGAACCAGCCCCTCAGCAGCATTATGAGCGAGGATTGGGCGGCAGCACTCGCCCCCGTCGAAGAGCAGATTCACGCCATGGGCGCTTTCCTGCGTGAAGAGCACGCGGCGGGGTACCGTACTTTCCCGCCTGCCGCCGATATTTTCAATGCGTTCCGCCGCCCGATGAGCCAGGTGAAGGTCCTCATTATTGGCCAGGACCCCTACCCTACTCCGGGCAATGCGATGGGTCTGTCGTTCTCGGTGCACCGCGGTATGCCGTTGCCTCGTTCACTGAACAATATTTACAAGGAGCTGCAGGACGATTTGGGTATCGCCCCGGCTGATCACGGCGACCTGTCCTGTTGGGCTGATGAGGGCGTCATGCTGCTCAACAGGGTTTTGACGGTGCGCGAGTCTGATGCGGGTTCGCACCGCGGCAAGGGTTGGGAGGAGATTACCGAGTGCGCTATCCGTGCACTGGTGGCGCGTAACCAGCCGCTGGTTGGCCTGCTGTGGGGTGCGGATGCGCGCAAGTGCGCACCTATGTTGCAGCCGTACCCGAGCGTGGAGTCGGCACATCCCTCGCCACTGTCTGCTCGCCGTGGTTTCTTTGGTTCGCGCCCGTTCTCGACCGTAAATTCCCTGCTGGTGCAGCAGGGGGCGGAGCCGGTGGATTGGACGGTCCGCTAGGCGCAACATAAGAGCCAGTGTACGAGCTGGCGCAATGGGCGTAGTGAAGGGGCGGTAGCTTGTGAGTTCACCTCGCAGGCTACCGCCCCTTCCCAACATCCAATATATGCAATATTGGCTATATACCCTTGAAAAAGGGCTAAGAATCAGCCGGTTCCACGTTTCGCGGAGTCGTAAAACGCTGTAGTGCATACTGCATCGTGTAATTACCCAACGCAACACCCGAAGCCATCGCCACCACAATCGAAACCGCCGTAATCATATTCTGCATACCCAGAATCACGTCCGTCTCAACCGTCAACAAATACATGCCGCGGAAGAACGACAGACCCGGTAGCAAGAACGTAATCGCCGGAATCGAGAAGATCGCCTGAGGCACATGCAGACGGTACGCAAAATACGTGCTCAACGCACCAATCACAACCGCCGCACACGCCGTCGGACCGCGACCAGTACTCGGGCCAGCCAGCAGCTCATAACCGTAATACGCCGCCAGACCGCAGCCCGTAATGACCATCAGCCACCCGACCTTCACCAGCTTCGTCTGCAAGGTAATCGCAAAGGTCGCAATCGCCACCAGGAAGAAGAACGACGCCACCAGCGGGGTCGTCGGCTCAAAACGCAGCTGCTCAATATCCAGGGTCGGGCCGTTGAAAATATTGATCGCACTCACCGCGGTCGCAATACCAACCACCAGCCCCAAGAAGCTCATGCCCGTAGACACGAAACGACCCGCAGCCGTCACCGGGAAGCCATTAATCGCGTCCTGCACGGCACCCACCAGACGCGGCGTTGGCAAGAACATAATCATGCCCGCAGCCACCACCAGAGGCGCCGAAATCGCCTCCCCCTGACGCTGCAACACCGAAAGAATGGATCCCTCACCGCCCAGCCAAATCGCCAAGAAGGTCATCAGACCGGCACTAGCAGCCATACGGAAGAACGCCGGAATACCAATCGAACTCAACCACTGAATCAGCAGGTACACGGGAATAAAAATAATCGCCGCGCTCAACGCCGTCGCAAAGCTTGCACCCAGCGCCGCCGTCAGGGTTCCGGCACACGCCAGGTTCGCCAACCACACCACCAGAGGCGGGAACGGCTTGGGTCGGTGCGTAATCTGGTTCAGCTTCAAATCGGCAATTTCCAGGGTCATACCGCCCCGAGTGATCTTATAGATCAGGCCGTACACCTCGGAGAGCGCCTCATAGTTCTCCGTGGAGGAACGCACCACACGCACCAGGGTATGGGTGAAGCGCTCCTCAGCGTTCGCATTGCGCTTGGCGATGCGGGACTCCATGTAAATATCGGGGTCCGAAGTGTAGTTGATGGTCACCGACTGGTTCGTAATGTCGACTTCCACCGAATCCAGCCCGTACGCCGAAGACACCGCAATAATCGCCGAGTCCACATCCATTGCGTCCGCACCGTAGTGGAACATCGCCTCCGCCAGGCGCAGGGTGAAGTTCAGGGTATCGCGTGCGTACTCCTTCTCACGGCGGAACGCCTCACGACGCTCATGCTCGTCAGACCGGATAGTCGGCACGAACTGGCGCTGCGCAATGCGCTGGGCACCGCGCGGGGCGGCGGGTGCCGCCTCCTCAGTGCGCACGAAGGAGCGGAAGCGACGTGAACCCCAGCGACCACCGCTACCGCGCCCAAATAGGCCGCGAGAGCCGCCCTCAACCAGCGGTACGGAGGTGGTGGGCATCGAGACGGGCCCGGTCTTCGGCATTGCGGTAGGATCCGCACCGTAGCGTCGGGCTGCGTGAGAGTTGGGCACCTGCGGGATCATGCCGGTCATGGGCACTGGCTGGGAGGGGCGGGTCAGCGCCTCCTCGGTCACCATATTGCTGGAGGTGACGGGGTTCGGGTCCTCACGGTACGCGTCCAGCTCATGATCAGGCACGAGGGAGGGGTCAATGACGGTACGCGCGCCGTGGCCGTTAGGGGTCAGTTCGGGGTCGCTGGCGAGCTCAACCGGCTCCTGCGCGGTGATACCCATATCCGCTGCGGCCTCCTGCAGTACATCACTGACAGCTTCTGCAGCGACGGTGCCCTCCTGGCTTGTCGCGGAGGTAGCATGCTGAGCCAGCACGCGGCGCAATTTCTCGTCGGTGACCTGGTCTAGTGATACCAGGGGAAAACCGCGTTTACCGGCGATGTAGCCCGCGGTGGTATTCTGCTCGCTTCCTTCCGTTGCGGCAGTGTTCACTTCGTCTGCATGCGAAGCTTCCCGCGATGTGGGGGTCGCGGGGGTGTTCCTCGATTCTGCCAATGTCCCTCCCAGATAGACAGTGCCTTTTTAGTCTAACAAGGGCACGATTCTGCGGTAGCACTGGAGAGCAGAAATATCACTTTTCTGACCCGTGATTTTGTGAGCAAAAGCGCTCTGCGGAACTTAGGGCAGAAAGGTTCATTGATATGAAGAGAAATCCAGGTCATTACTGCACAGAAGATATTTTGGGAGATATTTCTAGAGCTATTTTCGAGGAAAAATAAAGGTTATATATACATTAAGATTTGCAGAGAAATATCCCCCACCTACCCCCACTCACACCTCAATAAAAAATGAATTATTCATAACAAAAAATATCCCGCCACCGAAGTGACGGGATATTCACGCCTTAAGGCTATTAGCCTTCACAGCATCTGAAGCGTACCGCTCGGGGTCACCTCAGAGGCGAAAGTCAATTACTCAGCGTCGTGGTCGGTCTCGAGGATCTTAACCAGCGAGTCCAGAGCCTCTTCAGCACCTTCACCCTCAGCGCGCAGGACAACAACGTCGCCGTGCTTTGCACCCAGGGACATCAGGGACAGAATCGATGCAGCGTCCATAGCCTCATCTGCGGGCTCGCCCTTAGCTGCGATGGTGACCTCGACGGGGAGGTCGCCAGCTGCCTCAGCGAAGATAGCTGCCGGACGTGCGTGCAGGCCAACACGGCTTGCAATAGTGGCTTCGCGCTCTGCCATTATGTTTCTCCTTTGATCAAGGAACCGAACTATATCAGTACCTATTCTAAATGAACGGGGCGCTTCAGGACCCGCCCTTACTCTATAAATTGTACCGTTCAGCCATACGCTAACAAGTACAAAAAATGCCGGATGCAGAAATAAAACTCTACACCCGGCATTTTCATGGACTCAGGCACCGCCCAGCACACCCCATCAAGAAGCGGCAGGCAGCCCGAAATTGTTTTAAGGCTTAGAGGCCCAGCTCGTCCAGAATCGGCAGAGCCTTGCGTGCGCTCTCCTTCGCCTCAGCAGAAGAAATCTGCTGCAGAGCGATAGCCGCAATCTGCTGTGCCTTCTCCTTGGTCACGGACTTCAGAACCGCAGCCACAGCGGGAATAGCGCCAGCGTTCATGGACAGGGTGTCAACGCCCAGACCAATCAGAACAACAGCCAGAGCCGGATCAGCAGCAGCCTCACCACAGACGCTCACGTACTTCTTCTTACCCGCGGTGACCGATGCACGCTGAGCACCCTCAACAGTCATCTTGATCATCTTCAGCACTGCAGGCTGCCAGGGGTTGTTCAGGTGCGCCAGGTCACCCAGCAGACGGTCAGCTGCCATGGTGTACTGGGTCAGGTCGTTGGTGCCGATGGACACGAAGTCGACCTCGCCCAGGATAGCCTCAGCGTTCATCACAGCTGCGGGGGTCTCAACCATCACACCGTGAACGGGCAGGCCGATCTCCTTGAGCATGTTCGCGAAGTTGCGTGCCTCGGAGGTGGTCGAAATCATCGGAGCCATAACCCAGATGTCCGCGTCGGAGTTCTCCGAAGCAGCCTTAATAGCCTCCAGCTGGCGGGTCAGAACGCCCGGAACGGTCCAGTCAGTACGGAAACCGCGAACACCCAGTGCGGGGTTCTCCTCGGGGTTCACGTTCAGGAACGGCAGGGGCTTGTCAGCGCCAGCGTCCAGGGTACGAACCACAATGTGCTTGCCGGGGAATGCGTCAAACACGGACTTGTAGGTCTTAGCCTGAGTCTCGATAGAAGGCTCAGAGTCGTGGCCCAGGAAGCCGAACTCGGTGCGCAACAGGCCAACACCCTCAGCCTTCAGGCTTGCAGCCTTCTCAGCGGACTTGCCGTCACCAACGTTTGCGTACAGCTCAACGCGGGTGCCGTCAGCCAGCACACCCTGACCGTCAAAGTCAGCGACAGGCTTACGGTTTGCGTACTTGATTGCTGCCTCACGGTCAGCGTCGGTGGGCTCGGTGTCAACGATGCCTTCGTTGGAGTCCACGTAGACGACGGTGCCGTCAGCAATCTCGGTCACGCCCTTAGCCGCCACAATAGCGGGCAGACCCAGACCGCGAGCCAGAATAGCGGTGTGTGCCTGGGGGCCACCGTCAGAGGTAATCAGAGCGATAACCTTCTCGGGGTCCAAGGTCGCGGTGTCAGCCGGTGCCAGGTCAATAGCGGCCAGGATGAACGGCTCATCAGAAACGGGGATGCCGGGAGCCTGCTGGTCGGTCAGCTCAGCAACAATGCGGGCACGCACGTCGTGGATGTCGGTGACGCGCTCAGCCATGTAGCCACCCAGGGCAGCCATCTGGTCTGCGAAGGAGGTTGCAGCCTCCCAGATAGCGCGCTCGGGAGCCATCTCCTGAGTCTCAACCAGCTTAATAGCGCTCTTGATGAGTGCACGGTCGGTAGCCATCTGAGAGGTAGACTTCAGAACAGCCTTGCCGTCACGGCTAGCGTGCTCTGCACGAGCGAGCAGGTCTTCCTTCACGCGGACCGAAGCGTCCTTGATGCGCTGCGCTGCAGCCTCAGCGGTCTCACCGCTCAGACGCAGACCGTCCTTGGGTTCCTCGATGGGCTTAGGCATCTGAAGAACGGGGCCAATAACGCGGCCGGCGTATACGCCGACGCCCTTGTAGGTAGTCATAAATTCATGTCCTATCTGTGGTTTGTCTACAGTGTAACGTGTTTTTTCACGCTCACGCCTGCAAACAGACGATCAAATGAAGGTGAGGTTATACGGCCTTTATGCGGATGCCTTGGAGCGGGCCCCCATGGACTTCAGCACAACGTACACCAGAGCCGATAGCACGGTACCGGCCAGCACGGCCACGAAGAACATCAGCGGGTTCTGCGCCAGACCAATAATCCAAATACCACCGTGCGGAGCCGGGGAAGCCACGTGCGCACCCATGGAGATTGCACCGGCAATAGCGCCACCAACAATGGTCGAAGGAATCACGCGAGCCGGGTCAGCCGAAGCGAAGGGAATAGCACCCTCAGAGATGAAGGAAGCACCCAGCAGCCACGCAGCCTTACCGTTCTCACGCTCGTTCTCGTTGAACAGCTTGGGACGCAGGGTGGTTGCCAGAGCCATAGCCAGCGGCGGAACCATACCTGAAATAATGACGGCAGCCATGATTTCCTGGTTCACGGTCGCACCCGAGGACAGGCCAGCGGTTGCGAAGAGGTAAGCAGCCTTGTTGATGGGGCCACCCAGGTCAGAAGCCATCATGGCGCCCAGGATCAGACCCAGCAGCAGAGCGGAACCACCAGACATGGAGGTCAGCCAATCCTGCAGGGTGGTCATAACCCAAGCCAGGGGCGCACCGAGCAGCAGGTACATTGCCAGGCCGGCAACCAGAGAAGTCACCAGCGGGGTGATGACCACGGGCATCATCGAGCCAAGCCAGCGGGGCAGCTTCAGGGTGCCCAGAGCGTACGCAATCAGACCGGCGAGAATACCGCCAACAATACCGCCAAGGAAGCCCGCGTTCACGGCAAGAGCCACCGAACCGGCGATGAAACCCGGAGCAATACCGGGACGCTGAGCCAAACCGTACGCAATGTACGCGGCAAGAGCCGGAACCATCAGGCTCAGACCGAAACCACCGATGGTCTGCAGAACAGCACCCAGGTACAGGGTCCAGTGCACATCACCGAGGTTGAACAGGGTTGCCGATTCGAGAATCGCCTTGGTGTTCACATCGCCGAGGTTCGGCATGGTGATTGCCTCGAAAACGAAGCCCAGGGCAACCAGAATACCGCCGGCGGCAACGAACGGAATCATGTAGGAGATACCGGTCATCACAGCCTTGTAGATGCGCGAGCCCCAAGCGCCTTCGGTAGCGCCTGCGCTGTCCTCACCGCTGGATGCGGCAGCGGCAACACGTGCACCGTTGGGGTTCTCGGCCTCAGCCAGAGCCTCCGCAATCATTTCCTTCGGCTCGTCAATACCGCGCTTGACGGGAGACTCAACGAAGGGCTTACCAGCGAAGCGGTTACGCTCACGCACGTTCACGGACACCGCAAAAATCACGGCGTCTGCGGCGTCAATATCAGCCTGAGTCAGCTTCTCGTTACCCGAGGAGCCCTGGGTTTCAACCTTCAGGTCGTAGCCGAGCTCTTCGGCAGCGTACTTGAGGGCGTCCGCAGCCATGTAGGTGTGAGCGATACCGGTGGGGCACGCGGTCACAGCAACAATCTTCTTCACCGGAGCCGAAGCGGCGGGGGTTTCCTGAGCGGAGGTGGCAGCTACGGCAGGTGCAGCCTCGGCGGGCTTAGCCTCTGCCTTCTTCTCGCCCACGCCGAGCGCACCGTTGACCAGCTCAACAATCTCTTCAGCCGAGGAGGCTTCGCGCAGGGACGCGGTGAAGCTCTTCTTCATCAGGGAGCGTGCCAGGGTGGAGAGCAGCTTCAGGTGGGCCTGGTCAGCGCCATCGGGTGCAGCGATGAAGAAAATCAGGTCGGCGGGGCCGTCCTTTGCACCGAAGGAAACTGCAGGGTTGGGGCGTGCCATCGCCAGGGTCGGCTCGGTGACGGCGGCGCTACGGCAGTGCGGAATCGCAATACCGCCGGGGATACCGGTGTCGGTCTTGGATTCGCGTGCCTCGGCAGCCGCGTAGAGCTGCTCGAAGTCGGTAGCGCGTCCGGCATTTACGACTGCCTGGGCGAGCTTGGCAATTACGTCGAATCGGGTCTCGCCGAGGTTCTCGTCCAGCAGGACGAGATCTGCGGTGATCAGATCAGACATATTCCCTCCTCGGGTATGTGTTGGGGCGGGGATTCGCTCAGCGGTGCCGGGCTTCTCCCCTATATGAGTTCAAAGTGTGCGCAGTGTGTGTTGAGTGTGCAGCGTGCGTATATGTGCGACATATGCGCACAGCACCCCAGCTTATATTCCCTTCTGAGAATAAAAGCTGGAGGTGCGAAAACAGACCGAATTAGAGCTGCAGCTGACGAACAGTGACCTTCTCAGGAGTGGTCTGCTCCAGCGAAGGCATACGGGTACCGGGCAGAGCAGCAGCAGCCGAACCGTGAGCTACCGCCTGAACCAGGCAACCGGGGGCATCCTCACCACGAGTGTGAGCAATCAAGAAACCGGACAGCGACGAGTCACCGGCACCCACAGTGCTACGAACCTGAATCGGCTCGTGCACAGCGTGCCAGATACCCTGCTCAGTGACCAGCACTGCACCGCCGCCGCCGAGGGTGGCAAGCACGTACTCGATGCCGTCGCCGAGCAGCTTCTGGGCGGTGCGAGCGGTCAGCTCGGGGCTAGCCTCCAGCTCCTCCCAGTTATCGCTACCGGTCAGCTGAGCCAGCTCCTCCGAGTTGGGCTTAATCAGGGTGGGCTTATGCTCACCGGCGACGGTCGCAATCAGCGGTGCCTCAGAGGTATCGATAGCGATCTTGCCCTCGTAGCCGGAGGCGCGCAGTGCCGCCACCAGCTCGGAGTAGTAGGTCGGCTCCAGGCCCGGAGGCAACGAACCAGCCAAAACCACCCAGTCGGCACCCTTGGAACGCTCAACCACCAGCTCGTCCAGCTTCTGACGCAGTTCGGCATCAAAAACGGTGCCGGGGGCATTCAGCTTGGTGGTGGTACCATCCGGATCAACCACGGTGATGTTTGAGCGAATCGGCTCACCGGTGGGCAGGTTAGCGAACTCGACGTCCACCGCCTGCAGTGCGGTCAGCACCGGGTCGCTGGCTTCACCGGGCACAATGGCGAGGGTCGGCACACCGGAAACCTGCAGGGCGCGGGAAATATTCACACCCTTACCACCGGGATCCTGTACGGCACCGACAGCACGCTGCACGGCACCGTGAGCCAGGGGTGCACCGAGTTCAATGGTGCGGTCCAGGCTGGGGTTGGCGGTCAAAGTAATAATCATTAGGCAATCACAATCTCAACATTTGCGGCCTCGAGTGCCTGGCGGAGGGCACCTTCGGGCTCGCGATCAGTAATGAGGGTGTCAATATCCTCAAATCCGGCGAAGCGGACCAGGGATTCCTGACCGAACTTCGCGGAGTCACAAAGCAAGACCACGCGGCGGGCTGCCTTGCAAATTGCGGTCTTGACAATAGCTTCGTTCATGCCGGGGGTGGAGATGCCGAAGTGGGCTTCAATGCCGTTGGCACCGATGAAAGCAATATCGGGGCGCATGGTACCGAAGTGCTCTGCGGCGCGTGCACCAACAGCAGCCCAGGTCATCTTGCGCAGCTGGCCGCCAACCAGTTCAAGGGTGACACCCTCGGCTTCGGCGAGCTTGACTGCAATGTGCAGTGCGTGGGTGATGATGATGCGGTCGTTGCCGGTCTTGAGGCTGAAGTTCTCGGCGCCGATGTGGTCGGCGAGAATTTCGATGGTGGAGCCTGCGTCCAGGACGATGGAGCCTGCCTCGGAGTCGCGCAGCATCTGGTATGCCTTGGTGGCGATACGGCGCTTCTCGGGGGTGTTCATGCCCTGTCGGGAGGAGATGGAGGACTCCAGGGAGGTGGACTGCTCAATGGTGACAGCACCACCGTGAACACGGCGGAGCTTACCTGCCTCTTCCAGTGCGGCGAGGTCACGACGCACGGTCTCCATGGTCACATCGTAACGGCGCGCAAGGTCAGCGCCGTTGACACGACGTGCGGAGGCAACAAGCTTTGCAATTTCGGCACGGCGTTCTTCTGCGAACATAAATCTGGTGTTCCTTTGGGCTAGTGGGAGGAAATCTGTGCGTTCTTTTCTGCGTTCTGCTCGGCTTTCAGGACCGTGAGAGACATGGTTTCAGCGAACCGACAGAACGCTTTAGGGTAATACTTGATTTTATGTGGGTTTTTGTGGGCAAGTCAATATAAAACGCTGTATTTACCGGAATATTACCCGAATGTTCCCTACAGAAACCACACTATATCGGAGGTCACTGCCTGTTTATGTCTGTTTGACCTAATGAACTGTTGGGTTTTCCCGCTCCCCCCTCATCCGCACAGTATCCAACACCTACACGGCGCCCTCACAGGGCAAAAAGCGTAAGGCGCCGGCCCCGAGAAACCTCGCCGAGAACCCTCGAAACCAGCGCCTCCACCGGGCACAGAACCTTATTTACCTTGACGTTCACGACGCACGCGACGCCAACGATGTACACCCAAAGCACCCGCCGCACCCAGCAGTGCACCCGAACCGTTCATCAGCACATCCACCGGATCGCCGGTACGATCAGGCATGAAACTCTGGATTGTCTCAATGCAGGCGCTGACCAAAAATCCCGAGTACAGCACGTGCGGGCGAGCCTTCGGTTTGAGTAGCAGGGCGAAAAGAAAACCGCCCGGAATGAACATGATGACGTTCGAAAGCTGCTCAATGCTCGAATAGGTGATGAACGCAGGCAGCCACCCCTCGGCGTGGCCGGTATCCAGTAGCTGCGCCAGGCGGCCGCCCATCTCGTTATCGTCCACGTGCACGGGGGCGAACACGATACTCGCCACCACCGCGCAGTACAGCGCCGTGACGGGCCAGAGAATCAGCCGCCACACGCGAGCGCCAGACCATTCTTTACCAGACAAGGCGACCCACCTCGTCGAACTGCTTGGTCGAATCCCACGCGAACAGGCCCGGTACGTCAATCGTGAGCGGTTCGGCGTTCGGCACGGTCACGGTCCATTCTTCACCAGCTGCGGCGGAGAGGGCGCGGCGGATAAAGCTGCCGTGGCTGACAGCAATAATCTTCTGGTCGCCCGAGGCTTCAGAGAGTTCACGCACGATATTGCGCAGGGTACGCACCGCACGAATGTACACGTCACGTTCGGATTCCACATTCGGGTAGTAGCGTTCGGGGGCGCGGCGTTCGGGGGCGGGAATGTCCAGGCCTTCGCCGGCACCGTAGGCGCGTTCCACCAGCTCGGGGTAGGTCTTGTGCACCTGCAGGTCGAAGTGCTCACCGACCAGCTGCGCCGTCTCGTGGGCGCGGGAGAGCGGCGAGGACACCAGCACGGTGAATTCCAGACCCATGTCGGCAAGCTTCTTGCCGGTGGTGCGTGCCTGCTCGCGGCCGGTGTCATTGAGCGGAATGTCGGTGATGCCCTGCATCAGATTCGCCTTGTTCCAGTCGGTCTGGCCGTGACGGATCAGGGTGAGGGTCGTATTCTCGGCACCCGCCGGGATCTCTTCGGGGCCCAGCTCGGGCTCCAGGTGCTGCACAACCAGGCGGTCGATTGCGTTGTCCAGGTACTGCAGGGGCACCTCGGTCAGGGAAGCGTTTACCGGGATCGGGTAGATGCCGTCCTCGTTGAGCAGTTCGGGGTGGCGTTCAGCGACCAGGGCGGTCATGGTCATGGCAATCAGCATGCCGTGCGCGGCGACCACAACGGTCTGACCCTCGTATTCGCGGCGGACGCGGTTCAGCGCCGCGAGGGAGCGGGCGAGGAAGTCCTTCTTCGGTTCCACATTGAAAGCATTGTTGGACTGGCGGGAGGCGAGGATCAGCTCGCGGGTAGCGATCTGCCCTTCCAAGTCGCCAAAGGAACGTTCCTGGAAGCCGTCAACGGCACCGCGGTAGGGTACGCCCAGGCCTTCGGCTACGATTTCGGCGCTTTCTACGGCGCGGGAGAGCGGCGAGGAGACGATAGCGTCCACGGTGGTGCCTTCAGCTGCTGCCTGCTTCAGGGCGCCGATAGCGGTGCGGACCTGTTCTCTGCCGGTGTCGTTGAGGGGGATGTCGGTGCCGCCCTGGAAGCGGTGGTCAATGTTCCAGTCGGTCTGGCCGTGGCGCAGGAAGATGATGCGGGTTCCTGCCTCGGGGTCGGCTACCGGAGTGATGATGGGGGTGTTCTGTGCGTCGGTCATCCTTCTAGTATGGCATTGCCCCCGCGCAGTTCAAGGGGGCAAGAGGCGTATTCTCTCATGAAGCGCACTCATACCGCGGTATGAGCTGCGGGGTGGTTGAGTACCCGGTCGGGCAAATTTTTTCAGGGTTTTCCCATATTTTTCAGCCCCCAGACGGAGGGGTGAGCCGCCGAGAAGCTGAGATGATAGAAGTGTACTTCCGTTAGTTCATACCCAATGAAGGTTGTCATGACGCAGAATCCTCAATCTCAGAACCCGCAGTTCCAGGCTCAGAACCCGTATTCAATGACCCCTCCGCAGGCGGCGCAGCCTGCCGGTCAGTATTCCGGTCACCAGGGTCAGCCCCAGCAGGGTCAGCCCGGCCAGCCCGGTCAGCCTAACCAGCAGAGCCAGGCAGGTTATTACCAGCCTCAGCAGGGCTACCCGGCTCAGGTGCCTCAGCAGGCGCAGCAGGCGCAGCAGGCGCCCTTCGCGCGCGGTGCGATTATTTCTGCCCGTAACCTGCACAAGTCGTACGGCAATAACCCGGTGCTGCGTAACGTGAGCCTGGATATTTTCCCCGGCGAGTCCGTGGCGATTATGGGCCCTTCCGGTTCCGGTAAGACCACCCTGTTGCACGCGCTCTCGGGCATTATCAAGCTCGATGCCGGTTCTGTGCTGTTCAATGGCCCGACCGGTCAGGTGGCGGTGGAGTCCCTCAGTGAGCGTGAGCGCACCTCCCTGCGCGCTAACTCGTTTGGTTTCGTGTTCCAGCAGGGTCTACTGGTTCCCGAGCTGACCGCAGAGGAGAATGTCTCCCTCGCCGCGATGATTGCCGGTGTTCCCCGCCAGCAGGCGCGTTCCATTTCGGCTGATCTGCTGAACCGCCTGGGTTTGGGTCAGATGCTGGACCGCCGTATGGGCGAGATGTCCGGTGGTCAGGCTCAGCGTGTGGCGATTGCCCGCTCCCAGGTGAACGGTGCCCCCGTGACTTTCGCGGATGAGCCGACCGGCGCGCTGGATTCGAAGACCGCGCGTGAGGTGATGGCTCTGCTGCTGACCATGATTCCGCAGCAGGGTAAGACTCTGCTGGTGGTTACTCACGACCCGAACGTGGCGGCGGCGTGCTCCCGCGTGGTGTACCTGCAGGACGGTCAGATTGTGAGCGATCAGCGCAATAACCAGGGCGGTGTTCCCGCTTCCCAGAACCACGCTCAGAGCTTCGGCGCTCAGTCTCAGGCAGGTGCATAATGCAAATCTATGCTCTACTCGCCAAGCGAACCCTATGGAGTTCGCAGGCGATTCTTCCCGTGCTGGCTTTTGCCGCCTCCTCGGCACTGTTTTTGACGGTTGCCGGTGGTGTTCAGGCGCTGAGTACTTGGCTTGAGCACGCCAACGTTGACCACGAAATGATCAACCTGATGGGCATTCAGAAGCTCTACATGGGTTTGGCGTGGGTTGCCGCTCTGGTGCTGATTGTTCCGCTCTTTACCCTGGGCGCTTCGGCTGCTCGTTTGAGTGCCCGCCGCCGTGATGAGCGTCTGGCGTCCCTGCGCCTGATTGGTGCCTCCACAACCCTGATTGTGGGTCTGTCCGTTGCGGACGCGCTGGTGTACTCTCTTGTGGGTTTCGTCATCGGTCTGTTGCTCTACCTGGTGCTGATTTTCCCCTTTGGCGCTTTACACTTCATGAACGTTCCGCTGGGTGCTGAGAATATGCTCCTGCCGGTGAGCGTGATTTTCTACTGCTTCCTGGGTTGTATGGTTTTGGCGGCTCTCAGCTCCCTCTTCGGTCTGGCGAAGGTCAGCATCAGCCCGCTGGGCGTGCGTACCCGCGCGAAGGCTGGCTCCGCCGGTTACATTGCTCTGGGTATCGGTGTTGTTCTGGTCATTGCCGTGATGATTCTGGCTTCGACCTCGAAGGGTTTTAGCATGTTCTCACCCTTCCAGGACGGCGGTGCCGATAGCGCGATTAAGAACCTAGCGATTTTCATTGCTCTGCCGGGTCTGCTGATGATGGTTGCTATCGACCTGATTGGTACCTTCCTGGTGTGGGCGTACGCAAAGATTCGTGTGCGCATGACCCAGAAGGCGTCGGTTCTGCTGGGGTACCGTGCGGTGCTGGAGTCCCCGCGCGGGGCGTGGCGTCAGGTTTCGGGTGTGGCACTGTCGACCTTCTTGGTGACCTTCTTCGGCCCCATCCTGATTCTGGCGGGTGAGATGAACAAAACGGCGAAGGAGGTAGGCCCCGCCGCCGGCCCCTTCATGACCATCATGTCGGACATGTTCCAGGGCATGCTGCTCATGCTGTTCTTCTCGTACCTGCTGATCACTCTCTCCGCAGTGTTGAACCAGAGCGCCGCCATTTACGAGCGTGGTTCGCTGTACTCTTCGCTGAATATGATGGGTACCCCCACGAGGATGTTGCAGGCTTCGCGCCTTACCGTGGTTTTCGGTCCGCTGGTGCTCATTAGCGTGGTTTCTGCGCTGCTGGGTCTGCCGCTGACGGCGTTGATTGCGGCGCAGGGTCTTTCCGGTGAGATTCTGACGAAGATGTTCGGTATGACCTTCGGCGCTATTGCACTGGGTCTGGCGCTGGTCTATGTGGGCCTGTTGGCGACCATTCCGTTTATGCGTCAGGTGACTCATAAGCCGGTGTCCGCTCTCTAAGCTGTACGGCTGCTACCCTCCCGTTGCGTTCTCAGTGGATGCGGCGGGAGGGTTTCTTCATGTCCAACGTTTGTGTTGCGTGCTTTTGTGCCCTCGCCCGGTTTGCGCCCTGCATGTTTTCTCACGCACCGGGCCACCGCTTCCATAGCCTAAAGCCCTGTGAGAGACTGACATTATGTTTGAACACACAGTACCCCCCGAATGGTTCCCCCGCTGCGCAATCTTCGACTGCGACGGCATCCTCCTCGACTCCGAGACCGTCTGGAACGATGTGCAGCGTGAGCTTTTCGCCCGCTGGTCTGTTCCCTTCACCGAAGAGGTGGAGCACCGCCTCACCGGCCTGGCGGCAGCCGACGTCGCGCAGGAGCTTGCCCTGCTCTCCTACGAGGCGCAGAACGGTCAGAAGCCGGACACCGCCTCCGCAGAGTACGCCGAACACCATGAACGCGTGATGAAGGACCTGCTCACCACCGAGCACGAGGTCATCAGCTCCGGCGTGGACCTGATTGAGGGTGCGCAGAAGTTCCTGGGCTTCCTGAGCGAGCACATGCCGGTTGCGGTGGCGTCGAACTCCA
>NZ_KV808295.1:48577-109960 GCF_001812205.1 Rothia sp. HMSC069C10
CAGCAGCAACGACGTTCCCACCGGTAAGCCCGCCCCGGACATGTACCTGGAGGCGGCACATCGCCTCGGCTTTGAAGGTCACGAGGCGCTGGCGTTCGAGGACTCCCCCGCGGGCGCGCAGGCGGCACGTGACGCCGGTACAAAGGTTATGATTTACGTTCCGGAAGGCACCGACCCGGCAAAGGCACCGGCCGGTTTTGGGCGCTTCGATTCGTTTAATGACCCGCAGCTCTGGGAGGCGGCACGCACCTGGATCGCCAAGCTTGAGGCGGCACAGCAGTCGGAGGCGGCGCAGAACTAAGAGGCACCCGCCCCACCGCCTCACCTGGCAGGCGGCATCAAGAAAGACCCCCGGCCCGCTCTTCAAGAGCAGACCGGGGGTCTTCTATGCTTATCAGCTGCCTCTCTAGCACCCGCTCTTGTAGCCCTTTGACCTCATCAGCACTCTCGCGGAGCGCTACTTTTCCAAAGTCTCACTAAACGGTACCAATACAAAACATCACGAGAACCTGAACATTGGCAGGTTCTCGTGATGCTAGGTGTTTTAGAACTCCAAGGATGCTTATTTCGGCTGTTGCTTATAGAAAACAAAAGCGTACAGGATACTCATAAGTAGAACTACAACCTGAGCCAAAGGGTCAAGCCAATACACTTGTAAAATTACCACAGCCAACATAAAAAATACGGATTTTATGAAGGATGCCGCAGGTTGTACGTAGTTCTTATTTGCACGATATGCAGAGTACCCAACAAATCCACAAAGAATTAAAATACCGGCAACATTATAAAACATTGAATCATGCGAAGATGTAAAATAATAGAAAGAATAACCTGCGAAACATAATTCAGGTACCGGTATGTATCTAGTGTCGACCAACTTAATCACCTCAGATATTTATTCAATTTTTGCTGTCAGCGGTGGTATACCCCAATCTGCGTAGAACGCGATTCCACGTCCTTCTATACCGGCTCCGACAATAGCTGTTGATAATATCTCTAGTTTGATGTGAAACAGAACACTTTTATGATATCAATCAGCAAAATGGGAGTCAAAATTATTTTAGTAATGATTCAATAACAATTTGCGCCACTGCACACTATAGTATTTAGCTGCTAAAGCTCCCAGCCCGTTCTCTCTCCTCAGCAAACTTACATCCTAAGTCGTCTTATTGCGCTTCGGATGCTCCTCTGCCTTACACATTTCTAGGTTCTTATCGCAGATACAGCGGTAAACAGTCTTCACTTCCCCTGCTGCTTTCACCCACCTCTCTTCTTCTTTCCTACGTGCGTATGCTTTTCTTCTCTTACGAGCAGGAGATAACTCTGGTCTTGTCCTCACAACTCTCTCACTTCAGTTCTACGGTCTAGGAACTTTTATTTTACGTCCGCTTAAGCGGACTTCGCTAACGCTCAGGCTCTTTTTCTCTCTGGCTTCTCTCCTTCTGTTCCAAGACTCAACCTCACAGCTCAGGCTGAGAGAGGTGAGGGGAGAGAGAAGCGAATGCCCTTGTACTTTCCAAACAAAATACACAAAGGTATTTGAATGAAAAGCACAAGGGGTATCACAACAAACAACACAGGCCAGTCGGTCGGCTCGGTCGGTCGATTGGCGAAGCATAAGAAGCACAAACGGCTCGCTCTTCGCATAGATGGCGGAAGGCTCTAATCTTCCGCGCGGAGGGCATTCGCCCTGTGATCTGGCGGTGTTGTTGATGTGTAGGTCATAGACATGCCGGTTGCGGTGGCGTCGAACTCCACCGCGAACATTCTGACCCTGAAAATGGAAAGCTACGGTTACGCCCCGCTGGTGCGCACCTGGGTCAGCAGCAACGACGTTCCCACCGGTAAGCCTGCCCCGGATATGTACCTGGAGGCGGCGCAGAACTAAGCGGCATCCGCCCTCCACCTCGTAGCAGCATAAAAAAGACCCCCGGCCCGCTCCTCAAGGAGCAGACCGGGGGTCTTCTATGCTGTATCAGCCGTACCTACAGTACCTACAAGGCCTACAAGAGGCACGAGCTTATCGGCGCATAACCTTCTTGGCCAGGAAGTTACCGAGGAACTGAACCAGCTGAACCAGGACGATAATAATCGCCACAACAGCCCAGGTGATCTCATCGTTGAAGCGCTGGTAGCCGTCCACGATCGCAATCTTACCCAGGCCACCGGCGCCCACATAACCGGCCATTGCAGACATATCCACCACGCCGATGACGAGGAAGGTGTAACCGAGGATCAGCGGGCCAAGCGCCTCCGGAATCATCACGGTGAACAGGATGGTCAGCTTTGAAGCGCCCATCGCACGCGCCGCCTCAATCACGCCCGGGTCAATGGAGACCATGTTCTGCTCCACGATACGGGCAATAGCGAATGCAGCACCGAAGCTCATCGCGAAGACCGCCGCATTCACGCCCAGGCGGGTACCCACCACGGCGCTCGTCAGCGGGCCCAAAGCCGCAATCAAAATAATGAACGGAATCGGGCGAATCACGTTCACCAGAATATTCAGGATCGTGTACACGAAACGGTTCTGGAAGATGTTGCCCTCACGGGTGGTGTACAGCAGAGCACCCACAATCAGACCAACCAGACCGGCGCACACCATGGTGATAGTCACCATGTAGAACGTATCGCCGATAGCCGGGAGCAGCTTCTCGGGCAGGAACTCGGACCAGTCCGTCTTAGACGCAGCCAGCGGAAGAGTAGTAGCAAACATTTAGCGCACCTCCTGCACGCGGGCAACGGTCTTCAGTTCGGCAACGGCGGCATCAATGCTGGTGATTTCGCCGAGAAGTTCCAGGGTGAGGGTACCGTACGCCTTGCCCTGCAGAGTCTCAATACCGCCGCCCACAATGTTGAAGCGGACGTTACGGGCACCCAGGTAGGACAGCACCTTACCGAGCTCCTGGTTACCCTCCACGATTTCAACGTTGATGAGGTAACCCTTGTGGTTTGCGCGCAGTTCAGCCGCTTCCTTGCCGGTGGGGGCGAGCTTCACGGTGGTAGCCACGAACAGCTTTGCCACGTCGGTCTGCGGGTTGGAGAAGACGTCGTAGACGTTGCCCTGCTCCACCACGCGGCCGGACTCCATGACGGCCACACGGTCAGCGATGCTGGAGACCACGTCCATCTCGTGGGTAATCACCACGACGGTCACACCCAGTTCACGGTTCACACGCTTAAGGAGCGCAAGAACTTCATGAGTGGTTTCCGGGTCCAGCGCGCTGGTGGACTCATCAGCCAGTAGCAGGGCGGGGCTGGTCGCGAGCGCACGAGCAATGCCCACGCGCTGCTTCTGACCACCCGAAAGCTGGTTCGGGTAATGACCTGCACGGTCGGCAAGACCCACGAACTCAAGCATTTCCAGGGCGCGTTCGCGGCGGTCCTTCTTAGACCAGCCGGCAATCTTCAGCGGGAACTCGACGTTACCGAGCACGGTGCGGGAGTTCATCAGGTTGAACTGCTGGAAGATCATACCGATGTTGGTGCGTGCTTCACGCAGTTCGGAGTCGCGCTTACCGGAAATCTGGAAGCCACCGACGGTCAGGGTGCCGCTGGTGGTGGTTTCCAGGCCGTTGATGAGGCGGACCAGGGTAGACTTACCGGCGCCGGAGTAGCCGATGATTGCAAAGATTTCACCGCGGTTAATGGTGAGGGAGACGTTGTCGACAGCAACTACTGCCTTGGGGCCGTTGCCGAAGACCTTGGAGACTCCGTCCAGAACCACCATGGGCGAGGTGCTGTCGCCGAAGCTCTGTGCCAGTTCACTCATAAATATGTATCCGTAAATGTCGTGGTTGGGGCGCTAAAGGGCCTTAACGCCGTTACGCAAAGGACGGTAAGCCTTCACCCGCATCGGGTTCTTAGACTTACCGCCTTTGCGTATGCCTAGAAGAGGCGTGTATTCAGAAGATTACTTCTTGGCGCGCAGCTTGGCTTCTTCGTTAGCCAGGGACTGACGCAGCTCGTCGGTGCTCACGTTGACCTCAACAGCGGTGCCGCGGGTCTCTTCCTGAACAACATCCATGACGGGCTTGGTGTGGAAGATTTCAACAATCTTCTTGTAGGTCTCGTCGTCAGCCTTGTCCTTCTGAGCAACGAAGAGGTTCACATACTTGACAGCCGAGGGGTCGGTCTTGGGGTCGTCCTGAGCCAGGGCGTCTGCGGGCTTCAGGCCTGCATCCTTGAGGAAGTCGTTGTTGACGACTGCGCCGTCAGCGGACTCCATGCCAACCACGGTCTGGGTTGCGTCGACGGGGGTGACCTTCACCTTGGAATTAGCGGTGTCCACGTCGTCGATGGTGGGTGCGTCAACATCAGCGTTCTTGAAGGTAACCAGACCGTTGGTCTTCAGCAGCTTCAGAGCGCGGGCTTCGTTCACGGTGTCGTTCGGGATAACGATCTCGCCGCCCTGGGGGATGTCAGCCAACTTGGAGTGCTTCTTGGAGAACAGAGCCATCGGGTAGATGACGGTCGGGCCGACAATCTGCAGGTCCTTCTTAGCGCTCACGTTGTAGTTGGACAGGTACGCGATGTGCTGGAAGCGGTTCATATCGATGTCACCGGCGTCCAGTGCGGGGTTCGGCTCGGTGTAAGCGCTGAACTCCTTGAACTCAATGTCGATACCCTGCTTCTTAGCTTCTTCCTTCAGGGTCTTGTTGAACTTCTCAGAGCCAACCACACCGATGGTGACCTTCTTGGAGCTGGAGGAAGAGGAGGAGTTGGTGGAACCGCAGGCTGCCAGGCCAAAGACCATGGGGACAACTGCGAGTGCAGCAGCAAACTTCTTCACGGCTATGAATCTTTCTGTTGAATGATGATGCGTTCCACCGGGTGCTCACGTTGGTACTAGCACATCCGATGGGAATGATGATGGGACAATTACAGCATGCACAAGGGCGGGTGTGGAAGTTAATGGCTATTCATGAGACACAGAACGTCAAGGTCGTCATATTTTGTCATAATTCGTCATGCAGTGATTATTTGCCAGGTCACAAAGCGTCATTGACGGTGTATTCAGGCGCACACAAAACGCCGGCCCGGGTACGAAAACCCAAGCCGGCGTCCATCTAACCCACTCATTACGAGCAGGCGGCGAATCAACCAGTACTACTGATCGAACTCACCCGAAGCAATCAGCTGCTCACGCACCTTACGGCGCAGAACCTTACCCAGCATCGAACGGGGCAGGTCATCCACCACCACGATGCGGCGCGGAACCTTATAGCGGGTCACCTTCGAGTAGCAGTGCTCACGCAGGGTGTGTTCCTGCACCACGCGTCCCGGGGCGGCAACCACGGCGGCAACGACCATCTCGCCACCGGCGGGCAGCGGAATACCGACCACTGCCGCATCCGCGACCATGTCGTGCTGCTTGAGGGCGACCTCAACCTCCGTCGGGGAGACATTGAAGCCACCGGTGATGATGACCTCCTTGATGCGGTCCACAATCTGAATGAAGTAGTCCTCGTCCAGGCGCACAATATCGCCGGTACGCAGCCAACCCTCGGGGGTGATGGTCTTAGCCGTCTCGTCCTCACGCTTCCAGTAGCCAGCAAAACGCTGAGGGCCCTTCACCCACAGCTCGCCCTCTTCGCCCTCGGGCACGTCCTCGCCGGTCTCCGGGTCCACCACACGAATATCGGTGGAGGGGAACGGAACACCAATAAAACCGGCACGGCGAGTGTCATTGAGCGGGTTGCAGGACACCAGCGGCGCGCACTCGGTCAGGCCGTAGCCTTCCACCATGAAACCGCCGGAAGCTTCCTCCCACTCGGCAACCAGCTCAGGAGGCAGGTTCATCGCACCGGAGACTGCATAACGGATACCCTCCAGGGACACGCCGCGCTTCTTCGCCTCATCCATGAGGCGGCGGTACACCGGCGGAACCGCAGGCAGAATGGTCGGGCGAGTCTTCTTCATCGCCTTCAGAATCAGGTCCATGTCCACGGTCGGGAACAGCACCAGGCGGGCGCGGCACAGCGACGCAATCGTCACGCCCAGGGTCATGCCGTACGCGTGGAACAGCGGCAGAACCGAGTAAATCACCTCGTCATCGCCCGGGTTAATCCACGCCTCACCCATGCGGCCGTTAGACTCCAGGTTGCGGTGCGTGAGCATCACGCCCTTGGGCAGACCGGTCGTGCCAGAGGTGTACTGCAGCAGCGCAATATCGTGCGCCGTCGGGCGGCGATGCGCAGGATCAATACGCTCACTCTTGAGCAGCTGCGACCACGGCACCGTACCCGGAGCGGGACCGGTCAGCTTCTCACGCGAAGCACGCGCACTCTTCAACGGCAGCTTCAGCGCGGTACGCATCAGCGCAGGCATCGCCGAAATCATGTTCACCGAATAAATATGGCTCGGGCGAATATCATCCGGAAGACCCGTAATATGCGAAGCGATCTTATCCCACACAATCGCGACCTTCGCGCCGTGATCCTCAAACATGTGACGCAACTCAGCGCCCGTGTAGAGCGGGTTATGCTCCACCACAATCGCGCCCAAACGCAGAATCGCGTAAAACGCCGCAATATGCTGAGGGCAGTTCGGCAGAATCAGCGCCACACGGTCACCCGCCTGCACACCCGCCACGCGCAGCCCCTCCGCCGCACGCTCAATCTGGTCCCCCAGCTCAGCGTAGGTCGTGGTCGCGCCAAAGAACTCCAGCGCAACCTTATGCGGTACGGTGCGAACCGCCTCGTCAATGAGGTGGCTCAGCGAGGTTTCAGGCAGCTCAATATCGCGAGCAGTCCACGGCGTATAGTTCTTCAACCAGGGGCGATGCGCCAACGGATGCGCACCAGCAGCTACACCAGCGGATGCGCCAGCGGGGGATGCAGGAGCCGCCGCATCCTGCAGGTTCGTGTTCTTCTGAGCCTCAGTCATGCAATGATTGTGCCTTCCCGCACCCGCAGGCTTCAACTCAGCACCGTTTCTTTCCACGCTGAAAATCACACGGTACACCCGCCCCAGATACCGCAATAAACACCGAAACACTAAGGCAGAACCCAGCAACTCTGGGATACTTAAAGCATGAGTAAACGACAGCAAGACATCACTGACGAACAGTTCAAGAAGCTCCTCCGCGAAATTTCCAAGCGATTCGCCATCGCCGGAGGAGTCGTCATCCTGTTCGGAATGGCCATCATCGCACTTGCTTACCTTCTGGGAGGAGCCCACTAATGCACACCCCGCAGCGCCCCAACGGCGACATCTTCCACCGCATGGTCTCCGGCGCCGCCTACATGCCCGACGCCGAATGCGGCGCGCAGTACAAGCGCATCCACGCTGCAACCGTCCTCGCCGAAGAACACTACGCACGCGGCGAGCAGGCGCAGGCAATGCACGTCTACCGTGAACACCTCGGCCACCTGGGCGAGCACTCCCACATCCGCCCCGGCGCACGCTTCGACTACGGCGTGAACACCTACATTGGCGACGGCTCCTTCTTCAACTTCGACTGCGTATTCCTGGACGTCTGCCCGATTCGTATCGGCTCCACCGTGCTCGTCGGCAACAACGTACAGTTCCTCACCCCCACCCATCCGCTCAACCCGGTCGACCGCGCCGCTTACTGGGAAGGTGGCGAGCCTATCTCCGTTGAAGACAACGTCTGGATCGGTGGCGGCGCTATTATCCTGGGCGGTGTGACCATCGGCAAGAACTCCGTGATTGGCGCGGGCACCGTCGTCACCAAGGATGTCCCCGAAAACTCCCTCGTGGTGGGCAACCCCGGCCGTGTGGTCCGTACCCTGGACGAGAACGAACGCCCGGCATACCCGCACACCTACTCCGCAGAAGCCCTGGAAGAAGCACGCGCCTTCTACGCTGACCGCAACCGCTAAATCAGCACCCAGGACTAGAATCCAAAGGATTTAATGAACGCACAGAACAACACCCCGCAGCAGCGCCCGGCCGCCGCGGCGTCCACTCCCACCGAAAGTGACCTGTGGGAGGCGGCATTCTCCTCCGACGACCCCACCGTGGTTCTGACCGATGAGGAGCTGAACGCCGCACGCCGCGCCCACGAAAAGGCGCGCGAGTCGGCCTCTTCGGCACAGTCCTCCGCGCAGTCCTCGCAGGATGCGACCCGCCCCCTCACCGAGGCAGCTACCGCAACCCAGCCGCTCCTCTCCCCCGGCGCCACTTCTGCAGGCGCAGAATCCGGCGCTGACTTGGGCGAACCCGCTACCGACAACCTCAGCTGGCTCGACAAGCCTGCAGCCCCCAGCACGGACAACGTGCGCGGCGGCACAGCCCCCGCTACCGCGCCTGCCCCCGCTACTGCGCCGACTGCGGCGGCAAGCTACGAGGTGCCCGCACCCGGCAACGCCCATGCGGCACCCAGCGCCCCGCAGGCTAATCCGGCGGATGATGACCACTTCGTCATCCCCACCCCCGCAGGTGATGCCGCTGGCTCGGAACCCATCCTCACCGCCGCAACCGCGCTGTCCATGCAGAAGAGCCGCTACTCCCGCATGCACCTGCTGCCCGGCCTGCTCGGCTGGCTAATCACCATCTCCCTCATGGACGGTGGCCTATGGGCTATCCAGTCGTGGCTGACCCTGACCGGTCAGAGCGAGTCCATCGAGTACGCCTCGGTGGTCTCCCGACTCTTTAGCGGCGCGTCGAACGCCGTGCCGGTCGCGGTGGCGTTGAGTGTGCTCATTTTCTTCGCCTATCTGGTGGGCGGTTACGCTGCGGGACGCATGGCACGATTCGCCGGCGCTAAGCAGGGCATTGCCGTGTGGCTCTGGCAGATTATGGCGCTCATCCTCGGGTCCCTGGCGACCTTCCTCACGCCTCAGCTGTTCCAGAACGGTGTCGCGTCCCTGTCCCTGCAGAAGCTGATTGCGGGCGATTTCGCGAACGGCCTGCTCGCGGTTCTGCTGGTTCTGTCGTTGAGCTTCCTCGGCGCTATCCTCGGCGGCCTGTGCGGACGCCTGTACCACCGCCGCGTGGACAAGTACCCGAGCGACCAGGTGGCACGCGAAGACGCATAGACTTCTAAGCACCTGCGCCTCGTTGCGATAGGGATAAAACGTGCAGAAAACCTCCGGTACCTTGCGTAAGGTACCGGAGGTTTTCTGTATCTAAATATCTGTATCCTAAACGGCCTCAGCTACCCAGCAATACGGTGCTGACTAGCCCAAATGTGCCGCTTAGTGGTCCAGCAGCAGTGCAGGCTCCTCAAGAATCGCAGCCACATCAGCCATGAAACGAGCCGACAGGTCCCCATCCACCACACGGTGATCGAAGGAACCACCCAGGGTCGTCACCCAGCGAGGAATAACCTCACCATCAACCACCCACGGCTTCTGCTTGATCGTACCGAAGGCAACGATTGCCACCTCACCCGGGTTAATAATCGGGGTACCGGTATCAATACCCAGCGAACCGATATTCGTAATGGTCAGGGTGCCGTTCGCCATCTCAGCGGGCTGAGTCTTACCCTCACGGGCGCGAGTAGTCAGGTTGTTCAGAGCAATAGCGAGCTCACGCAGAGACAGCTCCTGAGCATCCTTAATGTTCGGAACCATCAAGCCGCGAGGGGTCGCCGCAGCAATACCCAGGTTCATGAAGTGCTTAATCTGGATTTCGCTATCGGTCCAGGTCGCGTTGACCTGCGGGTTACGCTCAGCAGCCCAAATGACCGCGGCGGCAAGCACCAGTAGCGGGGTGACCTTCACGCCCTCAAAGTGGCGGGACTTCTTCAAGCGCTTCACGAACTCCATGGTGCGGGAAGCATCAACATCCACGAAGATGGACACGTGCGGGGCGCTAAACGCCGAAGCAACCATAGCCTTCGCGGTAGCCTTACGCACGCCACGCACAGGGATGCGCTCAATGCGGTCACCGGGGGTGGCTGCGGGCTGCCAGAACGGCTGGCGGGCGCCGCTATGCTGCACATCGCTCAGGTGCGCCACATAGTTCATGAGGTCCTGCTTGGTCACCTGGCCGCGCGCACCGGTAGCGGTCACGTTCGCCAGGTCAACACCCAGCTCCTTTGCGGCAAGACGCACCGGAGGCGGCGCGAGGGTCGGGCGGTGCGGAACCTGCTCGGGAGCCAAAGTCGGCGCGGGAGCCGCTGCGGGCTCGGGCGCCAGACGCTGCACCACCGAGTTCAGCGGGGTGTTCTCCACAAAGCGGGAGGCGCGCTCAGCCAGCTCGCTCAGCAGGCCCTGGTTACGGTTTGCCGAGTCAGCGGGGGTGTGCGCCACGGGTGCCTGAACAGCCGGTGCGACCGGTGCCGCAGCAGCCTGTGCGGGCTGGGCTGCGGAGGCAGGGCGCTTGCGGGCGCGGCGCTTCACAGCGTCCGCCTTGGGGCCGGAGCCGACCAGTGCGGTGCCGGACTCAGCCTCTGCCGCGGCGGGTGCCGCTGGAGTTGCGGGTGCGTTGTCGCCGCCGGAGATGCTGATGATCGGGGTGCCCACCTCAACGGTTTCGCCTTCGGCAACGAGCAGCGCCTCGACGGTGCCGGCGAAGGGCGAGGGAAGTTCCACGACGCTCTTCGCGGTTTCAATTTCGACGAGGACGTCGTTGATGGCGACCTCGGTGCCGACTGCCACCTTCCAGCTGAGGATTTCTGCTTCGGTCAGGCCTTCGCCCACGTCAGGGAGCGGGAAAATCTGGGACATTTTTACCTCTCACTAGGGCATATACCCTATACGGAATATTCTGTGCGGGCTCGCAACCCGCCATAGCGCAACACGCTGATACGTCAGATCAGGGAATGCCTAGTAGTCAAAAGCGCGGTCAACCGCCTCAAGAATACGATCAATATCGGGCACGTACTCTTCCTCAACACGGGACACCGGGTACGGCATGTAGTAGCCGCCCACGCGAATCACCGGCGCCTGCAGGCTGTAGAAGCAACGCTCCGTAATCGCCGCAGCCAGCTCACCGCCCATGCCACCGAAGGTCGGCGCCTCGTGTGCGACAATCAGGCGGCCAGTCTTCGCCACCGAAGCGGCAACGGTCGGCACATCCAGCGGCGAAATCGAGCGCAGGTCAATGACCTCAATCGAGCGGCCATCCTCCACGGCAGCCTCTGCCGCAGCCAGAGCAACCGGCACCAGCGGACCGTACGCAACGATGGTCGCATCCGTACCCTCACGCACCACCTGGGCGCTGAACGGGTCAAAGGAAGTATCGCTAAAGTCCACTTCACCCTTGAGCCAGTAGCGGCGCTTCGGCTCAAAAATAATGACCGGGTCGGGGCACTCAATCGCCTTGCGGGTCATCCAGTACGCCTCGTGCGGGGTCGAAGGGGTCACAATGCGCAGACCCGCGGTGTGGGCGAACAGCGCCTCCGGGGACTCGGAGTGGTGCTCCACCGAACCAATCACGCCACCGTACGGAATGCGGATGGTCACCGGCACCGTGTACTGCTTATCGGTGCGGTTGTGGATCTTCGCCAGCTGGCTCGTGATTTGGTTGTAGGCGGGGAACACGAAGCCGTCGAACTGAATCTCCGGCACGGGTCGGTAGCCACGCAGCGCCATACCGATGGAGGTGCCGATAATGCCGGACTCACCCAGGGGCGCATCCATGACGCGGCGGTTGCCGAAGCGCGCCTGCAGGCCCTCGGTCACACGGTACACACCGCCGAGTTTGCCGATATCCTCACCGAGCATGACAACGGTGCGGTCGGCTTCCATGGCGTCTTCCAGGCCGCGGGTAATCGCCTTGGCGAGGGTCAAACGTTCAATTTTCTCGCTCATGCTTACTCCTCTTCAAAGCCTGCAACGTAGTTACGGTAGAACTCGCGGTCGTCTTCCACCTGCTGGTGTTCCTGCACGTAGACGCGGTCGAAGAAATACTCAAAGTCGGCAACCTCAGAGTTCAGCACTGCCTCACGCACGCCGTTCGCGACCTGCTGCGCAGATTCTGCAACCTCTTCGAAGAAGGCATCATCGGCGTAGCTCTGCTCGCGCAGGTACTTCTCGAGGCGAATCATGGGGTCGCGGTGCAGCGGGCCCTCAAGATCGGCGTCGGTGCGGTACTTGGTGGGGTCGTCCGCGGTGGTGTGCGGGCCGAGGCGGTAGGTCTCAGCTTCAATCAGCACGGGGCCTTCACCGGCACGGATCTTCTCCATGGCGTAGCGGGTTGCGGCGAGCACGGCGAGAACGTCGTTGCCGTCCACGCGAATGCCTTCGAAGCCGTAGCCTGCGGCGCGGGTCGATACCGGCACGCGGGACTGCACCTCGAAGGGCACGGAGATAGCCCAGCGGTTGTTCTGCACGAAGAAGAGCACCGGCGCGTTATAGGAGGCGGCGAAAACCATGGACTCGTGTGCGTCACCCTCGGTGGAGGAGCCATCACCGAAGTAGACCGCCACGGCGGGCTTCTGGGTGTCCTCGGTGGGGTCGGTTGCCTGGCCCTGACCGGTGCGGCGGGTGCCGGTTTCAGCCTCGATGTCGGCGTCGAAGTTCAGGCCCATGGCGTAGCCGACTGCGTGCAGGGTCTGGGCCGCAAGCACCTTGGTGTAGGTGTGGAAGTTGTGTGCCTTCATGTCCCAGCCGTGGGTGGTGGAGCCGCGGAAGATGGTGATCAGGTTGCGGAAGTCCACACCACGCGTCAGGGCGACGGCGTGCTCGCGGTAGGAGGGGAAGATATAGTCGTTGGGTGCGTAGGCGAGCGCGGAGCCGATCTGCGCGGCTTCCTGGCCTCGGCTCGGCACCCAGAGGGCGAGCTGACCCTGGCGCTGCAGGGCGGTTGCCTCGTCGTCGAATCGGCGGGTGGGGTACATGAGGCGGTATGCCTCGCGCAGGGTGTCTGCGTTGACGTCTTCGATGTACCGGCTGTAGGTGGGGTGTTCGTGTACGGTGCCGTTTTCATCCATGAGCTGGATGCGTTCGGGCACTCCGGGGTACTTGTCGTTCTCGTGCATCTAACCTCCACACGTGACGAGGGCTTGGCCCTCAGCGGCTTGGGTTTTAGTCTCAACTTTCACCTGATGGTGCAGGGTTTGAGGTGTTCCGGCAAGCCTGTGAGGGTCTGGGCATATATAGTTACCAGTCTACTCTTTTCGGCTTTATCTCGCGGCAGTTACGCTGATAACGCAGTGTATTATGCCCTGTCATTCACTATTTGAACATCATTAAATTAAACCTCCCATATATTCTTTTTCGAGAATATATGGGAGGTTTAATTTAACTATTGAGAGCTTTTTCGGGCCATCATTTTTCCCGCGCGAGAACCATTTGAAAAGCCCAAACAAACCTCGACAAGGGAAAATAGTACATTGTTCAATTAGGGCCGAGTGGGTACCCCCACCCCTTCACAAGACGCTCTAGAGCCCCTTCGCGAAGACCTCACAGAGCGAGAGGAAACGGTCATTCGCCTCCACCTCACCAATGCTCACGCGAACACCCTCGGTACCGAACGCACGCACCGACAGCGCATGCTCAGACATCAGCTGCACAAACTCACCCGTGCGCTCCCCCAGAGGCAGCCACACGAAGTTCGCGTAAGTGCTCGGGAAATCGTAGCCCAGCTCGCGCAGTCGAGCGGTCACGCGCTCACGCTCAGCGACCAGGTGTCTCACACGCTCCATCACCGCATCCTCATGCTCGATGGAGGCGATAGCCGCCGCCTCAGCCAGCGCCGTCACGGCGAACGGGGTTGCCGCCACGCGCAGGTGCTGCGTAATCTGCGGGTGCGAAATTGAGTAGCCCACGCGCAGACCCGCCAGGCCCTGTGCCTTGGAGAAGGTGCGCAGAATGATGACGTTCTCGTAGTCGCGGTAGATGTCCATGCCGTTCAGCGGGGCTTCTTCACCCTCCGGAACGGTGGAGGCGGCGCAGAACTCAAAGTACGCCTCATCAATCACCACGGGAATGTGGGCGGGCACCTTCGCCAGGAACGCACGAATCTGACTCTCGGTGACGGCGGGACCGGTCGGGTTGTTGGGGGTGCAGACCAGAATCAGGCGGGTGCGGTCGGTGATAGCTGCCGCCATGGCGTCCAGGTCGTGTGAGCCGTCGAGCAGGTTCGGCACCTGCACGCTGCGAGCACCCATGATGCCGACAAGGATCGGGTACGCCTCGAAGGAACGCCAGGCGTAGATGACTTCGTCCTGCACGCCGTCGGCGTTAACGCCCGCGAAAGTTTTGAGGATCTGGTTGAGCGCACCGAGGCTACCGGCACCGGTGACGATGTCGTCAGCATCCACGCCCAGTCGTGCGGAGAGCTTCTGGCGCAGGGCGGTGGAGAGCGGGTCGGGGTAGCGGTGCGCGGTCGCAAATTCTGCGAGGACGCGCGCAACCTCGGGTACGGGGCCCAGCGGGTTCTCGTTGGAGGAGAGCTTGTACTGGGTGAGGCCTTCAACGGGTGCGGGCGGCTTGCCTGCCGCGTAGCTGGGCAGTGTGTTGAAGACGGGGCGGACCGGGATATTGGCGTGTTCAGCTGACTGGCTCATGGTTCCAGTATGTGCCTGCGGGCGGCTCGGAGGCTAACGCTTCTCACCTGGAGAGCAGGTCGCGAGCAAGCTGTACCTGTGCAGGTAGCAGAGACTAGCCGCGAGCGCTGTACGCATAGATGGAGGGGCGCCGCCGGGGTTGTTCCCAGCGGTGCCCCTCCTTTTCTCTTCTCTACTCTACTCGTCCCCTCCACCCTCCACCGAGCCGTCAAGATTGGTTCTTGAGGCTGGGCTTTTAGACCATCAGGGGTTCACGCTCCTCGATGGGAGTCAAATCCTCGGGAGGGCCTGGTGCGCGGAACCCGGGGTCGATGTTCTCGGGCGGAGTCGGTGCGAGGAATCCCGGGTCAATGCTCTTGGGCCGGAGCATGGGCGCGGGTTTCAGCCCCGGCAGAGTGGGGATGAGCGACTCAACGCCGTCGTAGTCTCCACCCTGCCCGGCTCCGAAGATTGGAGGATTCTTGAGCGCGGAACCTACATTAGGGAGCTGCAGGCGATCGATGATTGGCTGAGTAACAGCCTTTTCGATGTGCGTATGCAGATCTGCAGGTTTGGGCAGAATGTTCGGCGGGATTAGACCTGCAGGGGGTAGCTGCCCCTCTGCCTCGATTCGAGTGGGCATCTTGATGGGCGCAGGCTCCGGACGACTCAGGTCCACCGGCATATTGATGGGGGCAGGTTCGGGGCGACTCAGGTCGCCCGGCATATTGATGGCGGGCGGAATATTCTGCGGGTTGTATCCCTGCAGGAGGGGCACCTTGGGCATCTGCGGCACGGGGGTTTCGGGCCAGGCAGGCTTCGGGTTCTGAGGCTTTTCCTGCGGAGTCGGCTCGGGGTAAGGGAGACGAGGCTTGCCTGCCTCCCATGCGTCTTTAGTCCCTTGTTTGATTTTTTCCGCCTTATTTTTGGCGTCCTGAACGCCCCTAACCTTACCGTCTGTTGCTTGTACAATCACTTCGTCTAGGCCCTGCTCATCAATCTTAACTCCCGACATGTAGGCTTGACCTGTGTAAGCTCCGATACGTGCGATCGTTACTTTAGTTCGTTCAGCCGAGCTGTACCCGTCTGGCATAGCAGAGCCCGAGGTAACCTTCTGTTCCCCCAGCACATACTCTTTACCGTCCATCGCGGCACGCATACCGCCAAATACCGCTCCACTATATCCTTCGCGTTCTAGGGCTTCTCGGTATTTTTCGCCACTATGTTTAGGGTTCTGGACGGTAATTGCTGTATCACGTTCATCAGGACGCCAGCCTCCCTCTTCCCTCCGTGCACTATCCGGAACAATATCGCCTTCACCTTCTACATAATCCACGGCGAAACCACGGCGTTTGGCAGGCAAGCCTCGTAGCGGAGTACCTTGAGCATAGATACCCACGATATTGATTTCCTTAGCAACCTCGAGACTATTAGCCATGTTGTAGGCAATCATGGCTCCCTGACTGAAACCCTCCATGTACACACGGGCACCCTGCGGTGCTCCAGCATCACGGAGAGCCTGCAAAACCATCTGGTAAGCAGAGTTCTTCGTGGTATCTTCACCTAAGGTTTCACGTACGGCACCTGCCGGGTCCATGGGAGAACCACCCAAGGAATTAAAGTTAGTACCCGGAATACTCACGACGTATAGAGCATGGGCGGGGTCGCCTTCGTGTCCTGCTTCGTACATGACGGTGACGAGCACGGCACCGCGTTCACCCTTAGTCGGGTCCTGCTGGGAACGTTCAAACTCCTGGTCCTGCGCCTGAGCCGCCGCAAGCAGGCGATCCGAGCTGGCACCTACAGAGAGCTGGCTTTTCTCGCCACGATGTGCAGCAACACCGTATTGATCAGCTGAGGTAGTGCGCACATTATAAGCTTTTTTCCCAGTAGCCTTGATGAGGCTGGTTCCAGAAAGTCCGAACGCACCACCACCCAGTGCCTTTCGAACAAGTCCTCGCGGAATGCCAAACATGTCTGCAAGGCGGTCAAATGTTCGCTGACGAGCAATTTCGGGGTTCAAATTGGCATCCATATAGGCGGTGAAGCCGAAAAGAATACCCGCTACGAGAGGCGAATACGGAAGCGTCCGAGATGCCGCAAAGTACCCAAGCTCGGGAATGGTGAGCTTCAAGAGGTAGGTAGCTTCGCCGGGTTCTCCGGCGATGAGTCCGCGCAGGTGGTCTCGGGTGCTGCGTCCGTCGGGTAGCTTGCCGTCCTTTGCGATGCCCATGGAGTCGAACCAGCCTGCGACAATATTTTCGGTCTGCAGGTAGGAGCTGTGAGCGGCACGGACAGCAGCTGCGGTGGTGCCGAACTTTGCGGCACTCATACCGAGGTCTGCAGCGACGCCGGTGCAGAGGGCGGCAGCCTGCTGGGCGCGTCCGTTGATGCCGAGGAAGAGCCGGGTTTCAGCGGCGATGCCAAGAATGGGCATGGTGCGGTCGGCGCAGGTGCGGCTGACGGTGTCGAGCCCGTCGGCGATGGCGGGCATTTCTTCAAGGGCGACGCTGATGGTGCCTGCGGTGGGCCCTGCGGAGTTGCTGAGGTCACCGATGGGCGCAACGGTGGGTCCGGTAATCATGGTGTCTCCTAGGGGGAGGTTAGTGGGTTCGGATGAGCGAGCTCAGCCCGTCGGGCAGGTTCACGTGCATGAGTGAATCGAGCGTTGACTGGGCTTTTTGCACGCCTGAGCGGGCGATGATTTCGCCGGGGTTGAGCTTTTCGAGGGCGTCGGCGGCGCTGTCGGCGAGTTTGCCGAGTAGGTTATCTACGGCGGAGGCGGCAGCTTGGATTGCTTGGGCTTTGGAGGTCAGGTCGTTGGCGAGTTCTTCACCGGCGGCGGCGATCATGGCGGCGGTGCCTTCGGCTTGTTCGGCTTGGGTGCGGATTTTTTCGCGATGTTCTTCGAGTTGTCGCCGATAGGCGCGTCCGGCTTCGGATGCCCAGCGGTCGCCGTTGAGTTCGTTGGCGCGTTGGTGTGCGGTGCGGATTTCTTGGGCTTCGGTGCGCATCCTGTGGGCGAGTTCTGCCCCTTTGGCGCGGGCGAGGGTGGCAGCCGCCATGAGCTGTTCGGCGAGGGCGTGGCCGGCGGCGGTGCCGATGCCCATGTGTCCTGCTGCGCGGAGGATATCGGTTGGTTCGATTCTGGGCAGTTGGGGTGCGTGAGGTGGTGCGGTGTCGACGATTGTGTTCACGGGGCGTCCTTTCGGTGGTTGGACTGGTTGTTTGTGCGCCTGTTTCTGTCCTGTGTTTGGGTTTGTTTTAGGCTAAATCTGCCGCGGTGACCGTGCAGGTGGAGTGCGCCAACCTGTGGATAACTCAAGCTTGTTTCGAAAAATTCGCACGTTTTGCGTCCTCAAAACCCAAAAATGCCCCCTCCGCGCCCCCTCGTTTTGTCATATTTCTGTAACTAACCAAGCCGCCCGTCACGTCCATATGCTCTTCCCGCCTCTTTTTTTCAGCGAATTCATGCAAAAATAGAGCTATGTCTCACACCAATAACACCTTCTTGCCTTCTGGCCGTATTGACCTGGGCACCGGCGAACTTGCGCTGGGCCCCCTCGACGGACGCTACGCATCCGTAACCGCGCCCCTGACCAACTACCTTTCTGAGGCGGCTCTGAACCGCGACCGCATCCACGTTGAGGTTGAGTGGTTCATTTACCTGTGCGAGCACGAGGTGCTGCCGGGTCTGTCCCCGCTGAGCGAGGAGCAGAAGAAGGGCCTGCGCGCCATCGTGACCGATTTCAACGCTGATTCTGTGGCGGAGCTGGCTGAGATTGAGGCTGTCACCGTTCACGATGTGAAGGCGGTCGAGTACTACATTGGCCGCCGTCTGGAGGGCCTGGGCCTGGGTCACCTGGTGCCGCTGGTTCACTTCGGTTGCACCTCCGAAGACATTAACAACCTCTCCTACGCGCTGGGTATCAAGGACGCCGTTGAGAACGTGTGGATCCCCGCCGCGGAGGAGCTGATTGATGTTCTGCTGAAGCTGGCTGAGGAAGGCCGCGACGTGCCGATGCTGTGCCGCACTCACGGCCAGCCGGCGACCCCCTCCACTTTGGGCAAGGAGATGGGCGTGCTCGCCTACCGCCTGAAGCGCCAGGTCAAGCACGTGAAGGCGACCGAGTTCCTCGGCAAGATTAATGGTGCGACCGGTACTTACGCCGCGCACTACGCCTCGGTGCCGAGCGCTGATTGGCAGAAGATTTCTCGTGGTTTTGTGGAGCACCTGGGTCTGACTTGGAACCCGCTGACCACTCAGATTGAGTCGCACGACTGGCAGGCCGAGCTGTACTCGGATATCGCGCACTTCAACCGCGTGCTGCACAACCTCTGCACCGATGTGTGGAGCTACATTTCGATTGGTTTCTTCCGTCAGATTCCGGTGGCTGGTGCGACCGGTTCGTCCACTATGCCGCACAAGGTGAACCCGATTCGTTTTGAGAATGCGGAGGCTAACCTGGAGCTGTCGAACGCTCTGCTGGATTCGCTGGGTTCGACCCTGGTGACTTCTCGTTGGCAGCGTGACCTGACCGACTCGTCGGCGCAGCGCAATATTGGTGTGGCGTTTGGTCACTCGGTGCTGGCTATCTCTAACGTGGTGAAGGGCTTGCAGCGTCTGGATATTGCGGCCGACGTTATTTCTGCTGATCTGGATTCCAACTGGGAGGTTCTGGCTGAGGCAATTCAGATGGTGATGCGCGCTGAGGCTATCGCGGGTGTTCCCGGCATGGAGAACCCGTACGAGCGCCTAAAGGAGCTGACTCGCGGTCACCGCGTGGATGCTGCTCGTCTGAAGGAGTTTGTGGCTACTCTGGGTCTCTCCCCCGAGGCTGAGGCACGCCTGTCGGCTCTGACTCCGCACACCTATAACGGTATTGCGGCTCAGCTGCTGGACCATGCGAAGAACGCTTAGTCCGTAGCAAAGATATAAACAAAAGACCCCGGGTCCCTGCATTCAGGGATTCGGGGTCTTTAGCGTGTTGGGTCTTCGCTATGTTCCGGTTTTATGACCGGCGAGGATTTTAGCGGCCGAGCATGCGGTGGTGACCGGTTTCGGTGTCGTTGCCCTTGTCGCGGGTGAAGACCTTGCCTACAGCCTTACCTGCGTCCTTGACGCCCTTGAGCAGGGAGCCAGCCACGCCGGAGGAGCCGTCCGAACCTTCGCCGCCCTGTACGCGCGGTGCACGCGGGGTAATCATGAGCTCTGCGGGGAAGTAGGCGGGCGCGTCGCCGAAGGCTCGGCGGGTGTTGCGCACGACGTCCTTGCCGAGGGTCAGGTTCGCGCCACCGCCAACGACTGCGCCCACGCCGAAGGGCAGGGCACGGCCGAGCAGTGCACCGGTCTGGCGGGTGAGGAAGCGGCGGATGAACATGTTTCGGATGGTACGTTCGACGCTGAACATCTTGCCGCTGGAGGAGTTGCCGAGCAGCATGCCCCACTTGTTGGAGACACCGCCTGCCTTGCCGGTCTGCAGCAGCACGGTGTTCATGAGCTGGGAGCCTTCTTCGCCGAGCATGATTGCCATGACCATGGAGCGGGCGGTTTCGGGGTCGTGTACGTGCACGCCGTGCAGTTCTGCGACTGCCTGGGCGTAGAGTGCGGTGCGTTCGAGGTAGCCGCCGACTGCGAGCGCGGACAGGCTCATGGCGGTGACGGTGCCGACGCCGGGCACGAATGCGGATGCGCCGGTGACGCCGCCGATGGCGGTGATGTCACGCAGGTAGGTGCGGTCGAGGCGCTTGTGGATTTGTTCGGGGGTTTCGTCGGGGTGTGCTTCACGCAGTTTTTTGACGATGGACAGCGCGAGCGGTCGTTGCATGCGCAGTACGTTGTCGAGGGTGGTGGTCAGTGCGGGACGGGGGTTGCCGTCTTCATCGAATAGAGACTTCTTCGGGTCAAGCATGCTCTCAGTAAATCACGGCTTGGTGAATTTTTCCTGAATATGGGGCCTGTGGTGGGGTTTGGGGGGTGAAATTTCACCGAGGGCGTGGAGGTTTTTGATCGCTTGTTAGGGTGTTTTGGTCTTTATTTGCGCCCAATTTTAAAGCGCGTAAAATTGTCGTAGATTACACACTATTCATTGTTTGCATAGTGCGTGACCTGCTTCACGGAGATTCGGGTTGCGCCTGATGACAGATAGCGGCTAATACCTCTTCTGAATCCTAAGGAATACTATGACTTCTTCCACCCATACGCCCAATGCTGCGCGTTCTCCCCTGGCGACTCAGGGGCTGGGTGTTGCGTACGCGACCGGCGCGATTATTTCGGCGCAGTTCGGTGCGGCTCTTGCCAAGCAGCTCATGGGCGATTTGGGCCCCTGGGGCGTGGTCGCTCTGCGCCTGCTGACATCTTCTATCCTGCTGTGGGTGTTCTTCCGCCCGCAGATTCGTTCGTGGACCCGTCAGCAGTGGATGGCGGTCATTGTCCTCGGTGTCGCCCTGACCGGTGCGAATGCCTTCTTCTATGTGGCTATTGAGCAGGTTCCGCTAGCAATTGCGGTGGCTATTGAGTTTATGGGTCCGCTGGTGCTGGCGACGGTTATGTCGCGCCGTAAGCTGGACCTGGTGTGGATTGCTCTGTCATTTACGGGCATGGCGATTCTGACTGCTGAGTCCCAGGCGAAGCCTGAAGATTTCGCGTTGATGGGTGTGGTTTTCGCAATCCTGACCGCTATTTCTCGTGCCGCCTATATTCTGGCGACTGAGAAGGTTGGCGCTCTGATTCCGGGTATGGGCGGCATGGTCGTGGGTAACGTTGTCTCTACCCTGCTGGTTCTGCCGTTCCCGTTCCTGATAAGCGGCAATAACCTGTTGAAGGTCACCCAGGATGTGCACCTGCTGGCTATTGGCTGCCTGATGGGTCTGCTGGCTTCTGCCCTGCCGGCGCTGGGTGAGGTTTCTTCGCTGCGTCTGCTGCCCGCGCACATTTATAGCGTGGTGCTGTCCCTGGAGCCTGCGATTGCGGCGGCTGTGGGTATTGTGATGCTTGGTGAAGCTACCGGCCTGGTTCGTTGGGTTGCTATTGCTCTGCTGGTGGCGGCGAGTATCGGTATTTCGATTTCTCACGCTCGTGCGCAGAAGAAGGCGCAGGAGGACGGCACGCTGGAGGATGCGGACCATTACCTGCCGGGTGCGGTGGATGCGCACGCGGTGGATATTGCGCAGATGGCGACTAACTCTATTACGATTCCGTCGGCTGAACAGATTAAGGCTGACCGTGAGGCGAAGGGCCTCTAATCTACTGAACTGTAGCCGTGTCAACGGCTTCTAGCCCCCCCCCGGGTAACGAGTAGGATAGTATCTCGTGTTGCCCGGGGGGGCGCGCTCTTTAAACGGCGCTATTGGAGCGTTCGTTCTGCCCCGTAGCGGCACAGCATGCACACGTGGAGAAGTACCGCCTTGTGAGGCGCAGGAAGGAGAATCATGCCGCATACTTCATCTCAACGCCCCGCACTGGGCATTATGTTTGTGCTGATGTCCTGCTCATCGCTGCAGTTCGGTGCCGCGTTCGCGATTACTCTTTTCCCGCTGTTTGGCGCTCTGGCTATTAGTGTCAGCCGCCTGGCGATTGCTTCCATTGTGGTGGGTAGCGCCGTGTGGTTGGCGGCGCGTTGGCATACCCGCCGCGGCGGCGAAATGCCGCCGGGTGCGCTGTCGTGGTCGAAGGAGCAGTGGCATGCCGTCATCATTTTCGGTATGACTTTCGGTCTGATGAACGGCTTCTTCTATTGCGCGATTGACCGCATCCCGATTGGTTTGGCGGTTGCGGTGGAGTTCTTGGGCCCGCTGGCGTTGGCGTCCATGCTGACGCGCAGGCTCCGCGACGCGGTATGGGTGCTCTGCGCTCTGGCGGGCATGCTGGTGCTCGGCTATGAGGCGGCGGTCGGTAAGGATACCGACTACCTGGGTCTGACGTTCGCGCTGATTGCTGGCGTGTTCTGGGCGCTGTATATTCGCTCGAGCGCGAAGGTGGGTGCCCTGGTTCCGGGTGCGAGCGGTCTGGCGGTTGCGATGCTTGTTGGTGCCGCATTCATTGCCCCGGTGGCAGCGGTTGTTCCGGCTCCTCAGCCGATGTGGAATGCGGCGCAGGATCCGATGCTGCTCCTCATGATTTTTGGTACCGCGATGTTCGCTTCGGTGATTCCCTATAGCGCGGAGCTGATGGCTCTGCGTAACCTGCCGCAGCAGGTGTTTAGTGTGCTGATGAGCATGGAACCGGCGATTGCGGCGATTGCCGGTTGGGCGTTGCTGGATCAGGAGACCGGCCCGATTCGTTGGGTGGCAATCTGTCTGCTGATGACGGCGAGTGTGGGTATTACGCTGACCACCACGAAGGGCGATTCCCCCAAACAGAAGGATGACGGTGAGGACCCCGTTCCCATGCCGCTACCCGAGTAAAAACTAAAATTCTGCCCGCGTGCGGCGTACAGAAAGCCTTATAGAAAACCGTTGAGGCGGGTACCTGGTTGGTACCCGCCTCAACGGTTTTGTATGTCAGGTTTAGCTCTCGGCCAGCTCGTTCAGCAGGTCGCGCAGCTCATCGGTGGTGAGCACCTCTGCCGGATGCGGACCCATCGCGTACAGCCGGTCCTGGGTGTCCTCGTCCAGCTCGCGGGCGGTGCCAACCAGCACGAGGTTGCCTTCGTTCTGCCCGCTGAGCATGGAGCTCTCGCACAGGCACCACACGTGGTCAAAGACTTCCAGCATGGCGGTTGCCTGCAGCTGGAAGAAGGGCAGACCCGCGTCGTCGCCCACGTTGATGGCGACCATGCCGCGCTCGCTCAGGGCGTCCTTGAGTTCGCGGTAGAAGTCGCGGTTCGCCAGGTGGGCGGGTGCGTCCATGCCGGTGAAGATGTCGAGGATAATCGCATCGAAGCCGGGCACGCCCAGCAGTTCGGGCAGGTTCGCCAGCTGCTCGCGGGCATCCCCCACCACAAGCTGGCAGTCGGTGCCTGCGGGTAGCGGCAGGCGGTCCGTCACGAAGCCCATGAGCTCGGGCTCAATATCCACGGCAACCTGGCGGGAGCCGGGGCGGGTCGCCTGAATGTAACGCACGAGGGTGAGCGCACCGGCGCCCAGGTGCGCGGCGGTGATGGGTTCGCCGGCGGGTGCGAGCGCATCCACCGCGTTTGCGATGCGGCGCAGGTACTCGTAGAACACGTAGTCGGGGTTCTGTACGTCCACGTGGGACTGCTCGGCGCCACCGATTTCGAGGACGTGGCCGTGGTCGCTGAACCCGTCGGGGTGAATTTCGGCGCGCTGCCCGCCGGAGAGCTGAATGTGTGCCACTACTTCACGCCAGCTTCACGCTTGAAGGTGCTGACCAGGTCATCCACCGAGGAGGAAGAATCCAGACCCTCAATGACCTTGTCGTTCACGGCGAAGGTGGGGGTGCCCTTCACGCCAATCTTCACGGCGTGCTCGTAGTCGCGCTGGATGGGCTTGACGGTGTCGGAGGCGAGTAGGACCTTGTCGAATTCTTCGACGTTCAGGCCCAGTTCCTTGGCGTAGTCGTTGAAGAGGGTGCGCAGCTTATCGCGTTCTTTGATGTTCTTCCAGTCGTTCTGGGTGGCGAAGAGCTTGTTCGCCATTTCAACGTGCTTACCCTGAGCTGCTGCGGCTTCTACGGCGAGCGCGGCGGGTACGGCGTTGGCGTGCATGTTCAGCGGCATGTGACGCACGGTCACGTTCATGATGCCGTCAAGCTTCTTGGCGGCTTCTTCAAACTTAGGTTCTGCCTTAGCGCAGTAGGGGCACTGGTAGTCGGTGTACAGGGTTGCGGTGCCTGCACCGGGTACTTCGCGGTTGAGGCGGTAACCGACGTAGCCGTCATCGGCGGTTGCCGAAGCAGTACCCGAAGGGTCAGCGGATGCCGAAGCGCTAGCGGATGCACTTGCCGAGGTAGCGGCGGTGCTTGCAGATGCGCTCGCCGAACCGCTCGCAGACGCCGATGCGGAAGGCTGGGAGGAGCTGGAACCGCATGCGCTCAGCCCCAGGGCGGCGGCGGGCACTACGCCCAGTAGCAGGGTGCGGCGGTTGAGGGGTGAAGTCATGGTGGTTCCTCTCTCTACGGGTGGCGGGCTGGCCTGTTTGCTACATCTGTGGTTGATTAATCTGTGGTTGATGTGCACTCTGAGGTGCTGTCAGCCGCCGTGGGTATAGGGTTTATTGTATGCCTCTGCCCTGAACTTTCCCTATCTTCGGGCGGGTTTGCGGGGTGAATGCAGTGCACACCATAGCCGCCCTGTCGCCTGCTCCCAGCTGCGGGGCCGGTGTTGAAAGTAATTAGCCTCTCCCCCGCCTTTTTGGTACTATTGCGGGGTATGCACTGTTCACCGGTTGCTTTCGGGCAGTTGAGAACGGCAGCATATGCGCCTCTATAGCTCAGGGGTAGAGCATTTCCCTCGTAAAGAAAAGGTCGTGGGTTCGAATCCCACTGGGGGCTCCACATCCGCCGTAACGCGTGCCGGTTTCCGGTGTGTTGCGGCGGTTTTTAGCATCTGAGAGTTGTCGTTTTCTCGAAGATGTCACCGTCGAACTTTAGGAGATTCTCATGTCTTCTCGATCCGCATCCGCTAAGCGCCAGAGTGGCCGTGCGCAGGCAGGTCGCGCCGCTGCGGGCTCTGCACGCCCGATGAGCCCCACGATGCGTTTTGCTCTGGTGTACGTGCTGGCGCTGGTGGTTTCCCTGGCGGTGTGGTTCTTCTACCGTTCCGTGTATGAGGATGACACCTCGTTCCTGGTGCCGATTGTGATTTCCTTGGTGACTTCGTACGTGTGCGCTCATGCGCTGACGGGCGGCAAATCGCCCCGCAACTAGACCGCCGACCAGCAGCCCGCCAGGCTGTAGCCTCGTGAGGTTTCAGGCAGACAAAAGCCGCACATCCTGTTCCCCGTTCAGGGGTCGGATGCGCGGCTTTTTGCGCGTGTACTTTAGGCGAGCACCTTACTTGGAGGCGCGCTGGAAGTCGCTGTCGGTCTTGCCCCACAGACCGTAAACCTTGGCGAGTTCCTTGACCTTCTTTGCACGCAGGTAACGCGGCAGGTAGGAGCCGTCGCGGGGGCCGTCGAGGGGCACGTCGAGCATCTGGTGTGCTTCTTCGATTTCGATCTCGCTCGGGGAGAATGCGGCGTTGATGGTCTCGGTCTGGCGGATGTCCAGGGTGATCTTACCGGTCATGCCGTGGTCGTTCGCGTAGCCGCATGCCTTGGAGAGGTCAGCACCGTATGCGCCGAGGGTCGGGCCGTCGATGGGGCCGGGCAGACCACCCAGGGTGGATGCGATGACCAGCTGCGAACGCACGTAGGCGAGCGCCATGGGGGTTGCGGAGGAGCCGGTGTCGCGGCGGTAGTCGCCTGCGCCGAATGCGAGGCGGAAAGTGCCGATTGCGCGCGCAATTTCGATGGAGTGGTGCACGCCGAGTGCGGACTCGATCAGCGCGATGATGGGGGTTCCGGGGGGCAGCTCGGCTGCGGTGCGGTCAATGTCGGTGGCGTGCTCTGCGGTAGCGAGCATGACGCCTCGCAGGCCCTTCACGTTCTTGAGGGCCTTGACGTCCTTCCACCAGTGTTCGGTGGTGATGGCGTTGATTCGCACCCATGCGACCACGCCGGAGTTGAGCATACGAACGACCTGTTCGCGAGCGGCGTCCTTCTCTTCGGGCGGGCAGCCGTCTTCGAGGTCGATAATGATGGAGTCAGCCTCGGATTCGAAGGCTTCTTCAAAAACTTCTTCGGAGGAGTTGGCGCGCACGAGGAGCCAGGAACGAGAGAGGCTGGGGCGCAGCTGACGCGCACGCTCATTGCGGTGGAATTCAAACATGGTGTGTGACTTCTTCCGTGAATTGTATATGCATTGGGTTGTGCCGTAGAGGGGCAGGAAAAAGCCTGCGGTTCTTCCGCGCGTACCATCGCATTGTGTCGTCACCTCCATTGTGACGGAACCGCATAAGAAGTGTCCTACACCTCCTCTTTAAGCGTATCGCCTGTTGAAGTGCACATCAAACTAGCTCGCCTGTTGACCGCAATTTAGGCCCTGTGTTATGCCTCAACCAGTTGGGTGCGGCCCACGGGGATTCCATCGTCGAAGGTCAGCTCGCCGGCGGCTTCCTTCTGGGCGCGCTGAATCAGGCGTTCCGCATCCTCAATGTGCTGGATGACGGTTTCCACGCGGCGGTGCACGCTCACCTGGCGGTCGCATCCGGTGGCACAGTTGCCGAAGCAACGTGCCATGGCGAGCGCTTCGGCGCAGAGTGCCACGGCGTTACCTGCCTTGGAGAGGGCGCGGTTCAGGTCGGAGTAGGTGCCGAACGGGGAGGCGGGAATATCGCCGTCGCTGGGGGCGAGGCGGTGCGCTTCCATAGCGACTGCACGCACGCGCGGAATCAGGTCGGCGAGCGCGTTTGCGTCCGGCACGATGAGCTCAATCATGGAGGTGGACGAATCGGTTGCCGCCAAGCGTTCGAGGACCTGGTGGAAGCGGTCGATACCGCGAATGAACCGGTCGTGGGATCGGCGCCAGATGCCTTTGCCGAGTTCGGCGTCGTCGCGGCGCGATTGCAGGTAGCTTTTAAGTCCCATATGTCCTCCTCTGCGTGGTGTGTGTGCCGTGTCTGTTGGTCGGTGGAGGTTGCCGGTGACGGGCTCTGTGGCGCCCCGCAAACCTCCCTATACTTAGGTTACCCTAAATCTCCTTTAGTGACGAGATGTCAGCAGTCAACTGTTTATTTCAAACCCAGATTTTCTTCACGCCGCTCACGCGACGATCCCCGCGGCGCCAGTCTAAAATGGCACCGGCCTAAAATAGCACCGCAGGGGCGCAGCGATTTCTAGACCATGCGCAACACAATCTTGCCGCGATGCTGACCGGAGTCGAAGTATTCGTGGGCGGCAGCCGCCTCCTCCATGTCGAAGATACGGTCCAGACCCACGCCAATCCTGCCGGATTCAATCAGCGGCAGCACGTGTTCGCGTACACCTCGCAGAATCTCAGCCTTCTGATGATCCGAACGGGTACGCAGGCTCGTAGCGTGCACCGACAGGCGGCGAGAGAGCATATACCCCAGGTTCACTTCTGCCTTGGCACCGCCCATCAGACCGATAATGCACAGGTGGCCGCCGTCGGCGAGGGTGTGCAGATTGTCGTCCAGGTACTTTCCGCCCACGACGTCGAGGATGTAGTCAGCGCCGCGTCCGCCAGTTTCAGCCAGCAGAACTTCACGGAACGAATGTTCGGTATAGATAATGGGTTCCGCACCTAGTAAGCGCACATATTCGGCTTTTTCCTCGGTTCCCACGGTTGCAAACACGCGGGTACCTACGGCGAGCGCCAGCTGAATAGCGTGCACACCGATACCGCCGGTACCACCGTGCACGAGCACCACCGCGGGTTCACCGTCTTCCTTGAGGTTTTCGGCGGGGTTCATGCTCATACCACAGGTGAGAACCAGGTTCGAGTAGACGGTTGCCGCGACTTCGGGAATACCGGCGGCTTCGGCAAAACTCAGCTGTTCGGGTACGGGTAGCACGTGGTCGACCGGTACGGTCACGTAGTCGGCGTAGCCGCCTCCAGCGAGGAGCGCCATGACGGGGGTGCCGCGGTTCTCTACGGAGACGCCTTCACCGACGGCTTCGATGACACCGGCTACTTCGAGGCCGTAGATGGCGCTCGCTCCGGCGGGCGGCGGGTAGAATCCGCGGCGCTGCAGGGCGTCGGCGCGGTTGATTCCGGCGGCGTGAACACGAATGAGAACTTCGTGGGATCGGGGTACGGGGGCGGGGACTTCGCTGATTGTCAGGGCCTCAGGTCCACCGTGACTGTTCTCAATAATTGCTCTCATGAGTCCTCCTCATTGCCGGAAGCACCATCGTTGGTGCGCGATTTACAGAAAGCTTATCGCATGAGATAATCTCGTAGTGCCCTGCGGCACGGTATTGCCATAAAATGCCGGTCTCTGGTGCGTATGGATGGTTGTCCGAGCGGCCGAAGGAGCTGGTCTTGAAAACCAGTAGGCGGTAACCCCGTCTCAAGGGTTCAAATCCCTTACCATCCGCGTTTTAGCTTCTGCTCCACGTGTGGAGCGCAAAGAGCCCCGTTCCTCGTATTGAGGAGCGGGGCTCTTTGCATACGCCGTTTTGAGTTACCGGAGGGCGTCGTCAGTTGATTTGTGACAAGGCATTCGCAATATACATGAAGAGGGCGGCGATACCGATGAAAAAGCATAGCCCCAGCCAGTTGAGAATACGACCCGCTAGGGCAGGTACACCGTGCCTCTGCGCTACCCACCCCTGCCAGATACCCAGGATGTTCAGCACCGGCGCGGCGAGAGCTACCTGCAGACCACTTTCTCCAAGACCCTGGACAAGCAACCAAAACCCTAGAACGAAAGACAGCGGGCTGAGGAAGCCGAAAAGCAGGGAGAAGTTCGCAGCCCTTTTACCGTCTTGTGTTCCTTGCACAGCGGGAGGTTGCTCGCTCGCAGGTTGCTCCCAGTCGTCCGTGCCGTCAGTCTCCGGCTGTTGGCTGTCATCCGCTTGGTAGAGCTTGGCGTCTTCAGGGTTGTTATCAAAATCTTCGTTATTTTGGGGTAGCTGCGACATCGCATCCACAACCTTTCAATACCGGGTGTTACGTGTCTATCAAAGTGAGAGAGCGCTCAGGCTCGTCGACGGGCCTGCATCATTGAAGCCGTACAGAGCAAACCCAATCATTACGATGAAGCCGACAATGGCGATGACAATGACCATTCCTATCCCGCTGAGAAACAAACCCACGTTGGCGTCTTCACCGTGCTGTCTTGCCACTCGTGCTTGCCAGAGACCCAAGAAGTTCAGTAATGGCGCAGCAATGATTATTGGCATGCCGATACCAAAGCCATGGGAAACCCACCAAAACGCTAGGGCGAGAGCAAGCATACCGAAGACACCGAAAATCAGGGAGAGATTTGCGGCTTTTTCGCCAGGGCCCATCTTCCACACGCTCGAAGAGAACTCACTCGCGGGTAGCGGCTGGTCGTCCGTACCAGACTGCACGCTGTCGTTCCCCCGGTGGGTCTTGGCGTATTCGGGGTTGTAATCGAAGGCTTCATTGTTTTGGGGTAGCCGCGACATCGCATCCACGACCTTTCACATTCCACACGAGGGGGTGTTAACTTCACCCTAGACCTTCCCCCGCACGGGAACAAGCATGTCAGGACCATTCCACGAAACATACGGCATATACACAGCAAAGCCCCGATCCTTGCGTTGAGGAACGGGGCTTTTGCGTACCCTCCAATGAGGGTGAAAGTGTTTAGAAAAGTACCAGCATCTGCGCAGTCTCCACGAGCCTAGAATTTGCGGCAGAATCAGAAAGAGCCAGCATAATCGCCAGCAGCATACCGCCACCAAAAAGCACCAGGAACATGCCACCAATGACTACGCTAATCCAGTTCAAGATACGCCCAGCCGAAGCAGCCGCGCCAAAACGTTCTGCCTCGTTCGCCTTGAAAATACCGATAACACCCAGAATCAGGGAAGGCAGACCAAACAGCCACCAGCTGAGAGTCACTATACACGCCAAGCTGATAATACCCAGCACCGTGGAAGTCTGAGCAGCCTTCTCACCGGCAAGCTGCTCGGGGGTCTTCTGAACAATACCAATAGGAACCATCATGGGCTGACCGTACTGGCCGGGCTGCTGGTACTGCTGACCGTACGGGTCGTACTGATTCTGACCATACGAGTCTTGACCGTACGAATTCTGACCGTACTGGTCATAAGAATACTGATCGTAGGAGCTCTGCCCGTACTGGCCGTAAGAACCCTGACCGTATTGGCCATACTGACCGTACTGAGTGTTCTGCCCGTACTGGCCGTTCTGGTTGTACTGCTCGTTCAGACGGTTGTAGTCCGGGTTGTAGTCGTAGGGGTCTGAACCCCGAGGAGTCTGAGACATGGCATCTCACTTTCGTACGGCTGGTGTGTGTTAAACCTAATTCACCCTAACCCATGAATGGAACGGGTACAACTAAGGCCGTTATGCAACCCCGCACAACAGACTTTGATGCGCTGGATATGCGCCTTATCAGGTACGCAAAAGCCCCGCTCCTCACATCGAGGAACGGGGCTTCCGCTATACCCTGCGAATGAGCTCTTAGAAGAGTGCCAGGGTGCTGACCAGCTCAGTAAAGTGGTTGGAAGAGGAAGAAGCAGCACCTGCCGCGCCGATAAGACCCAGCAGCAGGAAACCACCGATTACAACCAAGAATAGGCCACCAAAAGCTGCGTTAATCCAGCCCATGATGCGACCACCCGAAGCTGCAGTGCCAAAACGCTCAGCCTCATTAGCCTTCATAATGCCGATAACACCCATGATCAGCGAGGGCAGACCGAACAGCCACCAGCTAACAAAGAAGTTGCAGATCAGACCAATAATGCCGAGCACCATGGAGGTCTGACCAGCCTTCTCGCCAGCAAGCTGCTCGGGGGTCTTCTGAACAATGCCGACGGGCACCATCATGGGCTGACCGTACTGACCAGGCTGCTGGTACTGCTGCTGACCGTTCTGAGCGTTCTGCTCGTTCAGGTTGCCGTATTCCGGGTTGTAGTCGTAGGAGTTAGAGTCCTGCGGGTTCTGAGACATGTGGTCCCTCTTTCGTGTGAATGGTGTGTATTGAACCTTACTCACCCTAACCTATCGCTGAGGTGGGCACAAACGGATTCGTCATTCTGGAGCTATACGCACCATATATGCACTAATTAGAAAACTAATTAGGCACGCAAAAGCCCGCGTGCACACGGAGTACACGCGGGCTTCCTCAAATCATGAGGCTACTGCAGGTAGCTTCAATCTTACTGCTTTACAAAAATCTTCAGAGCGACCAGCAAAATAATACTGACGACACCCAGAACAGTACCGGCAATAGCCATACCGCGGTTCTTCAGCTCGGGGTTATTCATAGCCAGGCGGCCGGTCGCAATAGCTACAGCACCAAGGATGAAACCGAGGACAAAGAAGCTCACAATACCGCTCACCAGAGAGACAATCGACAGGGTCTTTGCCTTCTTCGCCTGAGCCTGCTGCTCAGGGGTCTGAACGGGCACACCGTAAGGAACCTGCTGATTGAACTGGGGTGCCTGCTGGCTAAACTGGGGGTCCTGGTTGAACTGGGGCTGGGGGTTGTTGGGGTTTTCAGACATGATTTCTCATTTCGTTGAGTAAATAAGACGACTCTGGCAACGCTGCATGGAAAAATCACACGCCAGAGACGCCCTCTATTTATCGGTCGGACGGTAGCAGTTTATCGAAAATGCTTATAAGCCTCAAAGCCTACAATCCATAGTCCGCCCTATAGAGCAACACACGCTCAGAGATATCCCCCAAGCGTGGGTCGAATTGACCAAGCGCAAAACAGCCTATATTCTTATAGGGATGCGCTCACGAGCGCACCGTGGAGACGTGCCAGAGCGGCCGAATGGACTTCACTGCTAATGAAGGGTCGGGGTTAAACTCGACCGGGGGTTCAAATCCCCCCGTCTCCGCCACAAAAAGCCCCGTACCGGTTGGTACGGGGCTTTTGCTTTACCCATCTCATTCAGGCACGAAGCCTAGAAGCTCTTGGGCTAGAAGTTTCAGGACTAGAAGCTCTTGAAATCCACGAGGCGCGCATCCGCCCCATCAAGCAGAGCCCACTCCCCCGGCACCTCAAACACCGCAATGGAAGAGGGCGGGAAACCGTAGTACACATCCATGGACGCGTTCGGGTCAGAATCAGGGCTCATCAGGCGCTGCGCGGCGTCCTGCACACCGGGCAGATGCGAAACCACCATCAGAGAATGAACATTCTCCGAAACGCTGTTAATGCGCGCAATAATGCGGGACGCAGACACCTCGTACAGCCCCTCATCCAGATGAGCAGTAGGCGCCTTCGCACCCAAACCATCCGAAACCCAAGTCGTCGTCTGACGAGTACGCAAAGCCGACGACGACATAATCTGCTCCGGAATATAACCGCGAGCCGCCAGCCAGGCGCCAGCAGCGGCAGCCTGCTCATGGCCGCGCTTCGTCAGCGGACGATCAAAATCATTCAGACCCCAATCAGCCTCCGCATGGCGCATAATAATCAGACGCTTGACCCCGCTGCGGTGCGAGCCAGATGCAGTGTTGGAAGAATTTTCAGCCATACACCCATTCTATCTAGAGGGCGCCGGAACATGCCGCACACCGCCACAGCACGCACACTAACACCCCCAGGCGGGCACAAGTAAACCCCGGTGCACCGGCATCACGCCAGCACACCGGGGTGCACTCTACAGAAGCTAAATTCTGTACACGCTAAATCGAGTATTCCGGAGCAGCCCAGACAACAACCTCGGGGTGCTCAAAGAAGCGGTAACCCTGACCGCGCACCGTACGCACGGTACCCGACAGGCGACCCAGCTTCGAACGCAGACGACGAATATGCACGTCAATCGTACGCTCATGCGGATGCTCGTCACCGGAGCTCCACAGCGCCTTCAGCAGCTCCTCACGACCCACGGTGCGGGAAGAGTTCTCCACCAGGTGTGCCAGCAGCTCGAATTCCTTGAAGGTCAGCATGAGCGGCTCACCATCCAGGAACACCTCGCGGCGTGCCAAATCAATCAGCACACCCGAAGAGTGGCTATTCGTGGTCTCTGCTTCGCGGGCGACATGCGCCTCCGGGTGCATATACATTGCGGTCGGATCGCCGAGCGCATTACGTACTACCTCAAGGTCGCTACCCTCAGCGTTCACCGGAGCCAACGCCACAGCGGCGTACGACTCCGACTCGGGAGCCAGGTGGTGTGCATAAGTGCGCAGATCCTGAACGATACGCACCAGGGAGGTACCGTTCGCTGCAGCAAGTTCCTCATTCAAACCCACATAGAGCACAAAGCCGCGTGCCTCATTTTCCTGAGCCTGTTTATGGGCAGGGTCACCGGCTGAGAAAGTCATCGGACGCAACGTTGCGGCCTGCGCAACGGGACGCTGAGGCTGCACGACCTGGCGCTTAGCGGCGCGGCCGCGCTGGGAGATGTGGACATATCCAGGTACAGCGCCTGACATGGTTCAACCTTCTCTCAAAGTCTGTGTACGGGATCCCTGTCGTACGTAGTGTGGGGTGCGCCGGAAGTGACGCCGAGTCAAACAGTCCCCAATACCTGTTCGAGCTTCAATCCTCTTACTTAATATTTCTCCTATTTGACGGATAAATCAAGCGGATTCAGCATAGTGGATTCATCTTTATGGGCGAGAGGAGTACAATGCCCCCTCTCATGTTTTAGGGTTTCAGGGACTACCTGAAGCTTTCAGTATTTTTTCCCTTATAAATATTCATAGCTTCTTTTATTTACTGGTTTCTCCCTGTATTTTCATGTGAAGCTGTAAATATGCTCAATATATTTTGAGCCCCTCAAAGCACTATAGTGTTCCTCATCACATATTATCAAGGGTGTTTCATAAACTCACACAAGCGCCCAACAACACCATAAACACCCAAGACAGCAGACCGTTAGACACACATCCCCCAACACCACACCATATGACCTGCACACGGCCTCCAGCAGACACAACAAAGCGCCCCCGCACATGCTTAAACATATGCAGAGGCGCCCACTCACATCACGTGAATAACGCTGAAAAACTACTCAGCCAGACCGTACAGGCGGTCACCAGCATCGCCCAGACCCGGAATAATGTACGCCTTCTCGTTCAGACGCTCATCACGAGCAGCCAGGAACAGGTCAACATTCTCCATACCCTCAATGCCCTTCTCCAGAGCAGCAATGCCCTCAGGAGCAGCAATCAGGCACACGCAAGTCACAGACTCAGCACCACGCTCACGCAGGAACTTAATTGCCTCGATCAGAGTGCCACCGGTAGCCAGCATCGGATCCAGCAGGTACACCTGACGACCAGTCAGGTCCTCCGGCAGACGCTCAGCATAAGTCACAATATCCAGCGTTTCCTCGTTGCGAGCCATACCCAGGAAGCCCACCTCAGCGGTCGGCACCATGCGAGTCATACCCTCAAGCATGCCCAGACCAGCACGCAGAATCGGAACAACCAGCGGCTTAGGATCAGCAATACGGACACCGGTAGTAGTCGCCACCGGAGTCACAACCTCAACCTCTTCCACACGAATCTCGCGAGTCGCCTCATAGGCAAGAAGGGTCACCAGCTCATCAACCAGCTGACGGAAAATCGGGGACGGGGTGTTCTTATCACGCAGAACACTAATCTTGTGAGAGACCAGCGGGTGGTCAAGAATCTTAATACGCATAATACGATTTTACCCACCCCCGAATCAGCAAGCACCGGCAAAGCCCCGGAAGTGGCACACAACCTATAAAACGAGGCGAAGTACCCCCGCACAAACACCCACCAACGCACCCGCCAACACCACCCCAGAACAATCCGAAACAATCCGGACATGCAAAAACCCGCCGAGACGAATCTCGACGGGTTTTCGTTGGTGCGGTGGTGGAGGGATTTGAACCCCCGTTGGCTTTTACACCAAACATCATTTCGAGTGATGCACCTTCGGCCGCTCGGACACACCACCAACAGTGGAAAACTATAGCACACCCCCAACAGGAGGGCAAGAACGAGCCCACCTATCGTGCCGCGTACGGCAGCCGGGTGTCGCCCTCTTCACGGCCCCTTTTCACCGCGCCCTTTTCGACACCCGACCCCGAAAGTCCCGGCACGTCTGCAGACCCCAACAGGTCCGCCTAATGACGGATATACCCATCTACAACTAGCATGACAGCACGCGTTGCATCCTCAGCATTGCGCTCCGCCTGATGCACTTCACGATCCATAGCAAGCATATAAATCGCTCCGAACATAGAGATCGCAATCGCACGCGGATTCTGAGCGGTATCAACCGTATAGCGGCGAGCCACAGCCTCCGTCATCTCCTGCAAATAATCCAGAAGATTCAGACGGTTATCGCTCATCGCCTCGGTCCAACCATCCGCGCCCTTCCACGTCTCCGCAAGCCACATCCGAGTAAAACCCGGACGGTCCTCAAGATACTGGAACGCGGCGCGAACAGCGCTCCGCAACGCCTCACGCGGATCAGAATGAACCGACGCCGCGCGACGCGCATCGCTCAGCAGCAACTGCGTGCCGTACTGAACCAGCTGATCCACCATGGTCTTCTTAGAACCGAAGTTGTAATACACGGTTCCCTTAGAAACACCCGCCCGGGCAGCCACCTCTTCAACAGTGGCGTACTCAAGCCCCTTTTCGGTCATGATTTCCATAGCAGCGTTGAACAACTTCAACTGAGTTCTACCTGTACGGCCGGGACGACGACTTGAAGCTTCAGCGACTGGGCGCTGCAACATCAGCAGTCCTCCCTCCCTTTTTGCAGATATATCTCTATTTTATTAGACAGTTTTCCCCCGGTGCGACCAAACAGGGTTTGTTACACCGTAATCTCCGGAGCCAGCTTCTTCAGCGACCACGTACGATCACGACGCGTGCCAATGTAACCCAACATCAGACCAGCCAGACCCCACAGAGTCAAAACCAGCATGATGCCCCACAGGCTCGACTCATTAATGCCATACGCCAAACGACGCGTACCCGCCACCGCATAACCCATCGGGAAGAAATCATGCATCCAACGAATCGACTCAGGCAAAGTCTCATACGGCATCGTGCCGCCCGCAGTAATCAACTGCAGAATCAGAATGACCAAAGCAACAAGCTTGCCCGGCGCACCCAAAATCACCGTCAAACCATGAATGAAACCGGTAAAGACCAAAGCCACATAGCAGAGGAACAGCCACACCAGCCACGGATGAGCCATCTCAAAGCCCAAACCAAACTTAATCGCGGCAAACATCAGAGTCGCCTGAGCAATACCCACCAGGCCGAACGGCATCCAGCTACCGAGCATCACACGAATCGACGGAGCATGCGACGCCAACGCACGGTTATTCATCACGCGCAGCGTCTGAACCAGCATCAAGCCGCCAATCCACAACGCCAAGCACATGAAGAACGGACCCATGCCCTCACCATAGTTACGAGCCGACGCCAAGGAATCATGCGACAAAGTCACCGGGTTCGACATCGTATCCGCAACCTTCGCCTGATCAGTCGGCGCAAGACTCGGAACCTGCTTAACACCAGAAGCCAGGCCGCTCTCCAGCGACGAAGTACCATCCTTCAACTCGGAAGCACCATCATTCAGCTGAGCAGAACCATCAGACAGCTTCGCCGTACCGTCAGAAAGCTGCGACGCACCATCCTTCAGCTCATTCGCGCCATCAGCCAACTTCTGCTGACCCTCAACCGCAGACTGCTCCTTCTGCGCCAAAGTACCGCTACCATCCTTCAGCTCGGCAGTACCGCTCTTCAAAGAATCAGTACCCTCCTTCAGCTCAGAAGCACCACCAGACAAAGTCGCAGAACCACTCGCAAGGCTCGAAGCACCCGAAGCAATCTTAGAATTACCATCAGCCAGGCTCGCCGAACCTGACGCCAACGAGGACGCGCCAGCATCCACACGAGCGGCGCCATCAGCTACCGACGAAGCGCCCTTGGCAAGCGAAGACGCACCGGAATCCAGCGAATCCACGCCAGCAACCAAAGTCTGAATCTTCACCGCAGTCGACGACGAACCATCAGAAATACAATGGCTCGACTTCAATGCGCTCAGCTTCGACAGGGCATCAGCAGCGGCAGCATCACGAGTAGCCAGATGCGACTGCAGAGCCTTCTGATTCAGCTCAGCAACCTCATTCTTCGTCTCCTCAGAATCAACAGCAGCCACCAGCTGATCAGCCTGCTCCTGAGTCAACGTACCCGCCTCAACCAGCGGAGTCACCTGAGCACGCACCTTCTGCGCACTCGCAGACACCACAGTATTCGACAGATCACGACCAAAATCGCCACTACCGGCAGAAGTATCCGTCTCATGCAGGCGCATGCACATCGCGTTCAGCTCAGCCGGCAACTCACGAATACCCGCCTGATCCATGCCTTCACGCATCTGATGGATACCCGACGCCAAATCATTAGCGCCCTTCGCAACCGCCGCCGAACCGCTCTTCAAGCTCGCAGTGCCCTCCGCCAGGGTCGCCGAGCCATCCTTCAGCTTCGCCGCACCATCAGACGCAGACGCCGCAGCCGAAGCCAAGGTCGACGAACCATCCTTCAAACTCGAGGCACCATCAGCAAGCTTCGCGACACCAGAATCCAGCTTCGCCGCACCAGAATCCAAAGTCGAAACGCCATCAGCAAGCTTCGCGGCGCCCTCCGCCAACTGCTTCTGACCATCCAACAACTGGGACTGACCATCAGCCAGAGAAGAAGTACCATCCTTCAGCTTCACGGCACCATCATTCACCGTGGCAGTGCCGTCCTTCAGCTGAGTGATAGCGTCCGCCAGCTTCACCGTGCCGTTATTCACCTTCGACGCACCATCAGCAGCCTCACCCATCTTCGAATGAATCGTCGTGAAGCTAGCCAACAGCGAATTCGCCGTAGAATTACCGACCTTCTCCGCCACCGAATCACGCACCGCAGTGCCCGCCTTCGTGACAATATTCGTCAGCACATAGTTATTGGCATCATTCGTAATGACCTCAATGCCCGCCGAACGCGCATCAATAGTGCCCGTCTTACCGTCAGCATCAGGCTTGAACGAACCGGCACTCTGCAAATTACGGGAGAAGTCCTTCGGAATCACCATCGCAAAGTCATAGGTGCCGTTCTCCACGCCCTCAACAGCCTCAGTGCGAGTCTGCACCTGACGCCAATCAAACGTGCCAGCATCCAGCAGGGACTGGCGCACATCAGCACCGGTGTTCACCTGCTTACCTTCAGAATCCTCCGCGCCCTCATCCTCAACCACCAGGGCACCCACAATGCCATTCACATGGCCGTAAGCATCCCAGTTACCGTACAGGTACAGGGCGCCGTACAGCAGAGGAATGCAGGACATCGCAAGCAGCACCAGAACCGGCAGAACACCGCTGGTCAGGCGCTTCAGCTCAACGAGTGCAACACGCAGAACAGTCATTCTTACTCCTTCTCAGCGTTTTCGCCATGTTCGGGGGAATCATTGGAGGGTTCAATCTCGCCCTCAACAGGAGCCGACACGTTTTCCTCAGAGGCTTGTTCCTCAGGGGCACGACCGACCACAGCACGCGCACCATGCCAAGACTCAGAAATATGAGGCACAATCGCCACCACCGTGCGCGGGTGGTCCTCATCGGCGGCAAGCTCCTCCAGGTACGGAAGCCACATGTACGTATGGTTCAGGTGGCGGGAAGGAGTATCAAAAACCAGCAAGTCAGAGGGGCTATGCTGCGCCAAAGCAGCCATCAGCTCAATGTTCATCTCGCCGCTAATCTCGTCCATCCACAAGCCGTCCAGGTCCTCAAGACCGCGCTCGGCCAGCCAGCGGCTCGCGCGGGAACGACCAAAAATCGGCAGGTTATAGGAGAGCATCTCCGACACGTAATCGTGCACGCGCATATGCTGCTCAGGAGCGGTCACATCAGGAGAGTCCACCACGCTGCTGAGAGCACGCAGACGCTTCATCGAAATAGGGCGAGGCTCATCATCGCCTTCGCTCCAGCTAATCGTGCCGCCGGACAGGGGAAGGCGACCAGTCAGCGCCAACGCGAGAGAGGTACGCTCCAACTGGCTATCCGCCTGAACAATAATGACTTCACCCTCACCCACTGAGAAGGTGGTGCGGTCAAAAAGCGGAGTGTGGCGCCCTTTCGCCCAAATATTGTCAACGCTTAACACGGTTAGATCCCCTCAGAGAATGGATGGTTCGGGTGAGTTTCTGGGAGTCATCCGCGGGCACCGCGCGGGGTATTAAACGTCAAGCGCGGGCAGGCGGAGGCTCCAATGCCTATATATGGTAGACCCGGTTATGTGTGATGTGGTGGGCTTTTCTTGAAATTCAGGGGTCATTTTTGAAATTTTTGAAGTATTTTTCAAATAAATCGGGTTTTTCGTACAAATAACGCGAAAAGCCACGTAATCTCTGCACGGCTTTTCGCGTTTTACGAACCATCTTTTAGGGGTGAGGCCTAGGGGCGATCAGGGGCGGCGTTCCTTAAAGAAGTCCACCATCAGCTGCGCACACTCATCAGCACACACACCCGCATACACCTCGGGAGCCGGAGCAACCCTGCCGTCACGCAGCACATCGTAACGACTGCCAGCAGCCCCCGTCTTCTCCTCCCAGGCTCCAAAAACCACCGTCGAAACGCGCGACGCCAGGATCGTGCCGGCGCACATCAGGCACGGCTCAACCGTCACCACGAGCGTGCACCCGTCCAGGCGCCACTGACCACGATGCGCCGCCGCCTGACGAATCGCATTCACCTCCGCATGGGCACTGGGGTCATGCTCCCGCTCGCGGGTATTGCCCGCCGAACCAATAATGACGCCCTGCTCATCCACCACCACAGCACCGATAGGGATCTCGCCACGCTCACCCGCGGCGGCACCCTCGGCGAGGGCGCGGACCATCCACTCGCCGTGTTCGGGGCGAGCGGGAATATCGCTGAGCACAGCGGAAGAACCGTCTGTGACCGTCAATTTTGAATATTCCGAATATGACATACAACCTCGTCAGGGGAATAAATAAACACTAATGGGCGCAACTAGTGGGTGGCAGCCAAAGAGAAAGGATACACCGCAGAAGCACCTGCCAGCCGCAGCTCACGCGCCACAACCGTAAACGCCCACCGCGAATCCACCACATCAGAAACCAGCAGAACAGGGCACCGATGCTCACGCACATAGTCCAGAACCTCTGCAGGCACCCGGTACGAGCGCAGCACATCCGCACAACGGAACGCGCTATTACCGCCAAAGAAACGCGGCTCCCCCACCAGAGACACCCAGCCCAAATCCACCAGACGACCCACCGACGCCAATCCCCTACCCAGGGACTGAGCCAAACGAGGACGCACCGGCGAAGGCAGAGTCAACACCGCCACCGGACGACCCGCCTCAGACCACTCCCAAGCGGCAAGCACCTTCACGCAAGCACGACCCAGCTCGGCAGGGACCTCAGAATCAACCGGCTCACCCAGCTCATTCGTCGCCAGAAACTCACGCAGACGAGTACCGTACCCCATGTCGCTCAGACGCGCCAAAGCGTAACCGGATTCAGCCTGCTCATCCTTAGACAAACGACCGCGCGGCGCATCCGCACCCATCAGCTGATCCAGCCCGCTCGGCCACATACGGCGCGGTTGCAGGGGCACACCCACCGTATTGAAGCTACTCTGCGCCGCCTGCTGCGCCTCAGCAGGAACTTCAACCGGGTACCAGGGACCCGCACACACATCGCAACGACCACAAGCAGTCGCGGAAGCATCATCAAGCTGCTGAGCCAGGAAAAGCATACGACACTGACTAGTGCGTTCATACTCGAGCATAGCGTTCTGCTCCAGCACACGCGCCTGCGCCACCGCCGCGTAACGGGCACTATCGTACTGCCACGGCGAAGAGGTTCGACGCCAATAGTTGCCTTCCTTCACGGCGGCACCCTCAACATCCAGCACCTTCAGCAGAAGCTCCAGGGTGGAGCGGCGCAACTGAACGCGCGCCTCCAACGCGGTAATGCTCAACCCCTCCGGGGACTGGGCGAGGGTATCCAGCACCGCCAACGCCTGCTCCTCGTTAGGCATGGAGGCTGTCGCAAAATACTCCCAAATGGCGCGGTCTTCACGACCGGGCAGGAGCAGAACATCAGCGTTGACGGCGCCTCGTCCGGCGCGGCCAATCTGCTGGTAGTAGCTCACCGCAGACGACGGCGCGCCCAGGTGCACGACAAAACCCAAATCAGGCTTATCAAAACCCATACCGAGGGCACTTGTCGCGACAAGAGCCTTCACCCGGTTTTCCTTGAGTGCCTGCTCTGCAACCAGCCTCTCATCCGGGTCAGTTTTGCCGGTGTAGGCGAGCACTTTGTAGCCGCTGGCACGCAGAGCATTTGTGGTATCTTCTGCCGCAGAGACAGTCAACGTGTAGATAATGCCCGAACCGGGCAGGCTGTTCAGGTGCGTGAGCAGCCAACCGATGCGTTGCGCCTCATGGGGCAGGGTCAGAACGCCCAGGCGCAGGGACTCGCGGGACAGCGGACCACGCAGCACATGCACGGGTGCGGTGGTATCGGTGCTGAGCTGTTCGGCGATATCGCGGCTAACGCGGTCATTCGCGGTTGCGGTAGTCGCCAGCACCGGCACACCCACCGGCAGAGATCTAATGAGCGAACCAATACGGCGGTAGTCGGGGCGGAAGTCATGGCCCCAGTCAGAAATACAGTGCGCCTCATCAATGACGAGCAGACCCAGGCGCGGCAGCAGGTACGGCAGCCACTGCTCACGGAACGCCGGGTTATTGAGGCGTTCGGGGCCCACCAGGAGCACATCAAGCTCGTCAGCTTCGAGGCGGGTACGGATTTCATCCCATTCGGTGACGTTCGCGGAGTTCACCATGGCGGCACGCACTCCCGCGCGGGATGCCGCCTCAACCTGATCACGCATGAGGGAAAGCAGCGGGGAGACGATAAGAGCCGGGCCCATACCGCGGGCACGCAACAGCAGGGAAGAAATAAAGTAGACCGCAGACTTACCCCAGCCGGTACGCTGCACGACGAGGGTGCGGGCGCGGTCGGCTACGAGGGCGCGAATCGCCTCATACTGGCCGTCGTGGAACTCGGCATTAGTGACGCCGGTGAGGCAGCGCAACACTTCACGGGCTTCAGCATGCAGGAGATCGGCGGGGCTGGACGCTGGCTGTTCGGGGTTCATGGTTCTCTCCAACGGTGGATGGTTGGGTCAATCGCTACGCCGCGACGCGCCGTGCTCTCTTTCCATCATGTCACACCCCGGTATCGCCCGGCTCTGCGGATAGTCATTTCTTGAGGAAGCGTGCGAGCGCCGCGTCACCTCCGGCTGTTTAGCCGCGATGGTGGGGAGATTTACGCCTCGCTCACCCGTGCGTCCGGCGTAAATGCCGGTAGAATTGTGCCAGTAATACACAGCCTCCGCATAGTTTTGCACAATGTTCACCATAGGTACACTTTCTATGCTGGTGTTATTCCGCCGCCGATCCGTGCGTGCGGTCCACTCACAGTTCAGGATTTTTCATGACTTTTCTTGCCATCGCTTTGGCGCATCTTCCGGTTGCGCTCTTGGGCCTCGACCTTGAGCAGTTCCTGCTCGATACCGGCCCCTGGGTTCTGGTTGTTTCGGCAATTATCGTATTTATTGAGTCCGGTGTTCTTTTCCCGGTTCTTCCGGGTGACTCCCTGATTTTTGCTCTGGGTATGCTTCATGAGCAGATGGGCCTGTCCCTGTGGGTTGCTTTCCCGGTCCTGGTGCTGGTTGCTATTGCTGGCGCTGAGGTTGGCTACCAGATTGGTGCCCGTTACGGCCGTAAGATCTTCAAGGATGACGCGAAGATTCTGAGCACTAAGAACCTGCACACTACTGAGGAGTTCTTCCAGAAGCGCGGTAGTTTGGCTCTGGTTCTGGGTCGTTTCGTGCCGATTGTTCGTACTTTTGTGTCTCTTGCGGCTGGTATTTCTTCGTACGACCGTAAGAAGTTCCACCTGTGGAATGTTGTTGGTGCGGTTGCGTGGATTGGTTTGATTGGTCTGGCGGGTGTGCTGCTGGGCGGTATTCCGTTCGTGCACAACAACATTGAGTACATTGCTGTGATTATTGTGGCGGTTTCTGTGGTGCCGGTTATTATCGAGTACCTGCGTGGCCGTTCGAAGGCGAAGCAGGAATCTGCTGAGTAATACGTGAGTCCTTCTCGGCTGCTGAGCCGGGGATGAGAAAGGGTGGGGATACCGTTTGGTATCCCCACCTTTTTGCGTTCTCTCAAACCCGGTGGAGGTGATGCCCCCGGAAGCCAGCTACACCTCCGCGAGGTTACTTTACGCCCATGCGTCGCAGGCCTCCACGCATTTGGATGTACCGCCCCACCTGCGGCTGGCAGAGAAGAACAATAATCACGATGCGGCTGATAAAATCAAAGGCGAGCTTCGCGCACAAGACTTCAAGGGTCATAAACGGGCCAAAGAACAACACCCTAAGCATTTGCGAATTGTATCCATTGTCAAAGAAAACGTGGGCACAGAGACCTACATACACAATATCCAGGATCATGCGTAACGCGCCCTCGATAATAATCACCACTCGCGCCCACTCATAACCCTCATTGAGGTACCAGGCAGAGACTGCTCCAAGGACAATGGGGAGAACCATCGTAAGCCCCATCGTCATACCTGCAAACATGTAAGCGCCCGTAAATTCTAGACCCACAAGAGGCTGTAGAGGGTATGTGGACATGTACAGCACCAAGAATAGGGATACAGCCCAGATGGCAATGGGGCGCGACGGAAGATTGATAGCACGCTGAGTGCCTGGCGCGCTGTGTACGGGGTGGACACCAGCAGGAACCAGAAACTGAGGCGTCACTGCGGCGGGTGCCGCAAAGTTCAGTGCCGGAAAGTTCGATGCTGCGGCGCTAGGCTGAGGTGCCAGCGTGCCCGCGGAGGCACCGGAAGTATTGTTCAACATCATCGTTCTTTCTCTCGTATGCTCGCACTATGGTGCGTAAGTCGGTGATTATTGCCCTTGTTTGGGTAGATTTACGTGAAATCTACCCAAAAGGGTTATTTGATGTAGTTAGCTGAGAGAATAATACTTTTTCAGTATAGAGTAAGTTCTTCGGGCCTTGTAGAGTTTTTATACGAAGCCTGGAACCTTTTAGGCAACTCAAAGGGTTTTACCAGCTAGAAGATTTCGATGTTTAACGCGAAAGGGTGGGGATACCGTTTGGTATCCCCACCCTTTCGCCTTTAGAAGTCCGACGGAAGAGGCGCAGAAATTTGCCACCCACAGCAAGCTCTGTTTGATGCTCACGCATCGGGCTCTATCACAGCCTTCTCACGCCAACAGGCCTTTAGTATGAGCCAGCCGCGTACGTGTATCGGCGCATACCTGGAGTGAACAGCAATACCGCTATCACCGCATGGCAGACGGTAGGTAGATTCACCAACACAAGGACAAAAATGAAGTGCGCCAGCTCGGCGCCGCTCAGCGCCTGCACATCAACAGAGTTGAAGAGTATGACGGAACCAAAAATAGAAAAAAGACCGCCCAGCGCACCGAGAATACTCAAAACAATGCTGACGATACGCGCCCAATTACGCCTCAACCAGAGGAACAGCAGAGCAATAAGAGTCACCGCATCCAACAGGATAATTTTGACCAGTGCAGGGATCGTTACTTGCACCAGCGCCTCTGAATTCATGGAGGTGTGGTTCCGCTCCAAAGCACCCACAGTAGACTGGGTTGTCCCAATCAGAATAACTAGCACGGTAAGCACCGTTACCCATATCAGAGCAGCGGGGCGGCCGTTAGAATGCGGCTGATACGGCTGGTTTTGCTGGTAGTGCGGGGCTAGCCCCGGAGATCCGTATTCTGACATCATTGTTCCTTTCTATGTTCCCCATCCCGCGCTACGGTGCGGGGGTCGAGGGGTGTTCTCCCCTGATGAGGTGCGTTCGCCGTCCTCATCATCAGCGAAAAGCTCTCGAAGTTCCGCCGGTACCTGACCGGCAGCCTGTCTCGTCTCAGACATCATCTGCTGGTGTTCTAGTGCACGTGCCCCGCTAACGATTTGGGTGTACGCCCTAATAGGAGCACGAGTCAGCAGCACAATCATCAGGAGGTAGAGAACGAGCGTAAAAACGCCGCTCAGGATACGCACCAGGCTGGACGCCGCAGCCGCTCTAGAGCTTAACCCCGAGAAATTATCCGCAAGAATAAGCACACCGCTAGCAGCCGCGAGAGCGCAGTAGATGATGGTAAGAATGCGCGCCCACTCGCGGCCATCCCAGATCTTCCAGAGAATAAAAATTGGGATGGCGGAGATGATGAGGGTAACCACCAGGGCAGAGAAGAAAACACTCACCACCATCTCAAAATCGATATACGACCAGCTTAGAATCGGCAGAAAATTACTCAGGGGCCCCAGCACGATAATGGCGGCAGCGCACCACATAACGCTGCGCATAGCCTTCGGGCGCTCCGGAATTATCTGCTCAGAGGCGGCAGTGTAGCCAGCGGTCGCCTCCCGGTAGCCGGGAGTGGTTTGCTTGGGGGTGCTGGCGTGCTCGGGGGCGCTGTCACCGGGCGCGTTGTCCTCTGCCGCGCCACTCTCCACCGTGCTATTTTCAGCCTCGTCGGAGGGCAACAGCACGCTGTACTCGGGGACCGTGTACTCCGGATCGTTTAGCGGTTGCTTTGGGGTACGTTCTGACATCGTTGTTCCTTTCTTCTCTTCGCACCCCCGCCCCGCACGCTATAGCGCAGGGCGGGTGGCAAAGAGTCTCCCCATGGGGAGGGGCTTCCCGCCCTAGTTGAGGCGGTAGCCTTCCTCGGTGTACACGGAAGTATCCTTATAGCCACGCTGTTCGTTGCGGGAGTTCCTCCTCGCATCCGTGCGGCGGGTCGTCTTGTACTGTTGCGCGGCCGCTTCTTCAGCGCGTCGGTTAGCTTCCTTCTCTTCCCTGCGTGTCTGTTCTTCTTCCAGGTGAGTACGCGTTTCTGCATCCTGATGCGCAACAATCCAACCGTCACCGGCGTTCACCTGTTCACGTGCTTCTATCCATGCCAACCTCGCGGTAGCCATAAACGACCTGGTGGGACGGCTCATGAGCAGCACGACTATCAGCAGGTAGAAGGCCGTAAGAAAAGCTCCCATAATGTCACTCACCACGATGGAAACTACGTAGTCTCGGGGCCTTGAAGTCAACGACTCATCCGCCAGCCTGGAGAAATAATCAGCCGAGATGAAAGATTGCAAACTCATCGCCCCGATAAAAACCACAAAAGCACTACCGAAGAGGGTGAGGAAGTACGCCCATCTACGGCCCTTCCACAGTCGACGGAGGACGAAAATCGGTATGAGAGAGAAGATGAAGGTAGCAAATATGCCTGAAATGATGATGCCCGGCATATTTTCCATAACGCGGTCTGGCACTTCGTTATGGATAGATACATAGATACGTTGGATTGCGGACAGAATAATAATGGCTGTAGCGAGCCACATGACGCCGCGCAGCGTCTTCGGGCGGGGCGGGAGCACCACCTGAGGGGCGGCAGGCGCGGTGGAGGCGGCGGTCGCCTCCGCACCCTCGTGCGCTTCCTGTTGGGGCTTAGCCGACCCGCCAGACGTGCCTCCGAAGTTAGGCTTTACACCCGTCTTCTGGGCGCGCTGAATCTGCTGTATCTCAGCCAGCAGGCGGTTCTTCTCCACCGGATCATTCGAGAGCGCATAATCGGCAGAAAGCTCACGCAACAGCTGCTCGGTAGAGTCCTTGACCGGGCCTTCTTCCTTCTCAAGCTGACGAAGAACATCCTCACGGGTCGGCTCTTCCTCATCATCCGCCATGCTGTCCTTGATGATCTGCATCTGCTCCCGAATCGCCGCGGGGCTCGGGACCACGCCCACAGCCGGGCGAGTCAGCAAAAACAGGAGAACGGCGCTACCCGCCGTAATCACCCCGACCAGAGCCTGCGACACCATAGACGAAGCAGCGGCAGGATGCGACACCGGATCCAGTGCGGTAAACGCAGGGAAAAGCACCTGAGCCAGACCAAAGACACCCGCAAAAGAGAGCACACCGCTCAAGGAACACAGCAGAAGGTACAGCATCAGCAGGCGGCGCGGATTAACGTACCCTGACTTGGTATAGTCCAGAACGAACCAGAGGAACGGCACCACCAAGACAGCGTCAGACAGAACCTTCGGCAGGGCATAGCTAAGGAACGAGCCGATGTTCACACTCCGGCCCGCGGTAACGATAATCTGGTACGCATCCAGGAGGAAATACACCAGGATGAGAGTCATACTGATGGAATAGGCTTTACCAAGAAGCTCCAGTCCCCGGTTAAATTCCTGTTCCCTATCGCCAACTATGCCAAGGTTTCTTTTCGCCTCTTCAAACGCCGCCCGCTCATCATATGTGCGCTTAGCAGCGCCGGGGGTAGTCTGCGATGTGGATTCGTGCGCAGGTTCGGAAGTAGGGTGCACGAGTCATCCTAACTGTGGTTGGGTGAATAAAGTTATCGGTGAGCCGCAGGTCCGGGACCCGCAGCCAGAATCTGCAAGGCTAAATCAGGTAGTCCTCGCTGCGGCGCAGGCGCCAATCACGGCGCGCTTCCATGTACGAACGCGACTGACGCGACCACACCAACGCCAACGCGACCACACACACCAGCATGTACGGTGCAGCAATATATACCGGCGTGTACAGCGGGGAGGCGCTACTGAGCAGCAGCTCAACATCCTGGCTCGGCGCACCATTCAACGTACCCAGAAGAGCCGCGACTGCCAGCATAATCAGCAGGGATGCCAACACACCCAGCGCCAACGCCACCGACAGCACCAGCGCCGCCCAACGGTAACCACGCAGGTACGCCACAGTGCAGAAACCGTGCAACGTCACGTTACCGAAGGCGCTGACCAGCAAAAACATCACCGGATAGTACGCCTGCGCCTCCACCAGCGACTGGGCGCGCCAAGTCGAAAAATGCGACAGCTGCGTCGTCGCATACGTGACACCCGTGTACCCAATCAGCACCAGCCAACCCACGGCAATAGCGAGCAGAACCCAACCCGCCACAGACACGAGAGTGGGGGTGGCAGGCTTCGTAGGATGCGTGGTGTTCGGAGCGGATGGCGGAGAGGACTCGACGGCGGACATAGCTGAATCTTTCGAATGTCGGCTGATAGTGTGTGTGGAAGATGTATGAGCGAGTGTGTGGTGTGTGGGTGGCGGCGCGGCGTTCATCTACCGCGCCGCCTCAAAAAACTTTAGGCAGAAGTGGACGGGTCAACCGTCGCAGAAATACTTTCAGGTAGCAACGGAGAATCTGCCCGGTTCGCCATCGCAATTCGCAAGTTGTTGAAGCGGTAAATGGTCAGCAACGATAAACCGACCTCGCTCAACCAGACCAAGCCCAAGACAACAAGTATCAGCAGGGGGTCAAGCCCCATCGAAACCCCAGCCCAGTCGAGCATCAGCAGCAGGAACGTAATCGGTGAAAGCACCAGCCCCACGGCAACATACCCAATCAGGGAGCATATAGCCCAAACGCTATATACGGAGGCATCCGCCGAGTCTTTGGGCGGGCGCATCAGCGGCCACATCTGAACCACCAGGTAAAGCGCCGCCACAAAACCAAAGCAAATCGCCAACGGCTGCGTGTACTGGGAGATAATGAGGCCTTCAACCAGAGTCAAAATACACAGGATAACCGCGCGGACCAGCAGGTTCTTCTTGAGCTTCTGCTTGCGCTCCTTCACCTCATCAGCGGTATAGGTGCGCAGAAAAGCGGGAACCTGACCCTGCCCCGGGAACGGCGGTAGAGGACCCGTCGGGTGTGTACGCACCACAATCGGAGGGTTCGTACCATCCTGAATGATGACGGTAGAAGTCGCCGAAATAACCGGATGCGAACCAGTCACCACCGGCGGCACGTTCAGCGGAACGGACACCTCCGGCGTAGCAGGAGTCACGTGACGGATAGGCGCCTGAAAGCGGGTCTGCATACTGATATCTTCATCCGGGTGTTCTGCGGATGAAGCGGCATCTGTGTTCAGGTGTGTAGCGCCCATGGGTGGCCTCCTGGCAGGTGCGGGTCGTGTTTCTGTCTCTACCGTATCACGCGTACTTTAAGGGAATCTGAGCAGTAGCTGGGCGTCGCGGGGAGCGTGTCACACCGCCGCTTATCGCCTCGTTATCACCCCGTCGGAGGCGCGGATACGCGGGGTAGAATCCCCGCCCGCCGGGGCGCGTTAGCCCTACTCCGCTACCTGCGAAGCCTCAGCGTTCGGCGCCTCGGTATTCGGCTCTGCCGGATTCGGTTCCTCTGCTTTCTGCTCTTCTGCGCCCTGCTGCTCCGATTGTTGCTTCTGCCGCGTCAAACGCAAGCTCCTACGAACCGCCAAACTATAGAACAGCGAGAACAGAACCTCCAATGCGAACGACGCCATGACCGTCAGCAGGCCCACCGTATAGAACACGCCCACACGGTCCAGCAGCGTCTGCGGGCCCTGCACCGTCACAAGCGCATAGGCAAAGAACGCCGTCATAATGGCCGCCGCAACCCCGGATGCCGCATTCGCCAGCAACACCAACTTCACCGAACGGTTCGCCCGGTAAATCATGGCAACCCACATGTGCATCACCAGATAGACCAGCGGCACCGCACCAATCGGGAAAAGCGTGACGCGGATAAAGTAATAAACAGTAATCAGCGAGGGTACGACCAGCAGTAGCACACGCACCAGGTACAGGTTCTTAGCCGGCAGCGGGTAATCACTGGTGACATTCCAGAACTCGTCAGCCTGCTGCTCCAGCTCATCCATAGCCTGCAGCTGCATGAGCTGCGCCTGCGACATATGCTCCTGCGGCACAAGATCCGAGGAGCCCGCCACCGGCGCAAGCTCAGCGGCAGAAACCGGTTCACCCCGCCGCATACGAGCGGAATCAGCCATCTTAGCCCTCAAAAATACCGCGAGAACGGTCCTTACGCACGCTCTCAGCAGGGAAAATACGACCGCTCATGCTGATGTACACGCCCGGCTCCAGCAGATTCAGTGCGGCAATAGCGGCACCCAGGTTGAAACCGGCATCCGAACGAGCCATCACGGCGGGCTGCATCGCACCGGTCAGCACCACAACCTTATCGCCCAGGTCGGCGTGCTCCAGCAGGTAGCGGGCGGTCTCCGGCATGGTGTCGGTGCCGTGAGTGATGAGCACCTGGTCGTTAGTGACAGCGTTCAGCACCTCGGTCAGCTCGGCACGATCCTCATCGGTCATGTCCAGGCTGTCCTTGCCAATCAGCGGGCGAATATCAAAACGGATATCGGTAATCACGCGGTCCAGCAGGTCCTTAGCGGCAGGCTCACCAATATCCATGGTGCCCGCCACCGAATAGAACTTATCGATCGTGCCGCCAGTGGCAAGAATCGTGATCTCTTCGGGGTTCTTAATGGTGACGCTCACGGGTTTCCTCATCTTTTCGGGTCAACGTACACAAATCAAAAACTGCCAGGCCAACCCGGCAGGACACGCCCCACCACACGGAATCAACACGGGGTAAAACCCCGCACACGAGGGTGAAGACGCAAAAACCCGCCGACCCCCGCAAAGCGGGAGGCGACGGGTCGGCTAGTGCGCCCTGTGGGGCTCGAACCCACGACCTGCGGATTAAAAGTCCGTAGCTCTACCGACTGAGCTAAAGGCGCTCCTATCCACACAAAACTGAAAGTGTGCAGATAGAAATACTATACACTACCGGCCCCCAGCCAATGAACGGTACACTGGGAAATCCTATGTCTACACCCGCATCATCAACCGGCGCCTCCGGACGCGCACGACACCGTACCCACCACCGCCCCGTCCTCTACTCCGCCGAGAAATTTGAACGCCACGAAGGCGGCATGGACCCCGCCGCACGCGAAGAGGCGGCGCACGCCTCCGCACGCATCCTGCTGATGCGCGGACGCGGCACCGACGAACAGATGACCGAACGGCTCGTCAGCTTCACCGACGACTACGGTATTGAGATGCTCGCCGAACTCTGGTCGCACGCGAGCGCCCACTCCCTGCCGGGTGCGCTGTGGCGCATGTACTGGCTGCGGGACGTGGTGCATCGTTCGCCGCGCGGGGTGAGCCGCGCTTTTGAGCTGGGCATGGCGGAGGATTACCGTTCGCACGTGGTGGCGGGTGTTCCCGACCCGCCGAGTGCCGACGAGGTGGTCCGCACGATTGATGAGATCCTGGCGGGCCTGTACACCGGCGATATGGACATTGCGATGGAACGTTGCGCCGCGTTTGCGCACGTGGTGGCGTTGGGTATCCGCACCGATTATGCGCGCTCTGCCGGGCAGGATGGTGCGGTTCCGGGCAGCCACGAGGTGAAGCGTGAGGCGGTGGAGCGTCGTGCTCGTCTGCCGCGTCAGGCTCAGCAGATGGAGCAGATCGCGCACGATTTGGAGGCGGTCGCCGCCCAGCTACGCGCCGTTGAGGCTAGTCAGCAGGTTAATGGGGGCTCGGGGGCTGGTTCTGCGCAGGAAAAATCGCAGACCAACATCGAAGCATTCTAGTCTTCTACAACGTTGCGGGGCGCAAAAATACGGGTTCGTGCCGCGAATTGGCACAGGTTCCACATTGGGCCGCAAAGGCCTGAAAAGCCTGTTTCCGATTGACTCTGCGCCGGGTTCGGGTGGATAATAATTACAAGATGTCGGGTTGCTAATAGGTAGCCCCGGGCTCCAAATCTTTAGCCGCTTCGAGCGGCCTTCCGCCGAGAGGCGCTCCCAACCCGACATCCCTAAACGTTCCGGTGGGGGTCGAGAAATCGACCCCCACCGTTTTTTGCTTAAAACCCCGTCTAGAAGCCGCCGTCAGCCCGACGCAGTTGTGTCTGAAGCTCGAGCGCTCATGAGATACGCGCGGGCTATGCGCACCCGCACCACCCAATACTGGTTAGACTGGGAACTATGCTGCACCGACTTTTCCCCCACGCCAACGAATCCCTCGCCTCCCTCGCTGAAATTTCAGCGCAGGTCGGTGAGGCCGCTGCGTTGCTCTCAGAAATGGTCGGCTCCCCCGTCGCGGAGTACCCCGAACTCTTCGAACGCATGCTCACCCACGAGGCGGACTCCACGAACCTGCTGTTCCGCACCCTCACCGAGGTGCGCAGCTCCTTCTCCCCGCCGATTCCGCGTGAAGACCTGTACACGCTGGCACGCAAGCTCACCAACGCTGTTGAGAAGCTCACCAGCGCCGCGCACGTGCTGTCCCTGCACAGCATTGACGGCTTCGCCACGCACATCACCTCAATCCTGGACATCATTCAGCGTCAGGCGGTGCTGACCGCCGCCGTCATCCCCAAGCTTGCTGATATTCGCGGCCTCGACAACTACTGGATGGACATGCTGCGCATCTCCCGCCAGGCGCTACGCACCGCCGAAGAGTACGACGCGTACATTGCCGAACGCTACACCCCCGAACGGTACCGCCGCTACGCCACCTTCCTGGCGCAGCTGACCGCCGCCTCCAACGCTATGCGTGATGTGTCTGCCGAGATCGGCCGCATTATCGTTCAGGAATCCTAATGTTCCTGGGTCTTCTAGCCTGCTGCGCCTTCATTGCCGCGGTCTACGTTACCGGTGTGCACGACGCCTCCAACTCCGTCGCTGTTCCGGTGCGTACCCGCGCCCTTGGCGAACGCTCCGCCCTGTACCTTGCCGCGCTCTTCAACGTGCTCGGTGTAATCGGTGCGTTTCTGCTGCTCGGTGAGTATTCCGCCTCGTGGGTGAGTGCCCCGGAAGGCACCACCGGCCTGAACGGCATCATTGCGGCGCTACTCGTCTGCGCTATTTGGGGTGTGCTCACCTGGTTTCTGCGGTTGCCGTCCTCCTCGACTCACGCACTGGTCGGTGCCCTCGCCGGCGTGAGCTGGTGGACCCAGACGAGGAGTGACAGCGCCGCTGAAGGCTTTGGTTCTCTCGCCTTCCTGCCGCATATTTTTGGGGCGACCCTGCTGCCGCTCTTTTACCTGCCGCCGCTCATTTTTCTGCTGTCCTGGCTGATGGTGGTGCCGTTCTACCGGCTGGTGGTCGGCCACAACCCGCGCCTGGTGAATCAGCATGCCCGCGAGGTGCTGGCGGTGTCTGCCTCCGCAATTTCGCTGCTACACGGCTTGCAGACCGGCTACCTGTACCTGCTGCTGTGGGCGCTACTGAGCGAACGCATCATGGATCCGGCGCTGATTCAGTCCCTCACCTGGGGCGGGATGCTGCTGGGCACCATCATTATTGCCCTCAGCCTGGGTGCCGGTACGCTGACCGGTGGCCGCCGCATCGGCTACACCTTCGCCTACAAGATGGTGCGCCTAGACCCGTTCCGTGGTGCGGTCGCTCAGGGTACCACCGCTGTGGTGCAGGTAATCGGCTACTTCCTGCTGCAGGTGCCGTTCTCCTCCTCGCACCTGGCAACGGCATCGGCGCTCGGCGCGGGCGTGAATCAGCGTTTTAACGCGTTGAAGTCCAGGATTGTTCTGCAGATTCTTCTGGTGTGGCTGGTGACCATTCCGGCGTGCTTTGTGTTCGGAGTGCTGGCGATGGTGGCTCTACAGTCCATCCACTAGATTTTAGGGGCGGTGCATGCCCCTGCATGCTCACTGTCGCGGGTTAGCCGGGCGGCGGGTTGAGTCTGAACGGTGCACACCCTCATAATGGTTGAGTTCTTGGGCTGGCACGGGCCCATTCACCCTCGACTGATTGTGGTTATGTCTTCTCCTACCGTAGCTATTCTGGTCCGTACAAAGGACCGCCCCCGCTTCTTGAGCCGCGCGCTGGAGAATATTGCGCAGCAGACCTTCACCGACTACACGGTCTGCGTGATTAACGACGGAGGCGACGAGCAGGCAACCCGCGCCGTCATTGAGGCTTCCCCGCTGGGTTTGCTGGGTTCTAACGCGCAGGATTCCAGCCGCGTGCAGCTGCTGACCACCGCTGGCGGCAACATGGAGGCGGCATCCAACGCCGGTTTGGCGGCGACCACCTCCGAATACGTGGCGATTCACGATGACGACGACCTGTGGGCACCCGAGTTCCTGGAGCGCACCGTCGCGGCGCTGGAAGAGAGCGGCGCGCTCATGTGCACCACCCGCGTTGTGGAGCGGTACGAACGTGAGAACGCCGACGGCGAGTTCGAGGTGTACGAGGAGCGTATTTTCCACGACGGCCTGCCCGGCATGGGTTTGCAGTTCCTCTTCCGCACGAACCGTGCCGTGCCAATCGGTATTCTCTACCGCCGCAGCCTACACGAGCTGGTCGGTTTCTACGACGAGTCCCTGCCGGTGGTCGGCGACTGGGAGTTCAACATGCGTGCCGCCTCCGTTGCGGATATTCTGCTGGTGGATGAGCCGCTGGCGTACTGGTCGCTACGCCCCGACGCAGAAGGTGCTGAGGCAAATAGCGTGAAGCGTCAGGCTGATCATGCCCGCTTCGATTCGTTGGTGCGTGCCCGCGCTATCCGCGAGGATCTGCAGGCGGGTGCCCGACCCGGTGCGTACCTGTATCAGGCGCATTTGGCGGCTGACCTGGAGCGTCGCGTGATTGACGGGCACGATCTGACCCGCGAATCCCTAGATATTCTGCGCTCTATTGAGAGCCGCCTGGAACGTATCGAGGCCCGTCAGCAGGCTATTGAGAACCGCCAGCAGGCTATTGAGGAGCGTCTGCGGGTTCTGAAGCACCTGCGCACCCCGGGCCGCGCGCTGCGTTCCTTGGCGAAGCGTTCCCTCAATCAGCGTTCTCAGGCTCGTCGCGGTACTGAGACTGGTTCTACCGGTGAGAAGGACGCATAGCCGTGGCAGAGAACAATCATTCTTCTACAGCGCTGCCCGCTACTGAAGCACCGCACTTTAATGAAGCACCGCGCGTACTCGTCATCGGCGATATCGGCCAGCACACCTACCACGTGGGCGACGAAGCCATGACCATTGCGAGCGCCCAGGCGCTTTCCGAAGGTGGCGCGGCGGTCACCCTCATGACCCGCGATGTGGGCCATTCGGCGCGCTATATCGGCGCGGCTGCTCATGAGGCGGGCGCACCCTACGAGTACCTGCCGTTCTTCCTCTTCCCCTGGGCACCGGCTGAACGCGAGCTGACCCTCGCGGCGCTCGAGAGTATCCTGGTGGAGCTGCACGCCAACCGGGAGCGCCCCTCCACCGCCGAGCTGGTGGCGTTACCGCAGGTGCAGGCGCTGCCCGAGGTGTTGCATCCGCTGGAGCAGACCGTTGAGCGCATGGTGGAGTTCGCGGACTCCATCGCCGCAATGGATGCGATCGTGGTCTCCGGCGGCGGTAACCTCAACTCCCGTTACGGTTGGCTGCTCTACGAACGTGCCGCCGCGGTGCGTGCCGCCGAGCATGCGGGCGTGCCCGTGTACGTGACCGGTCAGTCCCTGGGCCCGGTCCTCAGCCCCGAGGACGCGCAGGTTCTAGAGCGCATGCTGCGCACCGCCCGCTCGGTGACGGTGCGTGAACGTTCTTCCCTCGCTTGGTGCCGTGAGCGGGGTATTGACGCGCGCCTGAGCGTGGACGACGCCACCGACTACCCGGTGGCTTCCCCAGCGCGTACCCTGCACTATGCGGAGGGTATTTCTGCAGGTCAGGCGCTTGATGAGCTGCCGGAGCACTACGTCTGCGTAACCGTCAACGAATGCACCAACCAGCAGGCGCAGCAGATTGCGCGCCTACTCGACGGCATGTGGCGCGAGCACGGCTACGCCCCCGTGTTCCTGAGCCACTACGGTGACCCGCAGGACCCGACCAACGGCGATATTCAGGCGCACCAGCGCATCGCCGAGCAGCTCAGTCCCTCCACCCCGGCGACCCTGCTACCGATTCTGCACGCCGACCAGAGCGTCACCGTGCACCGTGGCGCGGCGTTCACGCTGACCAGCCGCTACCACCCGGCGGTGTTCTCTGCCGCGGCGGGTATTCCCGTGCTCGCCCTCGTGCCGGACGCCTTCACGCAGATGCGCGTGGGCGGTGCCCTGCGTCAGTACGGGCTGGGCGAGTTCACCCTGCCGCTGGGCATGCTCGCCGGTGGCGTTCCCGAGCTGATGGTTGCCGCCGCCCTGCGGCACGCGGCAGTGGCATCGGATGCACGCCGCACCGAGCTGCTGGAGGCTCTGCGAGCCGAGCGTGCCTACCTGCTCGCACAGATTCTTGGCTCTGGGAAATGTACGGCCCCCGCACCCTTCCCTGCCTCAGAGCAAACCCCGGCTCTCCCCGAGCCGCTGGGTGCGACCGTCCGCGCCGCCCGCGATCTTTTTACCGAAACCTCCCTCACCGCGGGTTTCGAGTGGGCAATGTCTGACCGGGCGCACTCCTGGGATGCCGAGCACCGTCGGCAGCTCGAACGTGCCCGCGCAATCGGCGGCGGGTACAGCGCGCACGGTATTCACGGGGCACACGGTGCAGAACAGATGCGCCCCGTCACCGTTGATGCTGATTCTGAATCACCCGCCGAGACGCACCCCGCCCGGCAGGGTCTGCTGGCGAAGGTAGCGCGGCGCCTCCGCGGCTAGATTCGCGGCTGAGCCCTTGAGCTAAAGTTTCCGCGCGAAAAACCACCCAAGCCAGGGTGCTATGCGGGGTCCGGGGCGCGGGGTCTCTCACACTTCAACCCAACACTCCCCTACCCCCTTGTACACGGCACACGCGCCGGTATGATGGTTCCCATGGCACGATTCGCAGAGATTCTACGCACTACTGAACAGAACACCCGGCAGTTCATTCATGAGGGTATTCACCGAGTCCGAGCAGACTTCTTTCAGTCTGTGCAGATTGTTGCGGCGTCTATGGGCGCTTGGCTTTTCGCTGAGCACATCCTGGGCCACCAGGAACCCATTTTCGCGCCGGTTGCCGCCCTCGTATCCCTCGGCTATGTAAGCGGTGCTAAGCATTCCCGCCGAATCCTTGAGGTCTCCTTCGGCGTGACCCTCGGCATTCTCATTGGCGACCTTCTGCTGATTCTGCTCGGTCACGGCACCTGGCAGGCGGCAGTGGTGCTTTTCTTGACCGTGATTATTGCCCGATTTATTGATAAGGGCATTATTTTTACGATTCAGCTCAGCTTCCAGGCCTGTTTCACGTTGCTGCTGCCCGTACCTGACGATGCGTTCACCCGCAGTTTCGACGGTATCGTTGGTGGCGCCTTTGCGTTCCTCGCCATGTACCTGATGCCGCGCGACCCGCGTAAGAACCCGCGTGCCCGCGCGCAGGCTCTCATGGATGCGTTCGCGAAGGTTTTCCAGCATTCCTCCGAAGCAATCCGCTACTACGACTACAACAAGGCGTACCAGAGCCTGCTTGATGCACGCGCCCTGCAACCGCTGTATGATGCGTGCCGAGGCGATCTAATCACCGCGCAGGGTATGAATGAGCTGTCCTGGAATAGCCGTAAGAGCAAGGGCGAGCTGGCGCGCATGGCAAAGACCCTAGCCGCGGTGGATTTGGCAATCCGTAACGACCGTGTGCTCAACCGCCGCATGGCGTCCACGATTCACCACGTGCAGCTACGCACTGCCGCGCAGCTCTCGCTCAGTGACGCGCTGACCGAGCTATCGGTGGCGGCACAGAGCCTCGGCTTGGGCATGTCTGCCCCAACGGAGGGCGAACGCGAGCACTACATGATGGAGGCACGCGAGCGCATGATTAAGCTTGCCGGCACCCTCGAGCCGCGCACGATGGGTGTGGCGACCTTTGAGGGCGAGTCGCTCGTGCTGATGCTCCGCCTGATTGTGGTGGACTTTATGGAGGCAACCGGTATGTCCCACAAGGATGCCGTGGCGGTTCTGGTACCCCTGGGTGAGGCGGTCACGAAGCACGCACCGCGTACCTCGGCAATCCCGATTGTTGACGCTGACATGGATGACTCCATGGTGGTTGACGACGTGACCGATAGCGCAGTGAACACCCACCGCACGAACAAGCTCAACACCCGCTCGATCAACATCATGTTGCACGAGAACGAGGAAGAGAGCCGCTCCTCCTAGCGGGGTTCTAGCGGGGTCAGTGGCAACCGTCAAGACACAGCGGAGGGGGCTCCCGGCCGGTATTCACGCCAGCCGGGAGCCCCCTCCTCCGCTATCTCTATGCTGTTGATGCGCGGGCGGCTACTTCTGTGGGAAGAGCAGCGCGAGCGCCTCGCCCAGGGTGGTTACCTCACGCACGGTCACGCCCTCGGGCACGTCCCCCACGCCGGTCGGGGAGGCGGGCACCAGCACGTGCGTGAAGCCCAGGCGGCCCACCTCCGCAATGCGCTGGCGGATGCCCGGCACGGCGCGCACTTCACCCGCCAGGCCCACCTCGCCGAAGACTGCGAGTTTGCGCGGTAGCGGCTTATTTTGCGCCGCCGAGGCAAGCGCCATGACGCACGCCAGGTCGGCGGCGGGCTCGGCAATTTTTGCGCCGCCCACCGTGGATACATAGCAGTCGAGCTTGCCCACGTTCAGCCCGGCGCGGCGCTGCAGCACCGCCAGCAGCATCTGAATACGCGCCGAATCCAGGCCCGAAACGGTACGGCGCGGGGCGGGTGCCACCGCCTGATCCAGTAGCGCCTGTACCTCCGCGAGCAGGGGTCGGCGGCCCTCCATCGTGACGGTCACGCAGGTGCCCGCCACCGGGTGCGGGGTACTGGAGACGAACATGCCGGAGGGGTCCAGCACCGGTGCGATGCCGTCCTCGTGCATGTCGAAGCAGCCCACCTCGTCGGTGGGTCCGAAGCGGTTCTTAATCGCGCGTAGCATGCGGATATTCGAGTGCTTATCGCCCTCGAACTGGCAGACCACGTCCACCAGGTGCTCAAGCAGGCGCGGGCCCGCGATGGTGCCTTCCTTAGTCACGTGACCCACGAGCAGGGTGCACATATTGCGTTCCTTAGCCGCGGCAATCACGGAGGCGGCAACCTCACGCACCTGGGTCACACCGCCGGCGCTACCCTCAACTTCCGCGGAGGCGAGGGTCTGCACCGAGTCGATGACCAGCAGGGAGGGGTTGACCTGCTCAATATGCGCTAGGGCGGTGCCGAGGTCAGTTTCGCTGGTCAGGTAGAGGGTGTCCGCGATGGCGCCGATGCGGTCGGCGCGGAGTTTGACCTGCGCGGCGGATTCCTCGCCGGTGATGTACAGGACCGGGCGCGGCGGCTGGGGTGCGATATTCTGCGCCCCCTGCTGTCCCGCAATCCCGGCGGTGCCGCGCGCGAAGGTGGCGGCGACATCCAGCAGCAGGGTGGATTTGCCCACGCCGGGTTCGCCCGCCATGAGGATGACCGCGCCGGGTACGAGTCCACCACCGAGCACGCGATCAAATTCGGGGTTTCCGGTGCTCATGTAGGCGGCTACGCGCGAGTCGACTTCTGCAATGGGCTGGGCGGGTTTCTGCACGCTGGATGCGGCGCGGGTGCGCGCACGGGTGCCCCCGGCGGCTTCTTCGACGGTGCCCCAGGTTTGGCATTCGCCGCAGCGGCCTACCCATTTGGCGGTGGTCCAGCCGCATTCGGTGCAGCGGTAGGCGGGTGCGGTTTTGGTGTTTTTCGTGCGCGCGGTCATGGGTCTATTTTAGGGTCTGGGGCGATATGGTGCGCGGTGTTTAGTCACGGCGAAAAGGGGTACCGCAGAACACACTTTTACCCTTAAATGCAGATAGTTTCACCTCGTGCACTCCCGTATAAATATCGAGAATATCCGTTCGCTTTTGAGGCACTTTAGCCCGCCGTTCCGCCCCTGACCTGGCTCAATAACCACCCTTACAGGTACAATGTTTTTTGTGCAGATGAATTATAGTGACCTATTGCTTAAAACTATCGCCCGAATCGCCCCCGGCACCGAGCTCCGCGAGGGCCTGGAACGCATCATGCGTGGCCGTACGGGCGCGCTCATCGTACTCGGATCCGACCGCACCGTATCCTCCCTGTCTTCGGGCGGTTTCAACATCGACACCGAGTTCTCGGCAACGCGCCTGCGCGAGCTGGCGAAGATGGACGGCGCTATCATCTGCGACCGTGACGCCACCCGCCTGTTGCACGCCGGCGTGCAGCTCATGCCGGACGCCTCCATTGACACGAACGAGTCCGGTACCCGCCACCGCACCGCCGAACGCACCGCGATTCAGACCGGTTTCCCGGTGATTTCGGTGAGCGCGTCGATGTCTATGATTTCGGTGTACGTTGACGGCACCCGCTACACGGTCGAGGACAGCCAGTACCTCATGGCCCGCGCGAACCAGGCGATTCAGACCCTTGAAAGCTATAAGAAGCGCCTGCGTTCGGTGCTTTCCTCACTCTCGGCCCTGGAGATTGAGTCCAACGTGTCCCTGGCGGATGTGGCGATGACCCTTCAGCGTATGGAGATGGTGAACCGCATTATCCGCGAGGTCAGCCACTACGTGCTGGAGCTCGGCGTGCACGGCCGCCTGATTGCCCTGCAGCTGGAGGAGCTGCGCGCCCCCGAGATGACCGCCAGCGATCTGATTCTGCGCGACTATCTGCCCGAGACGAATGACGAGCTGATCGCCGCCGGCGTTGAGGCGCTTCAGAACCTGGACGATATGGCTATCGTGGATCTGCGCACGATTGCCCGCACTGTCGGCTTTGGCGAGAACCCCGACCTGGAGTTCCCCCTGCAGCCTCGCGGTTTCCGTCTGCTCGCCGGTATTCCGAGCATCCCGAACGCTATTTCTGAGCGTCTGGTGGAGCGCTTCGGCAGCCTGCAGGCTCTGATGGCGGCGTCCCTTGAGGATTTGCGCGCCGTGGACGGTGTGGGTGAGGCTCGTGCCCGCACGGTGCGCGAGCAGCTCTCCCGCATGGCGGAGAGCAGCCTGGAGAAGTACCTCTAACAAAAGCTCATACGAGAAGCCCCCGCGCCGGAGACTATCTGGCACGGCGGCCTTTTCCTGCCTCACAAGAACCTTTTGCATTATGATGTAGTGACAGCGGAGTTCCCTCCGCACCCTGGTGCCTCAAGCATCATGACACCCCTTGGAGGTCACAATGTCGTACTCACGAGCTAAGTATCCGTCGGCTAAGCGCCCCGTCCCGTTCTTCGTGTGGGCGTCCCCCATTCTGTTCCTGATTTACCTGCCGCTGCTGTGGTTCAAGGTCATCCCCAATTCCTTTGAGGTGACCGACCTGTCCACCCTGCTTTTGGCGGCACTACAGTGGACCGCATTCGGTAGCCTGCTCGGGTACCTGGGTGAGCGCCGCTTCGCCAAGCCGCGCGCCTCCAAATAGTGCCACGCAATAGACCTATACAAAAAAGCCCCCGTGCCGGAGATGAACTGCGCCCCGAAACTTGGACGCATTA